>JBHIXE010000032.1:407-22470 GCA_041984905.1 Verrucomicrobiales bacterium | reverse complement strand
ATGGGTTGTTCAAAGACAACGAATTCCCTCGGCTGATATCTTCAAAGCGAATCCAGGCGAATGGCTAGTATCCGATCGACTCCGCAGATGTCTGATAGAAAAAGCGTATACCGGTTTGGACTTCGAGGAAGTTGAGATCGTAGGCTGAGCTGTATAGCTACATTCCCAGCAGGCGATCCGGCATCAGGTAGTTCTGCACATAATCCGCCACGGACCTTTCCAGGCTGGTGACGGGTGCCGTGTAGTGGGCGTCGCGTAGCTTCTGGATGTCAGCACAGGTGTAGTACTGGTACTTCGCCTGAAGCTGTTCCGGCATATCCACGAACTCGATTTTGGGCGGCAAGCCCATGGCTTTGAAAATGGCGTTGGCGAGCTGGACCCAGGTGTTGGCTTCGCCGGAACCCAGGTTGAAGAGACCGCCCACTTCGTCCGTGGCGGAGAGGTGAATCGTCATCTCCACAGCGTCTTTCACATAGAGAAAATCCCGCATCTGCTCGCCGTCCTTATATTCCGGCTTGTAGCTCTTGAAGAGCTTCACCTGCCCGGTCTCCTGGATCTGGGAGAAGGCCTTGTTCACCACACTGCGCATGTCGCCCTTGTGATTCTCGTTCGGGCCAAAGACGTTGAAATACTTCAGGCCGACGATCTTCGAGAGGATGCCCGTGCGCTTGGCATAGAGATCAAAGAGATGCTTGGAATACCCATACATATTGAGAGGACGCAGCTTCTCGATCTTGGGATCTTTGTCGTCCATCCCGTGCTCGCCATCGCCGTAGGTGGCAGCGGAGGAGGCATAGGCAAAGCGGGCGCCGATGGTGAGCGCCCAATGGGCCAGGGTCTTGGTGTACTCGTAGTTGTTCCGCATCAGGTAATCGGAGTCTTTCTCCGTCGTGGCGGAACAGGCACCGAGATGGAAGACGCGTTCGATATCGCCAAAGTGCTCGGGATCAGCGGTGACCCGTTCTTTGAGGTCGGCGGCATCGACGTAGTCGGCGTAGCGCAGCCCCACGAGGTTACGCCACTTTTCGTCGGTGCCGAGGCAATCGGAAATCAGAATGTTCTCGTAGCCTTTCTCATTGAGAGCCCAGACCAGGGCACTGCCAATGAACCCGGCGCCACCGGTGACGAGAATGGTGTTGGATTCGCTCATAGTATCGAGTCAAAAAAGGGAAGAAGGAAGGAAGCGAGTCAACCTCCAATGCCGCCAGTGCGTTGGAAGAGGTGATAGCAATACACACCGTAGCCGATGAGAAGGAGCAGGCCTTCCCAGCGGAGGATCTTCTTCTGGGAAATCATGATGGGCGTCACGATCAATGTCGCGCCAGCCATCACTGCCAGATCCGTCAGTTGGATGGCTTCCGATCCCACGATCGGCCGGATCAGGGCCACGATTCCGATCACCGCACAAATGTTGAAGATGCAGGAGCCGATGGCATTCCCGGCAATGATGTCGCCATGGTTACGGACGGACGCGACAATCGCGGTGGCAATCTCTGGAAGCGAAGTGCCGATCGCGACGAGGGTCAGGCCGATGATGGCATCGCTCACCCCGAATTCCTTGGCGATGGCGACCGCGCCGCGTTGCAGGGCCTCGGCTCCGGCCACGAGGACGACAAGGCCAATCAGGAGGAAGAAAATGCCGATGCCCATTTCCTGGAGGAAAGGGCGCTCTTTGACCTTAGTGACTTCCGGCTCCAACTCCGCCTCAAACTCGCTCGCCACTTCATGGGGTAGTTTCCCGCTCCTGGCGAGCATCACGTTGATGAGCACGTAGACCAGGATGAGAGCGAAAAGAATCCCGCCTTCCACGGGAGAAATCACCCGGTCCCAGATCATATAGGTGAAGATCCCAATGGAGCCCAGGAGCAAAGGCATATCCCGCCTCACAAGAAGGGGCTTGATGGCAATGGGCCGGATGAGGGCAGCGATCCCCAGCATCAGGGCAATGTTGCAGATGTTGGACCCGACCACGTTGCCGATCGCGGTATCCGGATACCCTCCCATATTCAGGTTCACGCCTACGAATGCTTCGGGAGCGCTCGTGCCGAACGCCACCACCGTGAGCCCGATGATCAACGGGGAAATCTTGAAGCATAGAGCGATATCCACACTCCCTTTCACCAGCCAACTCGCTCCGAAATAGAGCCCCACCAATCCGCCAATGACCATCAGGAGATTCACGACCATATCACTCATTATCCGATCATCGGAGACGCGAGCAGGGGAAGCAAGGCTGCGCGGCTGAAATTTGCCCGAAGGTCGAGTGGATGTTCGTAAAGGTTAACTAACACGCCTTGCCATGACGCCCTTCCCAAGTAACCTTTTTCGCTATGCCAGTTCCCTCTGATTCCTTCGTCCATCTCCATCTCCATACCGAGTATTCGTTGTTGGATGGAGCGGTGCGAATCAAGGATCTGATGGCGCGCGCCTCGAATCTGGGAATGCCAGCTGTGGCCATGACAGATCATGGCAACCTCTATGGGGCGATCGATTTCTATCAGCAGGCCAAGAAGAACAACATCAAGCCCATCATCGGCTGTGAGCTCTACCTGACCCCTCCCGGGATGGCCCTGACGGAGAAGGAAAAGCTCAAGAATGGGCGCCGCATGTCCCACCTCACGGTGCTGTCCATGAACGATACCGGGTTCCAGAACCTGTCCAAGATCGTCTCACAGGCACACCTGGAAGGGTTCTATTACAAGCCGCGGACGGATAAGGAGTTCCTGGCGCAGCACTCGGAAGGACTCATCTGCCTGAGTGGCTGTATCAACGGGGAGATCAATCAATTCATTCAGGATGACATGCTGGAGGAAGCCCGCCAGAGCCTGGGCGAGTTCGTGGATATCTTTGGCAAGGATCGCTTCTTCCTGGAACTGCACGATCATGGAATGGAGGCCCAGCACAAGTGCACCCAGCAGCACCTGAAGTTCGCCAAGGAATTTGGGCTCAAGGTGGTGGCGGCCAATGACGTCCACTTCCTGAACAAGACGGATCACGAGTCTCACGAGGTGCTCATCTGTATCGGCACCAACAAGCTGCTCCTCGACGAAAACCGGATGAAGTATTCTCCGGACGTCTACTTCAAGGACGCCGAGGAAATGCGGGCGCTCTTCAAGGAGATCCCGGAAGCCGTCACCAATACCTTGCTGGTCGCCGAGATGTGCGACCTGGAACTGACCCTGGACGCCACCAGCACGGAGAAGTATCCCCAGTTCGATTCGCCGGATGGCAGTCCGCGGGGTGACTACTTCCGAAAGGTGTGCCATGAGGGCCTGGTGAATCGCTATGGCGAAGAGCAGGTCGCTGAGGACAAGGAACTGACCGAGCGTCTCGATTACGAGATCGGCATCATGGAGAAGATGGGCTTCCTGTCCTACTTCCTCATTGTGTGGGACTTCATTAAGTGGGCCAAGGATCACGACATTCCGGTAGGGCCGGGACGGGGTTCGGCGGCCGGTAGTCTGGTCGCCTACGCCCTTGGAATCACGGACCTCTGTCCCATCCGGTTTGGTCTGATTTTCGAAAGGTTCCTCAATCCGGAACGGGTCTCACCTCCGGATATTGACGTGGACTTCTGTCAGACGCGCCGCCCGGAAGTGATCGATTACGTGCGGGAGAAATACGGGGAACGCTCCGTCTCTCACATCATCACTTTCGGCACTCTGGGCGCCAAGAGTGTGGTGCGGGACGTCGGCCGCGTCATGGGCTTGAGCTACACGGAAGGGGATCGCATCGCCAAGATGATCCCGAACGAGCTCAACATTACCCTGGCGGATGCACGGATGAAGAATCCGGAGTTGAAAGAGGCGCTGGAGAACGAGCCCGTCACCAAGGAACTCTGGACCTACGCCTCCTTCCTTGAAGGCCTGACCCGCGGCACGGGCATCCACGCTGCAGGGGTCGTGATCGGGGACCGGGACCTCACGGAACTCGTGGCGTTGACTCGAGGGAAGGAAGGGGAAATCACGACGCAGTATGCCATGAATCCGCTCACGGATCTGGGCATGTTGAAGATGGACTTCCTGGGGCTGAAGACCCTCACGGTAATTCAGGACGCCGTCGATTTGATCCGGGTCCACACCCCGGACTTCCACATCGGAAATATCCCGCTCGATGACCAGGCCACCTTCAACCTTCTCAATCACGGTGAGACCTGCGGTGTGTTCCAGTTGGAATCTGGTGGGATGGTCAGTCTCTGTAAGCAGTTCGATGTCAATCGGATTGATGACATCATCGCTTTGATCGCGCTCTATCGGCCGGGCCCGATGGACTTCATCCCGGAATACATCCAGCGGAAGAAAGGGAAAAAGAAGGTCAACTACCCACACCCGCTCTTCGAGGAGATCGCCAAGGAGACTTACGGGATCTTGATCTACCAGGAACAGGTGCAGCGATGCGCCAACGTTCTTGCCGGCTACTCCCTCGGTGAGGCTGACCTGCTGCGTCGCGCCATGGGTAAGAAGAAGATGGAGATCATGGAGCAGGAGCGGGTCAAGTTCGTGAAGGGCGCCAAGGAGGTGAACAATATCGAAGAAAAACTCGCGAACGAGATCTTCGACATGCTCCAGGAGTTCGCGAAGTACGGCTTCAACAAGTCGCACTCCGCAGCCTATGGGCTGATCTCCTACCAAACCGCCTATCTCAAGGCCAACTACCCGGTCGAGTTCATGTCCGGCCTCTTGAGTAATGAGATCAACAACACGGACAAGATCTCCGTTTTCGTGGCGGAATGTCAGCGGATGAACATCCAGATCCTGCCTCCGGATGTGAACCGGAGCCGGCTCAAGTTCGCGCCGGAAGAGGGAATCGATGAGTGGGGAGATCCCAAGCGCCAGATTCGATTCGGGCTCGCCGCGATCAAGAACGTGGGGGAAGCCGCCATGGAAACCGCGGTCAACGAGCGGGAGAAGAACGGCGAGTACAAGGGGATGGAAGATTTCTGCAACCGCCTGGATTCCAAGACGGTGAACAAGAAGATCCTGGAAAGTCTGGTGCGTTGTGGCGCCTTTGACTTTGTGGGCGAACGCCGGGACAAACTGTTCAACCGGCTCGGCCAGGTCGTCGCCAGCGCCGCCACGCTTCAGAAGGACCGGCGTTCCGGTCAAGCCTCGCTCTTTGGTCTGGATGAAATCACGGACATGGGCCCCACACCGGAAGTGGTGGACGAAGGCACGGAACAATGGACCAAGGACGAGGTTCTGGCCTTTGAGAAAGACCTGTTGGGCTTCTATGTAACCGGTCACCCCCTGGATGCCTACCGGGGCTCTCTCCGGAAAGGGAAGTTCAAGAAGTTCGGGATGATCGAACGGATGCCGGAAGGGCGGGAGGTGCACAACTTTGCGGGGCTGATCACGGTCGTGGATCAGCGTTTCTCCAAAGCGGGCAAACCCTTCGCGATCATCCAGATTGAGGATTTCACCGGCGCGGTGGAGATGATGGTGTTCGGCAAGGTCTACGAAGAGTATTCCGAAGCCATCAAGAAAGGCGCCGTCGTGTCTCTCAAGGCCACCGTAGAGTTTGATCAGCGCTCGGAATCCAAGCGGTTGTCCGCCAAAGAGATCGAGATCCTGGAAGCAATTCCCTTTGATCCCAAGGATTTTGAGGAGACGAGGGAACAAGCACCCATCCAGCCTCTGGAGCTCTTGTTAGACTGTGAGTCGGATTCGGTGGATGACCTGGTTCGCATCCAGGAGATTGCCAAGCGACATCGTGGGCATTCCCCCTTGAGACTGCGGGTTCACCACAAGAGAAGCGGCAAAGACACGGTGCTCATCACCCATCGCCGCTATTGGATCAATGCGACGGACGACGCCAAGAAAGATCTGAAACCCTGGCTGGTCGATAACAGCTATCAGATGGATCAGGCTACCCTGGAACGGACCCTCGGGAAGGGCAGTGGAGTGATCCTCCCAGAGGCCAGTGGACAATAGTGGGAACAGCCCCGGTGCAACGACCCACTACTGCCTACTGACCACTGGCACTCACACGGCGACCTCGCCGCGTTCGTTGGTTCGGATCCGGACCACGTCATTGATTTCCTGCAGCACGATAGAGCATTGCCCCATCGATGCGTTCTCAATGGCCTTAATGGCGATATCGACACTTGAGCCTACGAGAACCAATTCCACTTTGAGACAGGGCGCGAAGTCCACGTCCACAGGTATGGAACGGCTGTAATCAGTGGTAGGTGTGATGTGACGACCCAGATTGGTGAAACGCCGAATCTCACTGATCGTCATCCCAATGATTCCCAGCTGTTGCAGGGCGTCTTTTACATCTTCGAGATGATATGGTTTGATGACGGCTTCGAGTTTCTTCATGGGTGGTAACGCTGCACCCATTCAGCAAACATCGTACCACATTGAATCAATTTGTGGGCACAAACTTCCCCGGGTTGAGAATACCGTGGGGATCCAGCGCTGCTTTGACCCTCTTGTGGACATCCAGGGAAACCCCGCCCAGTGCCTCGTTCAGCCACGGAACTCGGGCAATTCCAACGCCATGCTCTCCGGTAATGACCCCTTTCCAGGCCAGAATCTGTTGGAAGAGCCGATCGATCGCAGCGTCCACTTTTTCCGGATGATTCTCCATTTCCTTCGCGCTCACCATGATATTCACGTGGATGTTTCCATCCCCGGCGTGGCCAAAACTCGCCACGGAATAGCCCGTTTCCTTCTGCAACACACGTGAAAATTTCGCCAGATCCACCAGTCGGCTGCGCGGGACCACCACGTCGTGATTCATTTTGACGAGTCCAGTTGCTCTTAGGCTATAGGAGAAACTCCTGCGGATGTCCCATATGGCCTCACACTCATCATGGGTCTCGGCCGCCGTCAACGCAGTGGGATTCAATTGGCTGAGAAGCTTCTGGAGAGTCGCCTTATCTGCATGGACAGCCTCGGGTTGGCCGTCGATCTCGACGATGAGATGCGCGTCGCCTTCGGGAACTGCCGTCTTGTTCTCCGGATAGTTGCGGGCCGCGGCCAGGGTGAAGGCGTCGGTAATCTCCATGGCGCAGGGCAGATAGCCGCTGTCGAGAATGGCTTGCACCGCCCGGGCGGCGTCTTCGAAGGTTTCGAACCCGGCGGAGAAGGTGGCCCGCGCTGGAGGATGGGGAATCAGGCGCAAGGTCACTTCGGTGACCACCCCGAGAAGGCCTTCGGATCCGACAAAGAGGCCCACGAGGTCAAAGCCGGTCTTGTTCTTATGGGTGCGGCTTCCCGTACGGAGCACTTCGCCATTGGCAAGAACGGCTTCCAGGCCCAGCACATAGTTGCGGGTAACGCCGTATTTGAGACATTTGGGCCCGCCGGCATTGGTCGCCACATTGCCGCCGATGGAGCACTCCCGCAGACTCGCCGGGTCGGGTGGATAGAACCAGCCCTGTTTCCGCACGGCATCCTGCAGGTCTCCGGTGATGACGCCAGGCTCCACCACCGCCACTCCATCCTGAAGGTTGATTTCCTTGATCCGGTTCATCCGGGCGACGGAAAGGGAAATGCCCGCGTGGAGCGGCACACATCCGCCCACGTAGCCGACGCCGGCGCCTCGCGGGGTCACGGGAATACGGTTTTCATTGGCAAAGGCCAAAACCTTGGAGACGTCTTCAGTGCTCTCGGCAAAGACGACGACGTCTGGAGGGTGGGATGCATGCCAGCGATCGGTGCCGTGAAGTGCCAGCACTTCCGGATCCACGGAGATCTGGTTGGGAGAGAGCAGCGCGGACAGACTCGCAGTGAGCTCGGCGGCGTTCATGGTTGAGGAATCCCTCGAAGGAGACTTAGACACCCAGCAAAGTAAGGAACTTGGGCAAAAATACAATGGCCCCGACGACCAGGGTTGCAAAGGCCATGACCATGACCCCAGCGGCACCGGCGTCTTTGGCTCGGCGAATGAGCTCGTCATCCAGCATGGTGACGCGGTCAGCCAGGATCTCGATCGCCGTATTGAAGATCTCCGCGGAGATTACCAGCCCGATGCTGAGGATGACGGCGATCCATTCCAAAGCGGAGATGCGGAAAAAGAGGCCCAGACAGACGGCCACCACCGTGCCAAGACAGTGGATCCGCATGTTCTGTTCCGACTTGATGACCAGGATGAGCCCGGTAAAGGCGTAGCGAAAACTCCAGAGAAGTTTCTTGAGCGCGTCCACGAACCCTCGCTGGGTCGTTCCCGTAGCTTCTTCCCCATAAATTCGATTCAGCTCCTTCGGTCTCACACGCTCGAAATGCTCTGGTTTTCCCTCTCCAGCAAGCTTCCCGACACTGGTTGAGAACGAGGGAGAGTGCAAGGAGGGAAAAGAAAAAGCGCGCGCCTGAATGGGCGCGCGCTCGTGCGGCAACGAAACTGTTGCAAAGAGGATAGGGCTGGATCAGTCAGCGGCGGTGATTGCGTCCGCGCCAGTGTCCCCGGTCCGGATCCGGATTGCTTCTTCAATCACGGATACGAAGATCTTACCGTCACCGATTTTGCCGGTGTTGGCGGTCTTCTGGATGGCTTCGACAACGCGGTCGGCGTTCTCTTCTTCCACGACGATTTCCAGCTTCACTTTGGGCAGGAAGTCGACGGTGTATTCACTTCCGCGATAGATTTCCGTGTGGCCCTTCTGGCGGCCGAAACCTTTGACTTCAGTCACCGTCATGCCTTGAACGCCAACTTCAGAGAGGGCGTCTTTCACGTCTTCCAGCTTAAAGGGTTTGATGATAGCTTCGACTTTCTTCATTTGCTGCTGCCTCTGGGGCGAGTTTTTTCTTCTTTCAAGATATAGGAAGCCAGAATCGTGCCAACGTCCTCCAGCACCCCTTTTCACGGGGCGAGGGTGGCGCGTTATCGCCCGGCCTGGAGATAAGGCGATAAGTCAATTATCACTTCCTGACAAGTGATTGATCACTGGCGTGCGCCCTTTGCAGCGTGCTGCGTAGCTTTCTCTAGGTGAATTCAACTATCCTCAGATTGCGACTCCAGCTATCATAGTGAGATGCAGACCTCCCCCTTCGTTCATGCTCTAGCCTCGATCGCCATTCTGGCCTGGGGCGCACTACCGTCCCATCTCGAGGCTCAGGATGCGGACGTTCTCCTGCCGCCAACTTATCAAGTGGGGAAATCCTACCTGTTCCAGACTGACCAGCATATCGAAGTGCCCCTCGCCATGGGGCCGGGAGGCAATCCGGATGCCAAGCAGGTCGCACAATTCAGCATCATTATCTCGGCGGATTGTGCGCAGGACCCCTCGGACCCAGCGCTCCGCATTGTGACCGCGTCGATCACTCGGGCGATGACCTCCATCAAGATGGGCAACGTGGTCATGACTTATGATTCCGACGATCCCAATAGTCAGGAGAACATTCTGAGTGATGCGTTCGAGGGAATCACCGGCGAGAAGTTCGAGTTTACCCTGGATGACAAGGACGAGATTGTGGCTGCGACCGGCTTCACCAAGCTGGAAGGCGGCAACAACTTCATGCAGGTCCGCTTTGGCCCGGAGCAGCTCAAGCAATTGATGCTCCCAGCGATTCGCTTCGGCGTGCCTGCGGAAGGAGCCTCGGTGGGCACGGAGTGGAAGAATGATGTGAATCTCAATTTCGGCCCCACCGGAAATGTGAATGCGGCTTACACCTATCAGTATGTGGGGGATAAAGAGGGGACGGCTCGCTTGGAATATACCGCGGACCTGGAGGTCGACGTGAAGACGGCGGGTGGGGAGAAGGATCCCAAGATGAAAATGGAAATGAAGGATGGGTCGATCAAGGGCTACATGAATATTGATAAGGCCCTGCGTTTTCCCAAGATCGGGGTTGCCGAGATTTCGGCCCAATTGACGACCGATCATCCCCTGGATCCCACCCAGAAACTCCAACTTCCCCTGACCATGATCATGGGATTCGAGCTATTGGAGGTGAAGTGAGGCGCTTATATCCGGACCGCTTGATTCACGGAAAGGCGGGCGGCGTTTGAGGCAGGTAGGATCCCGGCGAGAATGGCGATGCCGACTACCCACAGAGGTGTGAGGGCCAGTTCCATCCAGGGGATCTGCAACTGAATGGTCCAGCCGAAGAACGCCTTGTTCACCACCCAGGTCAGGATCATGGCCATACCCAGGCCGCAGAGGATCCCAATGACGCTGCTGAAGAAACCAAGCAGCGCCGCCTCGGTGAGGTAGAGCTGCCGCACCTGGTTGCGACTGGCGCCCATGGATCTCAGGATGCCGATGGCTCGGGTGCGCTCCATCACCAGGGTTGCCAAGGACAGACCCACGCCGATCACGGCCACGGCAATGGCAATGGTGCGGAGCACATAGGTGACGGCAAAGGTCTGGTCGAAGATGCGGAACACTTCCTCTCTCAATCCCCGGTTGCTGTAGATGGAAAGCTCGCCCTGCTTGCCAAATTCCTGCCGTACGAGCTCCATAAGCGCTTCTCCTTCACCGGGATCCTTCAGGTAGATGGCGATGGAGTGGACGCGCGAGTCCTTCCAGTAGCGGGTGAAGTTCGCCTGGCTCATTACCAACTTGCCCTGGTCGTCCGAGTAGTCGTAATAGATTCCTGCCACTTCGAAACTCCGATCACCCTCAGGCGTGGGCAGCACGACGGTGTCTCCCTCGGAGAGGTCATGTCGACGGGAGAACGCTTCCGTGGCTAAGACGCGTCCCGGCTCAAAAAAGGCCTTCATTTTGGCGGATCCGTTTCCCCCCATGAATCGAAGCGTATCGTGCTCCACCGCATTGACCACGCCCAGGGTCACGGTGCGTTCATCATCTACAGCAAGTTGGATATCCCGGTAGGTTTCCACATCCGCCACGCCGGCTTGATCCTCCAGAAACTGAATCAGCTCCCCTGGAATAAAGGACACAAAGCCCAGGACCTGGTTGGCAGCCGGAGCCAGGAAGTAGTCCGCTTTCATGGCGTGATGGACCCAATTGTTAACGGTGGAACGAAAGGAGGAAACCATCACGGTGACCCCGATGGTCATGGAAACCGCCAGCATGAGCGCGGCGACGGTCACCGTGGATCGATGGAGGGAGCGGCGGACGTCATCGATGGCGATTCTTGTCAGGATGCCCGCCTGGTGGCTCCTTTGATGAAGTGTCGTCAGGGCGTCCGAGAGCCGCAGGCAGATCCAGGGCGTTGCGAGCGAAAATCCGGCAATGAGAGCGGTGCAGGCCAGGAAACTCATCCAGCGAGGCCCAGTCGCCAGCGCCATCCAGGAGAAGAGAAGGGCTAGTGCCAGCGACGCCAATCCATAGCGGAGCCAGCGTTGACCAGCGATTTGCTTGGGTTGCACCGCTTCATTGGGACGCAACGCGCTCAGGGGAGGGACTTCTGAGGCTTCCAAGGCGGGAAGGAAGGCGCCGAGAAGGGTGGCGCCGAGTCCAAAGGTCATGGCCAGGATGACGTGAAAGGGGGCCAGGGAAGCGCTCTGCACATTCACCAGCACATAAAGAGACGAGATGGTCTCGGACACTTTCCCTACCAGACCGTTGGCTAACCATATGCCCAGGGGAATCCCCAAGAGAACGCCGGGAATCCCCAGGAGCATTCCCTCCATCAGGAAGATGAGCCGCACCTGGCCCTTGCTGGCGCCATTGGAGCGCAGGATCCCGATTTCACGTCTACGGCGCACCACGGAGGCGGAGACCGAATTGTAGATGAGAAAGACTCCGACCAGGATGGAGACGACACTTAGAGCCGTGATATTGAGCTGGAACCCGTCCATCATGCGTTGGATCTGTTCGGAGCGCTGTTCCGGCGCCTGCACCACGGCATCCGGGGGAAGGATCTCCGTGAGTGCCCTTCGAGCTGCGGCAATGTCGGAGGGGTTCTTGAGGAGGATCTGGACAGAGGTGAGCCGGCCCGTCTCGCCAAGCAACTCTTGGGCCCAGCCGATATCCATCACCGCGAGGGATCCAGAGGAAGCGCGATCGACTTCTCCGGAACTCAGGGCACCTGTGATCGTCAGGGTGACCAGACTCCCGTTCATCTCTGCTTGGACCGTTCCTCCCACCTCGGTTCCCGTACGAGCAAGCAAATCAGGGTGAACCATGATGGAGCGAGGCTGCCGGAGCCAGGTCTCGAATTGAAAGGTCTCCGCCTGACGGGCAGCTGCTCCGATCGTCTGAAATGGATAGTTGGTGAATGGGTCGGAACCGATGATATGAAGGTATCCGCCGGGAACGTTGGGCAGGGTGGCATAGCCTTCCAACAGAGGTGTGGCGGCCAGTACGGCGGGATGCGCGGCGATTCTGGGGAACAGATCCTCGGCAATGGTTCCTGTGCTGCCGCGGACCTCGAGGTGGCTCTTTCCGGCCACCAGGTCGATGCTGGAGCGGAAGGCCTGGTTGGCGCTGTAGTTGGCGCTCTGGATCGCCAGGTAGACGGCCACGCCAATCGCGACACTGATCCCATCCAGGAGAAAGAGCACCTTGTGCCTGGCGAGATAGCGAAGCAGAACCTGGGAGAGGAGACTAAGCACAGCGGAGGGAAGTCGTGGCTACGGATGGATACGAGTCACCTGCCTCCCAGGGCGCTTTTCCGGGCTCCTATCTTCGGCGGATGGCCTGTTCGACGGATGTCTTCAGACTGTCGAGCGCCTTGCGGTCCTTCAGCTTCTTCCCCTTACTGTCTGTCAGGTAGAAGCTATCGATAGCGGCGCCCTTTTCCGTGGCAATGCGGGAGTGAACCACCTGCACGTCATGTTGGGCAATGGCGCGGAAGACGTCATAGAGCAGCCCCAGGCGGTCGAGCACCTGAATTTCCAGCACTGTGTAGCTGGGGTTCATGTTGTTGGCGATCAGGACCCGAGACGGGAAGGTATCCGCCAGAGGGTGGTTGGCGGGATCCAGGCGAGGTTTGGGAGCGGGAATGACAATCTTCTCATTCCAGGACTCCATATCCAGATCAGACTCCAGCACATCATGAAGCAGGTCTTCCACCCCGGTCATGGTACGTTTGCGAGTCACCGGTTCCAGATCCGTGGTACACACCCGGAAGATGTCCAGGATCAGGTTGTCACCCCGGGTGAAGATGTCCGCACTGAGGATGTTGACCTTGTTGGCGGCGAGAGCGCCGGCAATCTTGACCAGAAGATTGGCCCGGTCCCAACAGCACAACTCCATCTGGGTATAGCCGCCGTTCGGGAAGGGAACCCAGTTCACCGCCGGACGGAGGGACTCGTCAGGCTGAGGAGACAAAGCGTTGGTCATGAACCTCCGGAACAGCTCCACATGACGCATCACGCTCGCTTCATCCCGGAAGAAGAAGTAGCGCTCTGGCATGAGTTGGAAGTGCGCATCGATTTCGGTCTCGAAGTCCGGAGCCATCTGCGTGGTGACAGCCTCGCGCAAGTTCGTCTTGGCGGTCTCCACGCGATGGACGAAGGCCTTGTTGTCCTCTAGATAAGCGACCGTGTTGGCGAAGAGCTGCATCATCAGCGTCTCTTTCCAGGTGGACCAGGCTTCCGCGTTGGTGCCCTTGGAATCCGCATAAGTCATTAGAAGAAGAGTTTCCAGGTTGGAGCGATTCTGCATGATGCCCGCAAACTCCTGGATGACGTTTGGATCTTCCAAATTGCGAGTGGTGGCGGTCCTCCAGAGGGTGAGATGGTTATCCACCAGGAAGAGCAGGCGGGTACGGCGCTCTCCGCGAATGTTGAGGCGTTTGCAGACTCGCTGCGCCAGCATCAAGCTTGCGTCGGTATGAAAGCGGTAGTTCTCCGCCCGGCCGGTATCGTGCAGAATCAGGGCCAGGTAGAGGATGTAAGGGTCTTCCAACTCGTGATAGAGCTTCTGGAGAAAGGACGTCTGAGGATCATCGGAATCACTCAGGGAATCGAGGGCGTCGATCGTCTTCAGGGTGTGCTCATCCGCGGTGTAGCGGTGGAAGAACTCGTGCTGCACCAGGCAGTCCAGTTCTCCGAACTCCGGGAGATACTTGCCGAGGAAGCCCACGCGGTGCATCTGGCGCAAGGGCCGGGCCACGTTTCCCTTCTCCGAAAGAATCGATTCAAAGGTATCCCGCTGTGCGCTGCCGTAGCGGAACGCGGTATCGATCAGGTGATAGTTGGCCTTGATCAGCTTCCGCATCTGTGGACTGAGGCGGAGGTGCCGCTGCTGCAGACGCAGGAAAATGCGCATGAGCCGGGTGGGGTCATCGCGGAAGATGTTCTTGTTCTCCGGGTAGATGAGCCGGTCCCGGACGATCAACCCGTCGAAGTGTTCCTCCTTCTGATTGCGATTGGCCAGGAAACTGACGAGGCCGTTTCCTTGCTCGTCTTCCATGAGAAGCCGGAAACTCTGCATGATGGAGGTGCTGTGCAGATAAAGAGCACGGGAATGACGATAGTAGTCCCGCATAAAAGCTTCAATCTGGCGGAGAATGGTGTCCTGAGGATAGCCAAGCCCCTGCGCGACTACGCCCTGGAGCCGGAGGGTCAACAGATTGGTCGCGGGCCGTTCCGCCCAGTGCAATTCATTGCGCACCCGCATGAGGAAATCATAGGCGCGCTGCATGGCGTTGAATGCGGGCCGGGACAGGACGCGCTGTTCCACCAGGAACTGCAGGTCAGTCACGCCGTATTTCACCTGCATGATCCAGATGGTGTTGTGGTAGTCCCGCAGGCTGCCGCAGCCCTCCTTGATATTGGGTTCCTGGAGGTAAACGGTCTTGTCGTACTTTTCATGCCGGGAAAGGAAGTCTTCCCGGCGAGTCTTGAGATAGGCGGCCTCCCGGCCTTCGAGGCAATCCTTGTGCACCTTGGTCTTGAGCTCTTCAGCAAGGGCTTCGTCTCCTTCCAGAAAGCGGGCATCAAGCAGGGAGGTGATCGTGGAGTGATCCGTCTTGGCCTGCTGGATGGTCTCTCTAATGGAACGGGTGGCGTGACCCAGGATCAGCCCCAGATCATAGAGAACCAGCTGAATCTGAGAGATCACTTCCACCACTTCCCTGGCGAGGGACGAACTACTGCCAGGGCAAAGGAAGAGCAGATCCACATCACTGCCCGGGTTCAGCGTGCCGCGTCCGTAACCACCCACAGCCACCAGGGTGAAGGGATAGGGACTCTTCTTGGAGCTGCGCAGTTTCTCTGGCAGATCGTCCAGGGCCATCTGGTAAAGATTGTGGATGATGACATCCAGCAGGTCCGCCCGGCGGCGGGCGATCTCGATTCCGCCGGCGCCCGCCCTGTGCAGCATTTTGATCCGCTCGTTCTCGATCTTGAAGAAGCGTTTGTAGAGCGCAATGACTTCAGGGCGTGGCTTGGCCTTGAGCCGATCCTTGCGGATCTGCCGCTGGCTGTTTGCCATGACCTTGTCCTTATTCTTGCCGGAGCCACTCGCTGCCATAGAAGGGAGAACCTAAGACAGAGCGGAGACTTGGACCAGCAATTCCCCGCTCTTTATTTCGTTTTACTGGGCGTTCAGGTCATAACAAAGAAGGCGAGGCCCCTGACCGGTCGAATAGTTACGCTGATTTTGGTTCACGTAGAGCAAACCATTGCTGATGGGGGGTGCTCCCCAGCATTCCGGACCGTGATAAAGCTGCGTGGCGCTGAGGATCTTGGCGCCTTGAGGGGTCAGATCCAGCCACGCCAGGGTTCCCTGTTCACCGAGGGCCAGAAAGGCTCCGTCCACATGCAACAGGCTGGCTCGACCCATGAGAACGGGCAGATCCCGGCCTTGAAAGGTCACCTGCATGTCCAGGTCTTCCCGCCACATCTGCTTTCCACTGGAAACCTCGTAACACACGAGCTCTGAACCTCGCTCCGAACTGCCACTGAATCCGTAGAGATAACCTTCATGCGCGACTGGAGTGGGAAACTGCAGGCCGAAGCGCTGCGCTTTCCAGCGGATCTTGGGCTGCAGGTTCTCGCCAAACTCCACCAGGGCGCCTCCATAAGTGTAGGCCTCGGTGATGAAGATGGCGTTGTCTCCGGCCACCACGGGAGAAGCCGCGTTGACGGAAGCAAAGTTGGTGGAGCGCCAGGGTAACTCGCCGTCGATCTTCCCATTGGCGGGATCGATCGTGAGAAGCCCCCCTGAGGGCGGGCTGGTCATGCCTCCCGTCATTACCACGATGCGGGGTTTGCCCTGAAGCGTCGCCGGGATGGGTGAGGCGTAGCTTGCCTGCCAGGGATGGTCCGCTTTCCAAAGAACATCGCCGGTCGTCTTGTTGAGGGCCACCACGCAAGTCTCTCCCCCCGTATTGACAATGAGCTTGTCGTCCCAGACCAACGGAGTCGAGCCGCGCCCAAAGAAGAAGGGGGCTTCTCCGAACTCGTCATCCAGGTTCAGCTTCCAGGCCACTTCCCCAGTCTGGAGTTTGAGGGCGTGCAGATCTCCGGCGACTCCGACCACGAACACCAGATCTCCATCGATCACCGGCCCGCCTCTCGACCCGCCTTCAATCCCGTAGTTGGAAGGGGCGATGACTGGGTAGTCCAGGCTCCAGATCTCTTCGCCAGTCCGGGGATTCAAACAGTCGATCGTCTCCTGACCGTCCAGAACGTGCACCAGGACCAAGTGATCCTTCGCGATCACGGGGAGGGGATGACCGGAACCCTTGGGATGCTCCCAGATCGGTCTCAACCCTTCTGCTGGGAACTCTTTGAGGAGTCCGGTCTCGGAGGAATGGAGGTCATGATGGGGGCCCAGAAACCGAGGCCAATCCTCGGCAGCCAGAGGAACCGTCAGAACCCAAAGGAGGGAAAGGATCAAGAAGGGCATGGGGAGAAGATTCTCGTGACTGCGCGGGTCAGGCAAGCAATAAGCCAACGCCTTCTACGCGCTTAAGGATGCTTAACGCTTAACAGATTCTTCGCGAAGGTTCCCCCTGTTCCCTAAAACCTCAGGACCAGGACCGTCATCCTGATGAACAGAACCACGGTGAAAAGTCCCTGCCCATAACGGTCTTAGCCTTCCAGGAGATCTTCTGCTGAACAGTGGAGCGCGCCGTCTTCATCTTCGTAGACGAGCACCTCCTTCTTCTCCGCGTCCCATACCCGAATCTGGAAATCGAGAGGAGATTTGGAAAGCTCTTCGCTGGAAGCAAAGAGCATCAGGACGGTGTCATAACACTCGGAGCAGGCCCGCAGTGCATCCATGAGGGTGGTGTAGGAGGTAATCGAGTCCCAGCGCTGCTTACGTCGCGATTCCGGGAAACAGGCCTGGACCACAAAGCGTTGACTCAGATCCCGGCTCGAACGCTTTGGCTCCTGAGGTTCTGGAGCGGGTTCGGAATCTGGATCTTCTTGCTGCATACGAGTGGTAACGTCAATGGTCGTTCAATGGATGAACCCGGCAGCTTCCCATAAGCCGGCTCGCCCTTTTCAGTAGTCGATGGGGAGGAAGGCAATTTGCACTATGAAATCACCACTTCAAAAGATTGCTTCGCCAAGAAGCAGGACGATGAAGGTAGAATTCGACCTTTGAGACGAGCGCTTTTGTCTAACTAAACCTCTACCCAGCCCTTGACAAAATATTTCTGATCCAGGCTATCCCAAAGCTCTCCAATCTGTTCCTGGGAATTGCTTACCCGGATCTCGCGCTGCAGCGGCACCTTGCGATTGGGGCTGTAATCCGTGAGGTGAATCACAAAGGCGGGGAAAGATTCGCTCTCGCTCTCCTTGTTGGTCTTCCACAGGAGAAGCTTGCGGACCATCTGGGTTCCCTTCAGGGTCTTGGTGGCGACCTTCCGGCGCATGAGATCGCTCTTTGGGAGCTCCAGTTCATCCGCGCTTTTCTCGGACATGGGGATTTCCACCAGGTCCGTGAGTTGATCGATGCGGAGGTCGTCCGGAGTGACGGACTTGTCCTCCCGAATGCGCACAAACTGCGGAGAAATTATGCTGACGAGGGGGAGACGGCGCAGAGTTTCCCATTTGCCCACCTGAGCGTTCCAGTTCAAGACCATCCGGTCGATCGATCCGCCACGGGTAGTCTGAGCAACGAGGTCCAGGCAGGAGATCTCCACAACCAGCTTGGGCTCCACCATCTGGTAGGCCACGCGATCGGAGTTTACCTCCGCGTAATCGCTGTCGACGATGATGTCATTGAGGTCGGATAGAAAATCGACCCGGTTCTCGTCCGTGAACCCGCCGCCAACCCGTCCCAAGACCTGGAAAGACCCGTCCCGGCGCAGGATCGCCAGCAACATGTCATGCAGCATTCCAGCCCGGTCTTCGACACTTTCCGTAAAGCCAATCACGACGGCGTCCAGAGTGTGGCGGGGCTTGATCTTGAACATCCCGGCCGCCTCGCTCCGGGCGACAACGCCTTCGGCGCCGCCTTCCTCCACCCAGGTCTCGAACTGCTTCAGGATGGCTTTCTCATCGCCACTGACGGTCTCGACGGGATGGATCTGAGCTCCGCCCTCAAAGAGACTGGTGATCTTCTCCCAAGTCTCATGGTAGTCGGAGCCGTATTCCTGCCCATCCAGTTCAATGATATCAAAGACCGCAAAGGCCAGGGACTGTAGATCCTCCTGAGTTTCCGGTTTACGGGCGACTCGTACGACGTCGTGAACCCGGGGGCGTTTGCCATCCGGGCGCTGCACGTAGAGTTCACCGGCAATGATCGCGTCCTGGATGCCCGCCTGATTGAGCTTCTGGAGAGCTTCCTCCAGCATGGGCGTTCCGGCGCGGACGGTGCCACCGGGGTTCAGGGTGATCGCTTCACCATCGCGAACAATGAGGGCGGTGAATTCGCCATCGATCTTCCGGCTGATGTGATAGTCACCGGAGGGGATCTTCTTTTTGGCGGTAGGTTTGTCCAGCGCCATCATGCGGGCGCCGAGCATGCGGCGGAAGGCCTGCACGCGGGAAAGGAGTAGGGGATCGCTCAACGCTGTCGCGGGCGCCGTACCAAAGTTGGCGAACTTGATCGTAAGGCGAGAACGGTCGAGCAACATGAAAGAGGGGGGCGGTAAGAAGGGAAAAAGGTTTGGGGGTCCATGCTTCGCAGCGGATGCACTGCGAAGCATGGATGTTTAGAGATAGGTCGTTATTTCTTTTTAGGCGTCTTCTTCTTGGCGGTCTTTTTGGCTGCAGCTTTCTTTGCAGTCGTCGCCTTTTTCTTGGTCGTAGTGGTGGTTCCTGTGTCGGCCGGCTTGTTGGCAGCTACCTTCTTCTTGGCCGTTTTTTTAGCAGCAACTTTCTTGGCGGCGGTTTTCTTCGCTGCCTTCTTTTTTGCTGCTCCTTTGGTTGTATCATCCTTGTCTTTCATCACAACGGAATCAGGGTCCGGAGCGGATGGTGTCGGTTCGGACTTAGGCTGCTCCTGGGTCGGAGAAGACTCCTCGTCAGGTTGGGCTTCAGGGCGTTCCACTGCCTTTAGCTCCATATTGGTGAGGTGCAGGATCAAGGCATACTTGTTGCCCTGGGTGCGCCCCTCCAAAAATCCTCGATAGGCCAGACCGCCACGACGAAAAAGCAGCGGCTGGTTGCCCTTTGCACCTCCGGCAATGAGCATCATGCAGTTCTCCGTTTCCAACTGCTTGGCCATATCGAATAGAAAGTCGTAGGTCAGTCCGTTGATATGGGAGATCTGCATCTTTCCGGAGAAAACGAATCTCCGGTAGATATCGGACTTCTTGAACTTTTTGCCGGTCCACTTGAGGGGAAGTTCGGTGGCCACGTTAGGCTCCTGGGACTTCTTGGGACGGCGCTCTTTGATTTCGCCTTCCGGAGTGCGGATCACTTCGTACAAGGTGACCTTGTGAACGATGTTGTTCTCCGGGTCCACGTAAACGCGAGAGGTATCTTCTAGATAAGACCCGAAGCTCTCCATATCGACCTCTGGATTGGACTGGATCAGAGCTTCGGTGAGAGCATCCGGATCGTCCCCGAACTTCGCGACGAGAGCATCAAGATCATGGGGCACGGTGGAGCGCAGGATCTTGCGCGAACCCACTTGAGCGCCCGAGTCATCAATCCAGCGCACCTCGCTGGAAACCGTCACGCTCTCTGCGGAGACGACGGCGTCCCTTCCCCGGTTATCGGATAGATTGATCTCAGGCATGCGATCTTTTCCGGTGAGAAAAAATCGAAATCCGAAGGCCGAAACCCGAATTCCGAAAACCTGGCGCAGTCAGCGTCATCAAAGCTGTTGAATGCCCTAACATAGTTTCTGGATTTTTCTCTGTCCCTAACTTTTTGTCCTCAGTAGTTCGGATTTCGGATTTCGGATTTCGGATTTCGGATTTCGGATTTCGGATTTCAAAATCCAAAGTCCATCAGTTCATCTTCTTCGTCCTCCGAGGCATCCTCCGCTTCCGGTGCCGCCACTCCGGTCTCTTCCGGACCGATGAAGTGAACCTTGGTGGGTTTGCCAACCGCCATCCAGACGTTGTCCTCTGCATCCGTAAAGACAAAAGCGATGTCCGCCTCCAGGCCGCCCCGGTAACTGAAGGGAAATTTGTAGATGGCGCCCTCCCGCATTTCCTGGAGCAGTGCTTCCGGGAACTCGCCTTCCGCGGCGTTTAGCAAATAGGTGAGCCGGATGTTGTGTGAAAAGTAATCCTCGTACGTCGCCTTCTCCGCGAGAGGGGTAGTGCTCTTGAAGGTGGAACCAACCGGATCGATTTCCCCTCCATCCAGATCAACCGGCTTGAGCTCGGTCTTGTCCCGCCAGAGTCCTTCCGGTGAGATGTAGGCGAGGGCCGTGCCACCAGCTGGAATGAGGGTCTTGCCATCCCCCGCCAGGGTGGCCAGTTGACAGACCCGTTCGGCTTCGTCGACCGCCTGGATCTCCACACGTCCATAGAGCTTGGCGCGATCGACCTTAAAGATGTCACAGGCAAACTCGGCGTCGCCAAAGATGAATTGAAGCAGTTGAGCCATGATTTCCGGCGAAGATAGGCAAGCAATCTGCAGAAACGAAGCGTGAATTGCAAAACTTTGCTCTCAAACTTAAGCAAGCGTTTTTTTGTCAGATGAGGAACGATTGGACGTATCGTTCGGATGCCTGGTCCAGGATCTAAGGCATTCCCAGTAGAAGACCTGGCAACTCGGCCACGGATTGAAGGGTCCAATCCGGCGCCACAGGGCATTGGTGTTCGTCCTTCAGTTGGATCCAGCAGGTTCGCATCCCGGATTCTTGCGCCCCCACAATGTC
Organism: Verrucomicrobiales bacterium; assembly: GCA_041984905.1. Classification (GTDB taxonomy): domain Bacteria; phylum Verrucomicrobiota; class Verrucomicrobiia; order Verrucomicrobiales; family DEV007; genus JBHIXE01. Next base: position 1,370 of record JBHIXE010000032.1, on the reverse strand, counting down.
GTTCACGGGGTTGTCACCCACGAACAGGATCTGCTCCGGCTTGAGGTTGAAAGCCTTGATCATTGGCAGGAATGCTGCCGCCTCCGGCTTATGGACGCCAATCTCACCTGTGGCGAAAACGCAGTCCTCCCTGAACTTCTGCGCGATGCCGATCTGATGGAACTTCTTTCGTTGAAACCAACCTTCACCATTGGTGAGGAGCCCCAGCGGAAAATGCTCTGCCAGTTCGTGGATCGCCTGATTGATCCGCTCATCCGCGTAGACGAACTCGAAAATCTCTTCCTGGATCCGCTGCTCCACCTCTTTGGCATTGGCCGCCCAATCGACACGCTCCGCGATCCACCCGTAGAATTCTCCCCGGCCCAGGAACCCACTATTGTCGTAGGCGATGGCTTCTGCGATGAGTGTATCATCCGGCGCGAGGGCCTTGCGAATCCAGCTATGCACCGCCGTATCTCTGCAATAGAGCGTGTTGTCGAGATCAAAGGCGATTCCGGCAATGGTGGATGGATCAAAGCTCACGGGCCACTTCATCCCTCAGCACGGGGAGGGGATCAAGCGAGAGAGGGAAACTTTTTGGATGCGAGCCCTTCCAAGTGGGCTATAAGCTACCCGATCAGCACCTAGCACCAGGATTCATCATGGCAGAACCATATTCCAAAAAGAATCCGTTCCCAGCTCCACTACTAGCTCACGTTCGCCTCAACGGCGAGGGATCGGTCAAGGACACCCGGCACTTCGAACTGGGGCTTGAGGGCTCCGGCCTGGATTACCTTTGTGGAGACTCGCTGGGCGTGTTCCCGCAGAATTGCCCGGAGTATGTGGACGACCTTCTCAAAGTGCTTGGCTGCGATGGGGAAGAAGCCGTCGCGAGTCCATCGGGAGAAGAGATTTCACTGCGCCAGGCTCTCGAGAAGCACTACGCCATCACCGGTCTCTCCCGGAAGTTCGTCGCGGAATTCG
>JBHIXE010000032.1:0-378 GCA_041984905.1 Verrucomicrobiales bacterium | reverse complement strand
CAAGGACTTCATGAAATACTGTGAAGGCCGGGAGATTATCGATCTCTTTCATGAATTCCCGGAAGTGAAGTTCACCGCGGAAGAGTTCGTCGCCAAGCTGGGCAAACTTTTGCCGCGGCTCTATTCGATCGCCTCCAGCCTCAAAGCGCACCCCAATCAGGTGCACCTGACCATTGCCCGGGTGGAATACGAAACCTTTGGGCGCAAGCGTCTGGGTGTCTGCTCCACCTATCTGGCAGACCGCGTGCCGGATGGAGGAACCGTGGATGTGTTCCTGCACTCCGCCAAGGGCTTCAGGCCGCCGACAGATGACGATGCCCCCATGATCATGGTGGGACCGGGAACGGGAGTGGCGCCTTTCCGCGCCTTCCTGCAAGA
>JBHIXE010000031.1:0-22754 GCA_041984905.1 Verrucomicrobiales bacterium | reverse complement strand
CCGCCATGCCCGTCTTGCGGTCGGCGCTGCGGGCTCGTTCATCGACTTTGTCACTGAAACCTTCCGTGAGCGCCAGCTGCGCGACACCGCCGCAGATAGTGCGCGGACCGCTGACGCCAGCGCCATTTCCTGACCACTGCCGCCGGCGGTATTGGCGGGGTGGCCCTCACCTCCATGTTGGCGCAGGACGGAGCCTTCGCGGCCAACCGGCCCGTCCGGGCGGCGGATGCCGTCATCAATCCCCTCGCCCCTCGCGAACCTCACTTCGCGCCCAAGGCCAAGGCCTGCATCTTCATCTTCATGGCGGGCGCGCCTTCCTCGCTGGACCTCTTCAATTACCAGCCCAAGCTGAATGAGCTCGACGGCCAGAAGCTGCCTGAAAGCCTGCTCAAGAACATGCGCTTCGCCTTCCTGCAGAAGGATACCGCGACGCTCATGGGCACCGTGCGCGAGTTCCAGCAGCATGGCGAATCCGGCATGTGGTTCAGCGATCTCCTGCCCAATATCGGTTCGCAGGCGGATGACATCTGCATGATCAACTCGATGCAGAGTGACCAGTTCAATCACCACCCCGGCCAATTGCTCATGCAGTGCGGTGCGGCGGAGTTTGGCTTGCCCTCCATGGGTTCCTGGCTCTCTTACGGCCTCGGCACTCCCAACCAGAACTTCCCCAGCTACGTCGTCCTCACCGCTGGTCGTGGGTCCTCCGGCGGAAGCACACTCTGGAGCAGTGGCTATCTTCCATCCGTTCACGAGGGCGTTCTCCTCAGAAACGAAGGCGACCCCATCTTGAACCTTGCTAATCCGTCCGGGATCAGCACGGCACTCCAGCGCAAGAACCTGGACGTGATTCGCGAAATCAATCAACGCCGCTACGAACAGACTCACGACCCGGAAATCGCCAGCCGGATCGCCAACTACGAGTTGGCCTTCCGCATGCAGGCTTCCGCTCCGGAGATCTGCGATATCTCCAAGGAGTCCGCCAAAACGCTCGAAGCTTACGGCGTGAACCGGGAGGATCCGCCCATCAAAGCGTCTCGTGGAGGTGGTCCGGGACAATACCGCGGGTTTGCCGCGAACTGTCTGCTGGCCCGCCGCATGGTCGAGCGTGGAGTGCGCTTCATCAATATCATCCACGCCTCCTGGGATCACCATTCCAACCTGAACCAGGAACTTCCCTTCAATGCGGGGATGGCGGACCAACCCATTGCGGCGCTAATCTCCGATCTCAAGACCCGGGGCCTGCTAGACTCCACCATGGTCGTCTGGGGCTCCGAATTTGGACGCACTCCCCTGGGCGAGAATCGCAACGGCTCGAAGTCCGTGACAGGCCGGGATCACCATCCAAAGGCCTTCTCCACGTTTGTCGCCGGAGGTGGGTTCAAAGGCGGCTACACCTATGGCCAGACCGACGATATCGGCTGGGACGTGGTGGAGAATCCCGTGCATGCCAACGATCTCCAGGCGACCCTGCTCAACCAGTTCGGTCTCGATCACCTCCGCCTGACCTTCCGCCATCAAGGCGCCGACAAGCGACTCACGAACCTGACCCGGGAATCCCACGTGGTGCGAGACGTCCTTGCCTAGGCCGTGTCTGGATCAGCGCAAGGTCAGCAGAATCCGATCGTCCTGCACCAGGTCCACCTCCCGAAAGAGGAATCCCCTGGGTTTAGGTGGTGGCTGCAGACCAATCTTCGCGATCAACTCATCCGAGATATCGACAAAGGCGGAGTGCAGCACGACCGCGTAGGGCGCCCACTCGGGATCTCCAGGGCGTTGATCGTAGTTCAGTGAAGGAGCCGCGACCGAGCCGACTTCCCAGGTGAAAGTCTCCCGAGTTCCTCGCGGATGCAGGGTCAGTTGCCACTCCACGTCATATCCCCGGATCAATCCCCGGACGATGGCATCGCTGTTCTTCTTCATGGCGCGCTCGAACTGGGTTCGAGACGTGCCGGTCGAGTAGAGGTAGAGGTTCCCCTGCGGCTTGATTTGGTACTGGACGCGAAGATCCGGATGCGGACTGGTCGCCTTGCAGAACTGGATCAGGTTGGGATTGAGGGCTCCAGCAGTCGCATCAGACAGGCGACTCAAGAGCACATCCTCCCGTTTCCTTTGCCAATCTGCATCAAACACTTCTCCCAAGGGCAGCGTCGCGGATTGATTGGAGGAGAGCTCAACCGCGGTAAGCAGTTCCGGGCGATCCCGTAAATAAGCCTCGTAGCTGTCTGTCTCGCGAATGGCCGCGTCTCCCTTTGGCAACTCTTCATAGCCCCCCGAGAACGCCACTTCCGCGTAGGGAGTCAGGCGATACTTCATCTGTTCGAGCAATGCGACCATTCCGCGAACCAATCCCGGATCGGCTCCATCGGAATGACCCGCCGCCCTCAGTCGCGCGATAGCCTGGTTGTAAAAATCATTGATCTGCGCTTGCGCCTCTTCACGGTGAAACAAGGTCCGGGTGTCGAGGAGATAGGCGCGCAGAGCCCTCGGACTATGATCCCGGGTGGCGATCTCGAATGACTCATAGAAGAACAGGTCATCTCGAGTTCTCAACACCTCCATGACATGGACACCATTTGGATAAGTCCGCAGGTAATGATTGCAGTCGTAAAGCTTGGCGTGCTCGGACTGGGTGAGGGCAAAGAGGCGTTCGCCATGCAGATATTGGTTGGCGGCCGGGATCGAGCTTACCCCAATCATGATCACCACCGTGCCCATCATCCAATAGGGCATCTCCAGCTGGAGCCTGCGTTTGCTTGCCATGATCCGCGGATGCGGGACCTGCATTCCCTTCGGCACATCATCCGTCCCCTTGTGGATTCGGGAGGCCAACATCCCCAACAACGCGGGATTGCCCGTCTGATCTTTCTCCGCCAGGAGGTCCAGCACGCCCTGCAGAGCCTGGTAGTATTCGTAGAACGTTTCCGCTTCTTTGAATCCCCGAATCCTCAGGTTCGCTGGTCCCGTCTTCGTGGCGATATCGAATTCTGTGTAGCGATACCTTTCGCCCTGCCGGACATGATGTGGCTTCAGTGCGGAGATATCCCGATGGGGCACGAAGAAGACCGCTTTGTCCGTGACCCGCCAGATGGCCCGGCCGTCGATGAACTTGAAGTTACAGAGTTTCCCGTATTTGCGCACTCTCCGGAGCACTCGTAGGATGGCCAACGCAGTGCAGACGACTCCCACCAGAGCCGCAATCTGCAAGAGAATCAGACCACGAGGGTCGATCGACGCTTGGGAAAATGCCCAAGCCAAAACCACGATCGCCCCAAGGAATCCCAACCACAGGTTCCAATGGTGCTGACGCTCCCGGACGAAGTAGCCGTTGTGTCCCCGGCCGTCCTCGGCAGAAACCGTTTCCAAATAACGGCGGGTATCGGGGTCGAGACGATCGATCGGGAGTTCTTTCCAGCCCATGGGGTCAAACAGGTTTGATTTCAGAAATTATGAATTGTCGATAATACTATAATTATTAACTTTTACAAAGTTTTCTGCTCTGCCGATGGAAAGGTTTCTCTTTGAGTCCTGCTCCCTCCTCGTCGAAAGCTTCTCCTATGCCCCAGATTTCACAGGAAGCGGAACTCACTCGAGTCCGGGTCGAACTAGGCGATGACAGCTACGACGTGCTAGTCGGCCAGAACCTGCTTGGCCGGACCGGAGAGCTCGCGGCTTCGCTTTGGAAAGCGCCAAAACGCTGCGCCATTGTGACGGATGCGAATGTCGGCCCCCTCTACGGAGAGACCGTTTCTGCCTCCCTGAAGAGTGCTGGATTTGATCCCCTGACGATCACCGTGCCTGCGGGTGAACCTTCCAAGTCCATGCCGGAGGTGGAGAACGTCTGCCGCCAGATGCTGGCTGCTGGTCTGGATCGCTCCGCCTTTGTTGTGGCCCTGGGTGGAGGCGTCATCGGCGACCTCGCCGGGTTCTGCGCGGCGATTCTGAGCCGCGGTGTCCCCTACCTCCAGATTCCCACCACCGTCCTGAGCCAAGTCGATAGCTCCGTCGGAGGAAAGACGGGTGTGAATGTCGCCGAGGGAAAGAATTTGCTGGGGGCCTTTCATCAACCCAAGCTCGTCATTGCGGATACGGACACCTTGCAATCGCTTCCCGGCCGCGAATACCGCGAAGGCTTCGCCGAGATCATCAAGCACGCCGCGATTCGGGATGCGGACATGATTCCCATGATCGCTGCTCAGGGTGAGTCCCGTGAAAACCTGGCCCCGCTGATCGCCCGGAATGTCGCCATCAAGGCCGCGGTGGTGGAAGAGGACGAGAAGGAGATCTCCGGCGTGCGCGCCCTCCTGAATTTTGGCCACACGATCGGCCACGCCATCGAAGCGGCGGCGGGATATGGCGAACTCCTGCACGGTGAAGCGATCTCCCTGGGAATCATCGCGGCTCTACGGATGTCGGAGAAACGCAGTAGCCTGACACCGGAGCAGTCGGCAGCGGTCGTGCAGCTTCTCGATCAGTTCCAGCTTCCCAAGTGCCTGCCAAATACCTTTGACGTGGAGAAAATCCTCAAGCTGATGCAGACGGATAAGAAGTTCGTCCAGGGCCAGATTCGCTTCGTTCTTCTGCCGAGACTGGGAGACGCCTTTGTCAGCAGTGAAGTCACCCAGGACGACATTCGCCAGCGGATTGAGGAGCTCATCGTGGTTTAGCAAATCTCACCGTTGTTGTTGGGGCATTTGACAGATGTGGAATGCTTGAGGCGTTAGACGCTTCATGGATTCCGAAACCGCTTACCTCATTCTGAACATGCTCCCGGGCATCGGCCCGGTGAAGGTGCGGCGGCTTTTGGACTCGCTAGGTTCCGCTTCTCAAGTCTTTGCCACCTCACAGGCGGAACTGGGAAAGATCCTCAGTCCGCGACTCGCGGCCGTCATCGCTCGCTGGGAAGATCATGTGAACCTGGATGCGGAACTCGGCCGGGTCGAAGCCCTGGGCGCGGAACTCATCACTTGGGAGAATCCCAAGTATCCCCCTCACCTGCGCCAGATTACGGATCCGCCCATCCTTCTCTATATGCGGGGCACCTATGAAGAGCGGGACAAGCACGCCATCGCCGTGGTGGGCACGCGGAACATCAGCAGCTACGGTCGAGAAGTGACGCGGATGCTGAGCTTCCAACTCGCCCGGGCGGGTTACACCATCGTGAGCGGCCTGGCTCGAGGTGTCGATACCGTGGCGCATGAGGCGGCCATTGCCGCCAAAGGCCGGACCATCGCAGTGCTTGGGTCCGGACTCTCCAAGCTCACTCCCGCGGAGAACAAAGTGCTCGCGGAACGCATCCTGGAGAACGGCGCCGTCATGTCCCAGTTTCCGATCGATTACAATGGCGACCGGCAGTCCTTCCCCATTCGCAATCGCATTGTGAGTGGAATGAGTTATGGTGTGTTGGTTGTGGAAGGCTCCAAGACCAGTGGAGCCATGATCACCGCAAACCAGGCTCTCGAGCAGGGCCGCCATGTGTTTGCCGTGCCCGGGCCGATCGATAAACCCAACTCGGCCGGCCCTCACGCCCTCATCCAGGACGGCGCCAAACTCGTAAGCGGCGTCGAAGACATCCTGGAAGAATTGGGCGTTCTGCAATTTGACGAAGGAAACGCCACCCCCGAACCCGTGGAAGTGGAAGTGAAACTGGAAGGAGACGAAAAACAGGTCTATGAAGCCCTAACCGATGTACCTATGGGCATCGAGGAGTTGGCTTCAAAAACCAATTTGCCCTCTCCGACCCTGTCTTCTACTCTCTTGCGGCTTGAAATGAAGCGGCTCGTTAGGCAGTTGCCCGGAATCCGTTTTGAGAAATTGATTTAACTCCGTATTAGAAAAACCGCTTTTCGCTTGTCATGCCCAAATCACTGATTATCGCCGAGAAACCCAGCGTTGCCCAAGATCTGAGCCGGGCACTGGGCAAACTCCCCGGGGTGGGAACCATTACCAAGGAACAGGACTACTTTGAAGGCGATACGCTGATCATCTCCTCCGCGATTGGGCACTTGGTAGAGCTTTGCATGCCGAACCAGCAGGCCGGAGCCAAGATCAAGTGGGACTTCGAATCCCTCCCTATCGTTCCGGATCACTTTGAGCTGCAGCCCATCGACGATGGCAAAGGCAGCAAGACCCGGCTCCGGCTACTCATCAAGTTGATGAAACGCAAGGACGTGGATGTCATCATCAACGCCTGTGACGCCGGCCGCGAGGGGGAGCTCATCTTTCGTTACCTGGTGCAGATCGCCGGGATCCAGAAGCCCATCAAGCGGATGTGGATGCAGTCCATGACCCGGGAATCCATCATCGAGGCTTTCGAGAACCTCCGCTCGGATCAGGACATGATCCCGTTGGCGGATGCGGCGATGTGCCGCTCAGAAAGCGACTGGCTGGTCGGGATCAACGGCACTCGAGCCATGACCGCCTTCAACTCCAAGTATGGCGGGTTCAGCAAGACTCCCGTCGGCCGCGTCAAGACGCCCACCCTGGCGATCATGGTCGAGCGGGAGAACAAGATCTTGTCCTTCGAGCCACGCGACTACTTTGAAGTGCACGCAGATTTCGGAGTGCAGGCCGGGAGCTATCCGGGACGCTGGTTCCGCGAGGGACACAAAAAGGATCCGAACGATGAGCATGATCGCGCCGAACGGCTCTGGTCACGTGAGGAGGCCGAGGCCATCATGGCACGGTGTCAGGACAAGCAGGGCCAGATTGAGGAAACCAAGAAACCTCAGAAGCAGGCTCCGCCCCTCCTCTATGATCTGACCAGCCTGCAGCGGGAAGCCAACAATCGCTTTGGATTCAGTGCGGGCCGGACGCTCCAGATTGCCCAGGCCCTTTACGAGCACCACAAGGCCCTCACCTATCCCCGGACGGATTCCCGATTCCTGCCAGAGGACTATCAGAATGTGAGCCGCACCACGCTCAACAAGCTTCAGGCTGGCGGTCCCACGCTCCCGAGCGGACTTCCCAGTCATGCCGCCAAGGTTCTCAACAATCAGTGGGTGCGCCCTAACAAGCGAATTTTCGATAACAGCAAGGTGAGCGATCACTTTGCCATCATCCCGACCGGCCAGGTGCCCAAGACGCTCAGTGATGTGGAGCTCAAGCTCTACACCATGGTGCTGCAGCGTTTCGTGGCAGTGTTTTTCCCGTCCGCGGAATACGAGGTCACCACTCGGATCACGCGAATTGGTCAGGGCGAACAGAAGGATGCCTTCAAAACGGACGGCAAAGTCATGAAGGTCCCAGGTTGGACCGAAGTTTATGGCGGTGCCGTCGGCAGTGACCGGGACAAACTCGTCGTTCCCGTCACAGGAGCAGAGCAGGCCCTGGCGGAACTGGTGCGGATTGAAGACAAGGTGACCAAGCCACCGCCGCGCTACACGGAAGCCACGATTCTTTCCGCCATGGAAAGCGCCGGCAAGCTGGTCGATGACGAAGAGCTGCGCGCTGCCATGAGCGAACGAGGTCTCGGCACTCCGGCGACTCGAGCCGCTACGATCGATGGTCTCATCAAGGACAACTACATCGTCCGCGCCGAGAAGGAACTCGTTCCCACAGCCAGCGCCCGCAAGCTCATCGATACCTTAGGCAAGATCGGCATCGATATCCTACACTCCGCCGAAATGACCGGTCAGTGGGAATACAAGCTCAAGCAGATGGAGCATGGGGAACTGAACCGGAACTCCTTCATGGCCGAAATCCGCACCCTCACCGAGGGCATCGTGGATCGCGCCAAGACGGCCGCGCGCGAAGTGAAGGAGGCCGAATACGACGATCTGGAAGTTCCCTGCCCGCAATGTGGCGAACCCACCTTGAAACAGGACGAAGGTTCCTATCGCTGCCGCAACTGTAAATTTTCCGTATGGAAGATTATTGCGAGCCGGGACATGACCGAGGAGGAGATCAAGAAGCTCCTGACTCAAAAATTTCTGGGACCGCTGACCGGTTTCCGCAGCCGCTTTGGCAAGGAGTTCGATGCCGCCCTGGAGCTGGACGAGAACTTCAAGGTCAAGTTCGTCACCGAGAAGTCCGAGCAACAGGAGAAAGAAGCCGAGCAGGTCGACCGGGAAGACAACGTGCTTTGTGAGTGCCCGGCCTGCGAAGGCGGCACCATCCACATCACGGAATCCGCCTACGTCTGCAAGAACCAGGTCGACGGGAAGTGCAAAGCCCGTTTGCCCAAGGAAATGTGCAAGCGTGAACTGACGCCGGACGAGGCCAAGGCCTTCTTCCTGGAAGGCAAGACGCCTGTGATCGACAATTTCATCTCCAAGCGCGGACGTCCCTTCTCCGCTTTCCTGGTCTTCAATTCCAATCCCAAGGGAGGCCGGGCCGTGAAGTTTGAATTCCCGCCACGGGAAGCCAAAGACGGGTCAGGACCGAAGAAAAAAACTACCTCCAAAAAGAAGGGCGCGAAGAAGAAAACTGCAAAAAAGCAGGATGAGTCCTAACAAGGACACTCGCAATATCTTGGGTGCCATTTGGAATTGACACCCCAACATGTTGATGCAAGGGTCGCGGCTGAAACCTAGAGAGCCATGCGTTGCGTCAAGTGTCAGAGCCTTGAAGACAAGGTGATTGATTCCCGTATGCAGAAGGAGGGAACCCTCATTCGGCGACGGCGCGAGTGCCTTGATTGCGGGCACCGGTTCACGACTTACGAGCAGCTCGAACAGACCGAGATGCGCGTTATCAAGCGTGATGGAACGCGCGAGTCTTTCAGCCGGGACAAATTGTTCCACGGCGTGTTGAAGGCTTGCGAGAAACGGCCGGTCGCCTACGAGCAGATCGAGGCAATCGCAGAAGACGTTGTGCATGAGCTCTATGCCACAAACCTGAAGGAGATCCCCACTCGCATGATTGGACCTCTGGTGATGAAAAAACTGCAAACAGTCGATGCGGTCGCCTACGTGCGATACGCCTCGGTCTATCGCCAGTTTGAGGAGGTGGGTGAGTTTATCGAAGAAATCCGGTCCCTGGAAAACCAGCCAGAGCGCGATAAGACGCAGCCGGACCTCTTCGTATCGAACCCCTCAGGCGCCAACAACCAACACTAGAGCTAGAAAACATGATCGCCATCAAAGAACAACTACCGCTGTTGCGGCTAGGGAGCCAGGACGTGGTTCCCTACGAAGAGTCCTGGGTGCACCAAATCTTCCAGGACGCTGCAGTACGCTGCGGCATCGACCCCTGGTTCACTGAAGAAATCGCCCGGGGTATGATCCTGTATCTCAAGCGGCGCTACCCTGGCACCGCCATCGATATCGCTGAACTTTTTGACAAGATTGACCGCACCCTGCGCGCGGTCGGATTTGAACACGTGGCCGGCCACCTGGAGCCGAGTGCTCCTCCGGCCAACGTCTCTTTGAATCGCCTGGCCCAGAACGCCGGAGACGGCTACGAGCTGGTCTTCTTCCAACTCCTGCGCGAGCAACTCATTTCCCTGCAGAGTCGTGGCGCCAATCGCCTGCATTGCTCGGAATTGCGGGACGCCGTGGTGAGCCTTTGCAAAGCCAAGCGCTGGTCGCCCAAGTGCGAACGCCTGCAGCAGGAGATTTTGGACTTCGTGGCCAACGAAATGGCGCTCCGGTCCAAGAGTCAGATGTCTCTGCTGGTCAGCTAAGCTCCAGTCTGCTTCATGACGCTTTTTGAGAAGATCATTGCTCGTGAGATCCCGGCAGACATCGTCTATGAGGACGATGTCTGCATTGGGTTCAACGACATCAATCCTCAGGCGCCCACCCACATCCTGGTGGTGCCCAAGAAGCTCATCCCCCGAGTCGGCGAGGCCTCTGGAGAGGATAAGGAGCTGTTGGGTCATTTGCTGCTGACCGCCAGCAAGATTGCCACGGAGAAGGGATTCAACTCCCAGGAAGAAGGCTTCCGCGTGGTGATCAACAACGGCTCGAACGGCGGCGAGAGCGTCCCCCACCTGCACGTTCATCTGCTCGCCGGCCGACCCCTCATCTGGCCTCCAGGTTAGGGGGCAATCAATCAGAGTTACATTGTCAGAAGAGGCCCGCAGCGCTGGCACTGCCTGCGCAGGTCTCATCTGTGCCACCGCTTCGCGGCTCGTCGAACGCCGCCCTTACCCGGGCCTCGCTGACGCTCAACCCGGGCTATTGATGAACACAGCGCTTCGCGCCTCCGCCTTACTCGCGTGATGCGAACCAGTCGGCGAGTTGAGGACGCTGCACTTTTCCCAGGGCTCCTCGAGGAATCTGATCGATCTGAACCCAGCGGGTGATTCGCTCAAAGGGCGCGACCTGCAGATTGAAACTCTCGATGAACCGCTCGACCCGCTCTTCATCGACGGTGGGCTCGGCGACTAACACCACTTCATGCCCGTTTCGAGGATGAGGTGCCGCGTGAAGAGTGACTCGCTGGGCATCGAGCGCCGCGACCTCCTGAAGCACCTCTTCCAGGCGATCCATGGAGACGAGTTCACCCAGGATCTTGAGCACTCGACCACGTCGCCCCTGAACCTTGAGTTCCTGCCTGCCCTCCCGGGTTTCTACAGCGCCCAGATCCTCCGTGGAATACCAGGGCTCGCCATCTTCAATGGAGATCCGCGCTTCCTCATAGCGCCATTCCCCCTTCACTTTCCGGATCAGGCCGGAAAACAATCCGGGCCCACTCAGCTCCAAACGGTCATCGCCGGACAGGCGCGCCCTCCACCCCTCTAACAACGCAATGGGTTCATGCACAAAAGCCTTTTCCAAGTCGGCCATCGCCTGAGTCGCGACCTGGGACGCGGTCTCGGTCATGCCGTAACTCTGCAGAACCGGCCATCCCAAATCGCGGGCTCTGCGGCCCAATTCAGTGGCCAACTGACCTCCACCGACGATGACGGCTCGCAAGGTTTCCGGGCAAGGCTGGGCCTTGTCCACCAAGTCATAAACCTGCACCGGAACCAGAGAGGTCAAGGTGGTGCCAGACTGTTCGCATTGCTCACGAAACCGTTCGGCCCGCCACTTGCCCTCGTAGGCTTGCACGTTGGCACCAGATGCGTAGGCTCGCGCCCAAATGCCAAAGCCTCCGACATGAAAGGTCGGCAAGGCGCAGAGCCAGCGGTCCTCCGGTGTCGCACTAAAATGAGCGTTTACGATCCGGGCGGAAGCCAGCAAGGCATCGCGAGACAGACAGATCAGCTTGGGTTCGCCGGATGAACCAGACGTGGCAAAGATGACGTGTCCAGCCAGCGCTTCCAGCTTGGAGAGGTAAGACTCCAAGCCCTCCCAATCATTGGGCAGCAACGGGTTCAGCCGTAGATCAAATTCCCGGCTCTCCCAGTAGGCGCTGGTGATCAAGCTGTCTTCAGTCGTTCCCATGGCAAGTTCTCCAGCAACGCATCAAACCCGAATCCGGTTCCTTCCGGTGGCGTCAGGACCGGCTCTACCGGTCCCATGGCAGCGACAAAAGGGTCCGCATCGTGAAAAAGGTGGTGCGTTACCAGCCCACAATCGATCAATTGCTCCTTAAAGAATGGGACCAAAGACGCCGCATTCCACGCCGCCCAAACCTGGCCGAGTGGATGATCCATATAACTCGTGAAAACGACTTGCTGATGGTCCGCCACATTCAAGCAAGCCCATTGGCGGTTCTGGAGCGCCGGCTTGATGACCCGGACTTCTGGAACGTCCGTTTCCTCGAAGCTGCGGTCCAGGGCATACCGAAACTGGGGCAGTCGCTGCTTCAGCTCTTGCCAGACTGATTCCGAGAACGGAAGCGGATCTTCGAGAAAGTCGATCTTCTCCGTGAGTCCCACCATCAGCTCCCACCAGATCTCCAACTCCTCGATCTCACGGAAGGCAAAGTTGTAGTCCAGGCGGAATCGCATGTCAGGAGTGCTCTCCAGGACCCTCGAAGCGCGTTTCATCACCTCTCCGACGCCGGTGCCGCTCTTCATTTTCACCGTCTGAAATCCAGAGGACAGCTCATCATCTCCCCAGTCTTGCGGCATCGTGAAATGACTCCGCGGAATCTCCACCCCTTCAAACGCGTTCTTTCCCTGCTCGCGGAACTCACCGTCGATTCGGCAGCACTCCAGGGTCTGCTCGAGGAGAGGCGTCGTACGTCCCTGCCCAAGCAGTTGAAGTTGCTCTTCCAGAGGCCGGTCTCCCAATTCCGGCCAGGGATGAAGGCAGCCAAATCCATCTCCTATCCTGACGAGCACTCCCGCATGAGATCTGCGGGTGGAGCGCAGATTGAGCCGCTCCCGGCTGTGGAGTTCATAGCGATGAATGTAGATGGGGTCAGCCACGGAGAATCCCGATAGAAAAGGTCAGGGCAAAGGCGAGCAACTGAGCCGACGCCATGCCGAGATACTTGTTGTAATCCCGGCTTGGCTCCGTGCGGAACACCTTGCTGGAGATGATCAGGCCAATCGGCAACACCAGTAATGGGAGGAGAAAGGCAAGCTCCGCATGGTGGATCCAGTGAGAGCCCATCAGGACGGGCAACACGCAGAGAGTGGCGATCTCCCAGCGAGCGAACTTCTTCCCGAACCGCACCGCGAGGGTGCGCTTGCCAGCCGCAGTGTCTTCGGAAATATCCCGTAAATTGTTCACGGAAATGAGCACGGTGGAAAGCATCCCCACTTGCAGGCCAAGCACAATGGGTTGCCAGCTCCACAAGCCCGTTTGGATGAAATAGGTGCCTGCCACGGCGACTAATCCAAAGAAGATGATCACAAATAACTCTCCTAAACCTCGATAGGCCAAAGGCATGGGACCACCAGTGTAGCCGTAGGCAAAGTAGAGGGAGGGAATTCCAATCGCGACCACCGGCCAACCTCGGAGCGCGAAGAGCGGAAGAGCAAAGGCGATGGCGAGCGCGGAGAATACAAACGCTCCGGTCCAGACCGTCTTGCGGGACAACAACCCGCTCTGGGTAACACGCTGTCCCCCTTTCCGTTCCGCGGTGTCCGTCCCCTTCTCAAAGTCGATAACGTCGTTGAACAGATTCGTGGCGATCTGGATGCAGAGACAACTGCCGAGAATCAGAAGGCCCAGATGCCAGGCGCTCTGGCCCGTAATTGCCTCTGCCAGGACGCTTCCCGTCCATACGGGGACGATTCCCGCCAACAAAGTCTTGGGACGTGTGGCGAGAATCCAGGACTTCATGGCACGCGCTTGAACTTCTTGAAGTTCGGCTTCCGCTTCTCCACGAAGGCATTCTTCCCTTCCTGAGCTTCCTCAGACATGTAGTAGAGCAAGGTGGCATTTCCCGCGAGGTCCAGCAGGCCCATTTGCCCATCGCAATCCGCGTTGAGAGCCGCCTTGAGACAGCGCAATGCCAGAGGCGAGTGCTCCAGCATCTCGCGAGCCCAGGTCAGGGTTTCTTCCTCCAGTTTTTCCAAGGGAACCACCGTGTTCACCAGGCCCATGTCCAACGCTTGCTGGGCGTCATACTGCCGACACAGATACCAGATCTCCCGAGCCTTTTTCTGGCCCACGATACGAGCCAGGTAACTGGCTCCCAGTCCCCCATCAAACGAACCTACCTTGGGACCGGTCTGACCGAACCGGGCATTGTCCGCGGCAATGGTGAGATCACAGACGACATGCAGGACATGGCCGCCGCCAATCGCGTATCCCGCGACCATGGCGATCACCGGTTTGGGGAGTCCGCGGATCTTCTTCTGCACATCCAGAATATTGAGTCGAGGCACACCATCATCGCCCACGTAACCAGCTTCTCCCCGCACCTTCTGGTCTCCGCCAGAGCAGAAGGCCAGGTCCCCTTCTCCGGTCAGGATAATCACGCCCACTTCTTCATCTTCATGGGCCAACTCCAGAGCCTTGAGCAGTTCCTTGACCGTGAGTGGCCGGAAGGCATTCCGGACTTCCGGACGGTTGATGGTGATCTTGGCGATCCCGTCATCGGTCTTGTGATACTTGAGATCGGTAAATTTGGCTGCTTCGGTCCACATGGGTCAAACGTCGGTAAGATTGAGATCGCTCAGGAAATCCCGCATGCAGTCTGCCAACTCCTTGGGATGCTGCAAGGGAACTCGGTGTCCACTATCTGGGATTACGTGCAATCTAGCCGAAGGGATAGCCTCCACAGCGTCGCTTGCAAGTGTGCGGAACGATTCATCCTTCCCTCCCACGACCCAAAGTTGGGGAATCTCGCAAGCAGCAAGGGCTGGCCGGAGGTCACGTTGACGGCCCAGGGACCATGCCTCGAAGGCGTCCGCGATCCGTTCGGAGTAAACGCGTGCAATGTCTTTTTGCTGCTCGGAAACCGGGGAGGTGGAGAGCACCATCTGGGCATTCCAATCCTCCAGGAAACGATCGATATCCCCCGACCGAAGGCGGTCGGCCCAGGCGATGTCCTTGAAGAGCCGCCGGGTGCAGTCCGCTTCGTGCTGAAGCCCTGGATGGCCGGAAACGAAGATGGCGGCTTTCCAGCTCGCGTTGGGAGCCAACACCGCGTGCATGGCCAGCCTGGCGCCAAGGGAGTAACCCAGGAGCACCGGGTGAGGGTCCAGAGCATCTGCCAGGGAGTTGAAGCGTGTCACCCAGCTCGAAAATGGCAGAACGGTATCCGACCACAGATTCACTCGCTCGAAGAGACTGCCGCGCATTTGGTTTTGCACCGCTTCCCAATCCGCGGGAGATCCCAGATTCCCATGAAGAGCCCAAATCATGACTTGGCAGTGCTAGAGCCCCTCATACAGAGAGGGCAATTCCTGCCAGAAGGCATCCGTATCCTGGGAGTTTGGCAGCATTTCAATGACGGCGTTTTCTTCGGGGCTCGGCTTAGGCATGGGGCCACTACCAACATTGTAGTATGACAAACTCCACATGTCGGCCCAAGCTCGAAAGTGAATTGGGTGAGTGTTCTCCGTGGTAGCCTTCATTTCCGCGTCCAATTCCCCCAACACGGGCAGCCGTGAAAAGATTCGACCTCCATGGTTGTTGATGACGGTCAGTCGTTTCCCGGGTGCCAAATTGCGAAGAATCCAGGGAGCGGAGAGATCGTAGAGCGTGGTCAAATCTCCGAAAACGCCCCAGGCTTCACCGGCTTCCGCCGTCAGGCCCAGGAAAGTGGAGAGATTTCCATCAATACCATTGGCGCCGCGATTGGCCCAAGGTTGCAGGCGGCGATCCTCGTAGGTCGCCGCGAGATTCCACTCGCGAATGGGCAGGCTATTGCCCAGGAACACAGGTGCACCTTCGGGGATGGATTCCGAGAGAAGACGAAAGAGGGTCGGCTCGCTGGAGGGATAGCGCGCGAGCAATTTCTCCAGCCTGGATGAACACTCGGCATCCAGAGCCCAAAGTCCCTCGTCCCCCTTCCCGTAATACCGGATGGAGGTCAGTTTCTCGACTTCAATCGTCGGTCGCGCCAGGCCAGAGAATCCTTGGTGGAGCGCGTTGTAGACGGGGATCTCCTTCCCTTCCTCCAGATCTCTCCAGAAACGGCAGCTGGGCACGCCTCCGATTCGAAGCACCACTTCCGGTGGACGCAGTTGCAGGACCCGCTCGCCACCCTTGAGCATCCGCGATTGCAGTTCCGGATCTTCACGCAAGCCACTGGTCGCGTCTGCCAGGATCGGGGCATCCAGCTCGCGCAGGAACTCACGGACTTCCTCTCGTCGCTCCGGCGAGATCGCTCCCAACAAGACGACGAGCCGCCCCTGAAGCTGCACTTCGTCCTCATTGATTGCCTCTCGCTCTTTCTCCAATGGACTTGGAGTGCCGCCAAACTCAACCGGCTCGACTCCAGGCGCACTGAGGAGGGGCTCATCCAGGCAGACATTGAGATGCACCGATCGCGCCGGCACCTGCGTGAATACAAAGCTCCGATCGATGATATCGATGCAGTCTTCCACGTAGCTTCCAAAAACCCCCTGCTGCTCGATCGCCTGAGGAGCGCCTGATCCCCGGAAGCTTTGTGGCCGATCTGCGGTCACGAGGAGTAGCGGCACGTCCAGGTCGTGGGCTTCCACCAAGGCCGGGAACAACTCCACCACGGCAGAGCCGGAGGTGGTGATCACAGCCGTGTGAGGCACCTTTTGCCTGGTCTCAGCAACTAAAGCCCGAGTGCGTCCCAGAGCAAAGAAGGCGGCCGCACGTTCTTCAAAGAAGGACCAGCACTTCAGGTTGCGGCGAAGCAGTTCCAGCACCAGCGGGCTGTTTCGCGACCCCGCACAAACGACGAACTCGCGAGTCCCCACTGCCAGGCACTGATCGATCACATGCCGGGCGACTTCCTCACTATTGGTCACAGTCCCAGCAATTCTTTGACCGCCTGCCGCTTGAGGCCCAGTTCCCGCCACTCGTTCTCAAAGGAACTCTCTCGCACGACGCCACAGCCGGACGGCAGATATACGCGTTTGCGATCCCAACTCAGGTTGCGGATCGAAACGACAAAGTGGCAGGAATCCTCCACCTTGACACCGAAAGGAGCTCCGAACGCCTCCGGCGCTTTCAATTGGCTGCGGTATTCCCGAAGCTTCCCGAGCGCCACGTCATTCCGAGGAAAGGATCCAAGGGCAGGTGTGGGATGCATCAGACGGATGAGGTCATCCAGATCCGGATCCTCACGAAGATCGACGTGAATGGGAGAAAGAAAGTGCGCGATCGTTCCCAATTCCAGGAGCTGCCGCGGCTCCCGGCTCACCTCCCCAAGGGTACACAGTTTTTGAAGCAGATACTCAGCCACGAATTCGTGTTCGTGAATCTCCTTGGGATCCGTCTCGAACATCTCCGCCAGCTTGATCGGCGTGGTGCCCGCAAGCGCCATGGTTTCAAGGCGACGGCCATGGAGAGCAAACAAGAGTTCGGGAGTCGCTCCAAGAAATCCACGGTCGTCCCGTCGAAACCCGTAGCTGAAAAACGCTGCGGGCAACCGCTCCAAAGCGTGCAGCAAGGACTCAATCTGACCGCCAATGAGGAAACCATTCTCCGTCAGAACCGGGACGGATTTCTCCAGGGCTCCCGTATCGATGTCCTGTTTGATGTCTTCGTAGACGTTCTGGAAAACACCGATTCCCAAAGCTTCCCACTCGATCTGAGGGCGGCCGCCGCCATTCAACTCCATCGTCAGCGGCTTCAGATCCGGCGTTGAGAACGCCTCCGCCGGCACTTTCCAGGGCTTGGGATCCGAGAGTTCAAAGTCATTGGCATAGAAGGCTACCCCCGTCTCTGGTGGCTTTGCCACTTCGGTAAACGGTCCAAATCCGCAGACAAACTGTCCCGAATCATTTTTAAGAAAGGCGTAATCCTTCACAAATTGAGGCTCCAAGATTAGTTACGGATCGGGGAATTCTCAAGATTCACGTCGAGATTCGTAACGCAGTGCACACCTATGGCGTTTACACATTGAACCGCCAACTACAGTTGCATACCTTTTTCACGTTTTTCTATCCCCTTTCCCCCGATTCCCCTGTTGCCGCATGGATCCGCCTCATGATGACGTTTCCGAGACGACGAGTTCCGACTCCGACGAACGTCTCAATGAGGAGAGCATTGCGCTCATGCTTCGGAGCGGTCAAGGGGATCTAAAGGCGTTTCATCAGCTGGTGGAACTCCACCAGCATGCCGTGGTCGGCACTGTCGCCAAGATGTTGGGCAATGGGTCTGATGCGGAGGATATCTCCCAGCAGGTGTTTGTGCGAATCTGGAAGTCCGCGCCGCGCTACGAGCCCTCCGCCAAGTTCACGACCTGGATGTTTACCATCACCCGGAACCTGGTCTTCAACGAGATGCGACGCCGGCAGCGCAAACCCGTGGTCTCCCTGGACGAGCGCGAAGACGAGCATCACATCCCGACGACGATCGATTCCGGCCTGCAACCGGACGAATCCCGTCTGCAGAAGGAGTTGGAAGAGGCGGTCGATGCCGCCATCCAGCAGTTGCCGGAAAAGCAGCGCCTGGCGGTGATCCTGCGACGCTACGAGCAGATGCCGTATGAAGACATCGCTGAGGTGCTCGACCTATCCCTATCTGCGGTGAAGAGTCTTCTGTTCCGGGCGCGCACCCAGCTCAAGGAACTGTTGCGGGACTATCTTGAGGATGAGGCCTAATCGTTAGGCAGCGTGAAGCCGGATCGTGCAATTCGCCTGCAGTTCAAAACTCTTGAACTTCAGTAAGTTAGAGAAACCTTTAGCCCCTCGCCTCAGGCTTGAGGGGAGGAAAGCCGAAACAGTTGGACTCCGATATCCCCTTGCAAATTTTCACACAACCAACTCATTATAAGTCAGTTAAGAGAACAACCCTTTCCGCTCCGAATTCCAAATATCCTAAAACAAGCACCTAAGATTGCTTTTATAACTATTCTACAAAAACTTTAAGATTGTATAGATTTCAACATTCCTTCCTTTCTTCTTGCCTCCTCGCCCGGAGATGTTAGGAAGAGGTGAATGAGTAAGCATCCCAACGAAAAAGTCCTGGTCATTAAGCGCGAGCTCTTCGACGAGTTAGGAGCTTTCCACGGGTTCACTCCGAATAGTGATCGTTACCTGAGGGCCATCTTCAATCCGGAGAACAACCTGTTCCTGTCCCGGGATGAAGCAGAGGAAGATCCAAACTACAAACAGATCATTCCCTACGCTGTGTTCCGCAGCGGAGACAAATACTTGCACTATGTCCGCGGCGGTGGCGCTGGAGAACAGCGTCTCGCCTCCAAAGGATCCCTCGGGATTGGCGGTCATGTGAACGAAGAGGATTACCAGGCGACGGGATCCATGGGCCGCAGCCTCTACCTGGCGGGTGTCGAGCGAGAGATCAAAGAAGAGCTGAAGATTGATACCAGCTACTCACAGGAAATCGTGGGATTGATCAATGACGACACCAACGACGTGGGCAAGGTCCACCTCGGAGTGGTGCACTTGTTCGAACTGGATTCTCCCAAAGTAGCATCCAACGAACCTCACATCACCAACGTGGAGTTCCTGACGCCCGCGGCGATCAAGCAACGCTCTGCTCGCCTGGAAACATGGTCCCAGCTCATCGAGGAAAACCTGAACTGGTTTGCAGCGATGGGTGAAGCCATGATGTAGGCGGCATTCGCCCCTTGCATCGACCAGAGCGGCTTCGCCTACCCCGCCTCCGCCCGGGAAGAGAGTCTGCCGGCCTCGCTGGACTTGTCCAGACAGGATGAAGCATCCAGTCGATAGGCCAGGATCAGGATGGGGATCAAGAGTCCCCACCCGCCCAGCGCGTCCAGCCATACCCAATAGGCAGTCATCCCCAGTTTCAGCCAGACCACAACGCTGAGGGTGGAGAGAGCCAGCATGGCCCATGACTGGTATTTGATGATGGCGACATAGCGACGGGGATCTCTCGCCAGCATGAGCACGAATCCCCCGTAGAAGGCGCAGAGCGCTGAAGTCGATCGGGCCAGGTACTCGGCGATTGGAGCGTCAGGGAACGCGCCCAGCCCCATCCACTCATGGCTGCGGGCGATCCATTCCAAGGGCATGACCACTGCAATCAGGGCTGTGAGGCAAATTCCGCCTAGCACTCTCAGCAGTATACGAATCCAGGATTCCACTCTCATGACAATGGTTGGAGGGCGCATTGGGGGAACGCTTCCAAGTCACAGGAAGTTTCGCCCTTTTCCCAGGAGTTGGACAACCACGGGCTGGAATGTTCAACACTCATGAGGAAGCAGCGGAAAGGGAGTTTCGAGAGTTGAGGTAGGTTTCCATTCCCCAAACCAGGGCAAAAGGTCCCCAGGTCAACCAGTTCATCAAGGGAATCCCCATCAGTTGGGCAGACACGATGGCATATTCAGGGTGGAAGTCGAGGTAGTAGATGGAGAGCAGTTGCATCAGCAGGAACCAACTCGGCCGGGGCCAGATGCAGACAAAGGGCAGCACCCAGATGAAATACCAGGGAAAGGCCGTCGGACTCAGGACAAAGAACAGGGCAATCGCCCAATAGCACTTTTGCAGGAGCCCTTCCGAGCTGAGCGTGGGCCTCAGTGCCAGCCAGAGCAGAAACGCCAGGTAACCCAGGGCAAGGCCTTGCTTGGCCGGCCAATAGCTGTCCCGCGCGGCCGGCAGGATGACTTCCAGGATCCGGTCAAAGACGAGAAAGAGCCCGCTGTTGTTCTGCCAGTCCCGGGCATAGGTCTGCAAGCCGCCAAAGACCTGACTCCAGGCACCATCCTGCCAGAGCAGAAAAGGTAGGTAGCCCAGCATGAAGGTCAGTGCTCCAAGCGCGTAGTAGAAGTAACTCCGGGCCTTGTCCGGGCGATACAGAATCGGGGCCAGAAAAAACCCGAACATCTTGGAGAGCCCGCTCGCGGCAATGGAGAGCATGCTGCCGACCTGCCGGGCACTTAACGCTAGCCAGATGCCCAGGAGCATGAAGAAAACAGGGATGGCGTCGTAGTGCGCCGAGTTGGTCAACTCCACCAGCGCCAGGGGCGACCAGGCGTAGATGATCACCTGAGCCAGCGGCCGGCTGAAGCGCCTCAACAGCAACAAGATCAGAGCGATGCACCCCAGATCAAAGCCCAGGAAGACCACTCGGAACCCCGTCAGTGAATCCCCAAAGATCCGGTGAGCGACGAGGAAGACCGCCTGCGCAAGCGGCGGATAGATGGTGGGTACCTGCCAATGACCAATCCGGTCATAGATCTCCGGATTCTCGTTGCGGAGCTCAATAAGACGCTGCAACCGCTCTGCGTCCGCTTCACTCCAGGGTCTTCCTCGCAATAGAGTCCCCGTAGCGGGTTCCCACATGGGCGCCCTGACATCAAACTCGTAGAGATAGAGTGCCGCCGGTTCGTAGAGATAGGGATTCACGCCATGCGCGGTCGATTTCCCATCCCAGAAGTAGCGATAGTAGTCATTCTCGTGAATCGGCACGCTGAAGAGCAGCACGATGCGAAAGAGGAATGCACCGATGAGAATGATGCGCAGCCCGCTTCTTCCCACCTGGTACTTGATCACCACAATACTCAGCCCGCCCAGGATGAGCCAGAGAGTGACCTGCAGGCCCAGAAACGTCAGGGTCGGCATGTTTCGGTTGTCCACCTCATACCAGAATCCGTAACGCAATTGATCCGTAACGGAGGCGAAAGCTCCGGGCGAAACCTTCAGGAGCCCATCGACAACTTCATCCGGCACCCCTCGTGAAACGATCGCCAGGACCAGCCATAGAATCAGAGTGGTCCCGCCTCCAATCAGGAGCACCAACCGGGCATGACGCTCCACGGTGAGACATCCGTCCAGCTTACTCCCCAGGAGGAGCAACCTAGAAAGCCAGTTATCTCGCACCAACGTCCAACCCACAGGAATCTCCTCAATTGGATCGCGAGTTCTTGGGCGCGGCTCCCCTCTTCATCGCTTCAGCCTGCAAGGCCATGGCTTGCAGAACGACCAATGGCTCGCCCTCGTTCTCATCCGCCCAAAGTGACGCATTGAAACCGGTCGATACGGCAGAGCAGCGGGAGCTTTTCATAAAATGGTCTAAAACGGATCTAGAAGAGTTCGCCATTCGAGAAATCCTCACCGGGTGACTCCTGGGCTTTGGTGGTTCTCAACTTTATGAACGGGAGCGGCTCTCATAGCGAACTTAAAAATTGTCCCAAATGCGGGCTTCCCAAGCTTCGGAAGCAGTGCCAAGTTCCCGGCCCATGAATCCCCCAGTCCTTCAGGTTGAGAACGTCGTTAAGAGGTTCGGCGACTTCCGGGCCATCGATGGCCTGTCCCTGGAGTTGGCGGAAGGTGAAGTGTTGGGAGTGCTGGGAGCCAATGGAGCCGGCAAGACCACGCTCATGAATATGATGTTAGGCCTGACGACGCAAACCGAGGGCTCCATCCGGGTATTTGGAAAGGCCATTGGGCCGAACCGGGTCGAGATCCTGCGGCAGGCCAACTTTTCATCCGCCTACACCTCCCTGCCCGGGAACTTGCTGGTGGAGCAGAACCTGATCGTCTTTGGCCACCTCTACCGGCTTTCCAATGTGCGTCAGAGAGTGGAGGAAGTGCTGGATATGTTCGAGGCCCAGAACCTGCGCAAGCGCGTTACCGGACACCTTTCCGCGGGCGAATCCACCCGGGTAAACCTCTGCAAGGCGTTCCTCAACTCTCCCCGCCTCCTCATGCTGGACGAACCCACGGCCAGTCTGGATCCGGACATTGCGGACAAGGTCCGCAAGCTGATTCGCAAAGTGCAGCGGGATTCCAAGATCTCGATCGTCTACACCTCCCACAACATGCGGGACATTGAAGAAGTCTGCGACCGAGTGGTCTTCATGGATCGGGGAAAGATCATCCGGGAAGGCAGTCCCAGCCAGATCAAGGAAGCGTTTGCGGAGGATTCCCTGGAGAACGTCTTCATCCGGATTGCACGGGGTGGAGACCTGGTCGAGAGCTCCGAACAAGAGGAGGAAGACTCATGAACACATTGGCCGATTCCTGGAGCGGCATCTACGGGGTGCTGCTACGTTACGTCTACGTCTACACCCGGAGCGGGTTGCGGATCTTCGAGGTGCTTTTCTGGCCGATCATTCAGCTCCTGGTGTGGGGCTTTTTGACCCGCTACCTGACTCAGCTGGAGGACGGCACCTACCTGCGGCCGGTTCAGTTCATTCTAGGTGGCGTGCTTCTCTGGGACGTCCAGTTCCGGGCCACTCAAGGGGTCTCCATTTCTCTTCTGGAGGACATCTGGACCCGCAATCTTCTCAATGTTTTCGTCTCTCCCCTGCGAACCTGGGAGTTCGTCCTGGGCACCTGTCTCGTGGGGCTGTTCCGGGTGCTCATCACCCTGCCGGTCCTCATCCTG
>JBHIXE010000030.1:11750-22792 GCA_041984905.1 Verrucomicrobiales bacterium | reverse complement strand
CGCCGCGGGATCTCCTGGTACAATGGCGGCCGCCTTGGCATCAGCCTCCTGGTCGAGCCGCAGGTCCGCTTTCCGGGAAGCCGAGTCCGGGCCGTGGCAGGAGATGCATTGATCGGCGAGAATTGGGCGAATATCCCGGTTGAACTCGATCTCCCCCGCCCGAAGGGCGAACGGGATCAGCGTCATACAGAGGACCAGCAGTTTGGCAGATGGGTGTGGCATCAGTAGAATGGGGTCTTCCCTGGAATGGACCTATCAAGCCATGCTGACGTTCAGCCTTCAAGCAGGATCGGTAGGGCTCATTCCAATGATTCAGCCCATTCCCCCGTCCAACCAGCCCAGATGCCCGCCTATACCACCAACTCCACGGTAGCCGATTCTCCGATTCCCCAATCGTGGTCGTTCTATTGTGCCCTGGTCGCGACCATGGGCTTCGCCGGGTTCTACGCAGACTGGGCCCGGCAATACGTTCCCACCTGGGTCGTGGTGGGCGTCCTGGTGGCACCCTTTGCCGTCTTGGTCTGCGTGCATTGGCATGAACTGCCCGATCGTCTGGTCATGACCTTTCACCTGGGAGCAGCGACCCTGTTTCTGGCATTGGCAGCGGGGATGGAGATCTCCCATTTCATGGGTTATCAACCAGATGGCGCCAACTTCTTCCGCGTCTTGGCTCACCTGGGTTGGACCTTTGCCTGGGCCGATACTCTGCGACAGATCCGCGCTCGCAGACGCACGCCAAGGGTGGTCACTTCCCCATAAAGGGAAGTTCATCCATGCTTTGGATGTCCTGAGTAACTGTATAGACGAAGACCAGGGCGAGTATCAGGAGGATGAAAGACATCACAAAATTCAGGATCCGCGATTTGAAGATCATTCCCGGCATGATGACCGCCAGAGCGGCAAATCGAATCCAGATCTGCAGTCCCCTCTGTTCCCAGAAGAAGTAGCCCTGGCTGATTCCTACCACCACGAGGAGAGTGATCACCAGAAATAAGACCCGGGAGTGCTCTTCAAAGTGCGCCCACATATTGAATCCATCCCCTCTCTCAATCTCTGGAGAGAGCACTGCGGTCGCACAATAAAGGAGCAGCGGTATGAGCAACAGTCGCACGTAGGCGACGAACCCGATCGACTCCACGTTCTGCAGGTCCCAGATGGTCCACCAGTAGTAGACCTGGTAAGTGAACAGCGCCGCCATGAACATGACATAGGAGAACGAGAACTTCACCTGCTTGCGTTCCAGGAGAAGCGATCCCACGCAGGTCACGAACTTGCCGATGGAAAGCCCGAGGATCACCCCGATCAGCACGATCAGCGTATCCACCCGGTCTACGGATTTCTCAATCAAGCCGAGGGTCATCACAGAATTCATCGCTCCGACCTCCAACACCATTCGAAGGGGCCCTGCAAGCTCAATCTGGTCTATGTCGGAGCTGTCACCACCCGAGCGCCACTATCCCGCTTTGAGCACCCATTCCTGGGCCAGCCCCTGCAGCTCGGGTTGATCTCCCTCCGGCTCCTCATCGAAATAGAATCGCTCCACCTTGGTGATGGAGGCAGCCAAAGCCTGCTGCTCGCTCTCTTCGAACCCGTTGTCCCGCTGGATCTGCTTGAGTAGCCCCAGAACCGTAAATGGAGTGATCTGGTCCGGCATTTGGTATCGGGTCACCTCATTGGTGACCGGCGCCTTCTTCAGCTTCCACAAGGCAACAAATACCAAGACTCCCACCAACGCCAGGATCAGCACCCAATAGATCCAGGCATAGGACGGGCTGCCATAGGCTTCTTCCAGAGACACAACCCGCTCCACCGCCGCCAGGTCGGCGTCCACATAACGCTGATAGGCAGGCTCGATGCCATCCAGGATCGGCTCGCCGAACTCAAAGGTACCAGGCACGCTCGCGAGGCCGTCCGCCGCCTTCATGTTGACCAGCCAGCTCCGCTCGGAGACCACCACGTTCTCCTCGGCTTCTGGATCAAACCGGGAAACGGACAACCCTTGGTCCTCCACATCCACGATCTCGAACTCCTCCATTTCCAGGTCGAGTAACTCGTCGAGTTCTGGCACCAGCCCGTGTGCGGACGCGACGATTTCCAGGATGAGCTTCCCTTCTTCCGCCTGTCGCTCGTCCAGGGTCTGCGTCACCTTGAGGTGGCTGACGGGACGCACTCCGCCATCCTTGGGCGACGCATCAATGGGGACCAGCGGACTCTCGATCGGCAGCACCGCGTAGCCGGAAGTATCCAGGAAATCCAGATCCAGCCGCAGGCTGGGAAGACGGTCGACTTCCGGGCCACGCGCCTTGAGCAGGATGTAGGCGTAAGGCGTTTCCCGCCATCCGTAGGGCTCCACGGCCCGGCTGTTGACATCCTCACGCTGGAAGGTCACGGAGAGCACCTCAAACTGCTCCTCCATGGCCTGGCGCACGATGGTTTCAAACTTGTCCCGGTAGTTCTCGAGAGGTCTCCCATAGTTGTAGTAGTAATAGCCGCCGGAATTCTGATTTTGCAGGTAGCGGCCAAAGCCGCCGGATTCCCGCTCGATCTCCTTGGTGTGACGCAGATTCACAAACACCCCAAAAGGGGTCTCGTGCCCCACGGTGTCACTTCCATCAATCTCCGTTACCAACTGAAGTTCGGTGACCAGATCCTTGTAGTAATCAAAGACTTCCCTGGCCTCGGCAGCCTGATCGTGGTCCCCCACAATCTCAAACCCACCCCGCAGATAGGCGTATTTGACCGCTGGCTTCACGGCGCTCATCCGGGTGAACATGGAGTTGGCAAAGTAGCCCAGGTGACGCTCGGCCCGTTCTCCCGGCAAGGCATCGATCGCCGCTCGAATCAACGCCGGCTGCTTCTGATCCGCGACCATCTTGTCATCAATCAGCCCCAGGTCACAGGCTCCCAGGCTGGCGTAGTACCAGAGCTCATACACCTCCGCGCTCTCTTCGTCTTCAGGAAGCTCATCTACGCTGCTGGCATACATCTCCGCCGCTTTGGCGAATCCATCCAGGGCGTCGAGGCGATCTTCCGTGAAGCCAGAGTCGGGATTCAGTTCCTGCTGATAATTGTTGGCGTCATGCTCGATCGCGGCCTTGGCCAGTTGCAGGCGCCACTCTTCGGGATACTTCTTGAGCGCCGCTTCCAGGACACTACGACAAACCTCGTATCCACGAATCACCTCCGCCTCAATGTCCTTCTGCTTTCGCTTGGTTTTCTTATCCTTTTGTTCGGCAGGCATTCGCCAGACGCTGGCCAGGTTCCCCCGCATCTGCTGCGTCAGTTGAGCGAGGGTCTTGGGCTCGAGCGCATCCATAGATCCGAACACCTTCTCAATGGCTTCCAACCGGTAGACTTCGGCGCTGCTGTGACTCGTGGTGAAGGCTCGGGCCAGGAGCCGTTCATCCAACTCTTCCAAGTCGAGTGTCTGCAACCGCCTGATCACCTCAGCCAGTTCCTTGAGATTCCGCTCTTGCTTGGATCTCGTGAGCGGGATGCTCTCCGCCTTCCGCTCGTAACCGTACATATACATGTAGTAGTTGGTCCGATTCCGGTTCGCATTCGGATCATGATTGGTCGTCCAGACGCGGAGATATTCATTGGCCAGGCTCGTAGCTTCATCCGGGAACTCCTTGGCCATAGCCTCAATGTAAGGGAAGGCCTTGTCCTCTTTGCCGATCTTCAGGTAGAGGCGTGCGTAGACGATATCGAAACTCGGCTGGGCACTGACCTCGACATACTTCAGCCAGTCTTCACTGGGCTTGAAATCGATGATCTCGTCGCTGGCAATGGCCTGAACGCGGTTGGGGGTGTAACCGGAGTTGCTCTCCCCTTGATCCATATAGTAGATGTTGCCATAGCGATCCCGCTGCATCTCGAAGCCATAGTTGTTCCGCTGGTCGTAGCGATAGCTGAACTCCGCTTCGCGAAGCCAGTTCATCGCAAGCATGTGCAAGGTGGAGGACCAGTTCCTGGCTTGGTCTGGAGCCATTTCCAAGAGAGATTCCACGGCGTTGGATTGCAGCTTCAACTCCCGCAAGCGGGCGTAGGTGTCCGTAGGACGATTCTGAAGATTGGACGACGGAGCGGAACCAATGACTCGCAGGATCTCCATACCGCGTTCCGGATGATTGGCGAAGCTTTCTTCCAGCCAGGCTTTCCCCATTTCTTCATCAATGCGTGAGGACAATTCCACGGCACGCTTGAGGGCTATCTCCTGCTCCTTCTGCTCGACTCCCTCCTGTTCCAGCACGGCTTGCGTAATTTCCCAGGACTTGACCAACTGCGCCTCCTCACGTTCCCGGTTGTAAAGGTTCTGGTAGTAGATCGACAGCAGGTTCAGCCCTTCGAAGTCTTTCTCCTTTGACGCCTTACCGACATCAGGGAGAAAGGTTCCCATTTCCACGGGCTGCCCGGCCGCCCTCAAGAGTTTCGCGGCCACACGCTTTGAAAGAGCGGCCTCCTTCTCGGGTTTTGAGGTCTCTTTCTCCAGGATCACCACAAACTCGTCTACCAGATTCCCCTCCTGCAAGGCCGTGCGAAGGATGGCGCCGACGCCGCCGATCGTGGGATCATCCAGCTCGAAGGGCACACAGGAAATCAGCCCCATGACATCCCCGAAGGTGAAGCTGTTAGGTTCCGGCTCCCGTCGTTCCATGCGAATGCGGGCCAATTGCTGGGCCAGCGCCGGGTCCAAGTCCGGCACCATGATCGGCGAAGTGCTCTTCAGACTATTGAGCATAGCGTTGTAGCCCACCTTGGCTTCCTCTTCACTGAGGGATTCCAAGAAGGCCTTCACCCCTTCCCAGTTGCCCAGGGTAACGTCTTTCTGCCATTGAGCGATCTGCGTGGGTAGCTCGTCCTCTTTCTGCGCTGCCGCCGCTTCCTTTTCTTCCGGTTTCTTTTCCTCAGCCGCTTTTTCCTTCTGCTCTTCAAACCCTGACCACGCTTTCAGCCGGGCCGCAATCGTGCGATCGAACGTGGCGGCTTTGATCTTTTCCAAACGTTCTTTCTTTTTCTTCTCCTCTTCTTCTTTCTTCTTTTTCTCTGCCTCGGCAGCATCCACAGACGTCTTCTCCTCTGCAGATTTCTCCTCGGTCTCAGAACTCTTCGAGGACGCCTCATCTGCCGCCGCAGCTACCAGATCCGCAGGCTGGATCGCCACGACGGGCCCTCCAGGAATGATCACCACATTGCCGGAGGGGTTTGCCATGGAAGCCACAGCAAGTCCAATCCAAGCACCAACTACTAACAAAGCCGTATCAAGTCTCATAGGTATTCCAACTCGTTCATCCAACTCGTCGCCATCCCGCTCAGGAACCGGTATTGTCCGGCGGTGGGCCTGAGCTGGCTCCGCGTGCGTCCTTCTCCTTCTTCTCTTGCCCCGCGCCTTTCTTGCGGCCGGATTTGCCCTTGCATTGCCCACTCTTGCAGCCCTGACACTGCTTCGGAATGCTGAGCCCTTGCAACTCGGATAAGTCCATCCTCGCCAGGCGAATCACGGATTCCAGGTCCTCCTTGTTTTGAGACTCTTCTGCCCTGTCCCCCACTGCCGCGGATTGTTCTCCCAGGAGCCGGTAGGTCTGACGAGCCGCTTCAATCTCCGGCTCCCATTCCTCCCGGGGAAGCCCTTCCAAACGCATCAACCAGGTCATGTAGTACTGAGAATTCGCGAGAGCCTTCTGCGCCTCGGTGAAGAGTTTCTCATCACGCTCTTCATCAGCGCGAAGTTCGTCCACGAGATTCGTTAACTCCAGGTGTGCCTCGGGAAGCTCCGCGATCTGCATTTGCGCTTTGGCCCGTTGCAGGCGGATCCGCTTTTGATCATCCTTTCGTTCCGCGGGCAACAATCGGAGGACCTGCTCGTAGTCCGCTTCCGCCTCAAACCAGTCACCGTTGGCGGCATGGGCATCAGCGCGCTCCAGATAGCGACCGATGTCGTCCATCAAGAGTTGTTCCTGACCGGGACCGCCGTGGTAGAACACGGCCAGCACGCCGATCAGCGTCCAGGATAAGATGAGGATAACTCGCATGGTGTGTGAATGGTTAAGTTACAGTTTGGAGCGAGGTTTCAGATTTGGTCGCCAACTGGATTTTCCGTTGCGCAACCCGATGGGGAACTCCTGGGGTCCAGGAGGTTCCAAAGTAGTAGAGAAGGATGGGCAGCAGCGCGTAGACGCTCCCGCTCAAGCCACAGATGATCAGGGCGTACTCCCGCTTCGAGAGCTGCTCCAGCGGATTCGCCTGAGAGGCCACCGCCAGGCTCTTCAGAAGATCCGTCGGGAGATGTTTTTCATTCCCGTTGTGATAAGTTCCTCCCAACCGGATGGCCACCTGCCGCAGCGTGGAGGCATCCTGCCGGGATTGACGCCCATCAATGAACTTCCCGCTCACGGTATCGCCCACCCCCACGATGATCACGTCCGCGACCGAGGCTGGAAGGCTCGGCATCCCCGTGGTGGGCACGGAGTCTCCGTCACTGATCATGATAAAGGTCGTACTATCATTGTCCCAGGGATGGGCAATTTCCGCAGCCCGTTCCAACCCGGCGAACAGATCGGTCTCACCACTCTCAAACGCGTATTGCATGGGCAGGTCGCTCAGGATGTTCGAGACGACATCCATGTCTGAAGTGTCGACGACGACGGGCTTCGCATCGGTATAAAAAGCCAGGACACTGACTTGATACAACTCCGTGGAAACACGGGCGAAAAAGGAGCGGAGCAGGGATGCAGCGCGCCTCGCCCGGCTCTGATCCTGTTCGGGCCCTGAGTCCACCAATCGCATGCTGGGTGACACGTCCAGAGCAATGAGCATGTGCTTCTTGTCCTCATCCGCAATCCCAGTGGCCTTGTGCTCCTTGGGAGGGAGTTGCATCAAGGTGATCAACGCCCAGGTCAGAGAGCTCAATGCCACCACCCGCAAGAAGGGAGCCGCCTGCACCCAGGCAGAGGGTCTTCGATTCGGGCCGAATACGAGGCCCTGCATCCGATGGCAACGTTGGACGTGCAGATATTCCGCCGCAAACGCGACTAGTAGGACAACCACGGCGGCGAATTCTGCGATGGCTACCATGGCGTGTACCTCAGTCCAAATTGAGCAGTCGCAACGAGCCCCAGCAAGACGAGGCCCGCGATGCAGAAGGGTCGAAAATTATCGAGAGACTCCGCGGCCGTTTTTTCCATGCGAGTCGCCTGCATTTCGTCGATCCGCTGGAAGACCAGCTTGAGTCCCTCCATGTCCCCGGGCTCAAAGACTTCTCCTCCAGTCGTGGCGGTGATGTTCACAATCTCTCCCGGCACCTCGGACTCGGCAATGTGGACCGCGTAAACGACGATGTTGTCCGCCTTCAGCTTTCCGGCGATCTCCATGTCATTGCCATTGCTGAGGTCAAAACTATAACCATCGGAGATCAGGATGATCATTCGGTCCCCTTCCTCTCGCGCGGTGAGGACATCCCGGCAGGACAGTAGAGCCTTGCCGATCTCCGTTCCGCCAAACCAGCCCGGCGCTTTCTCCGGACGCATGAAGGGCGGCGCACAACGAATCGCGGACGCGTCACTGGTGAGCGGCGTCCAGTGCAACACGCTGTTGCCAAAGAAGGTCAGGCCAAATGCGTCCCCTTCGCGATAATCGAGGAAGTCGTCAATCGCCGCCATGGATCCATCATAGCGATTGCCAACATCCCCAAAGCTGGCGGTCATGCTGCCGGAGATATCCACGCAGAATTCGATATTGGTGAGGACGCGGCGGGACTTGGGCTCACTGAGTTGGCGCGGGCCTGCCAGGATCAGGAGAACCACGGCGAGCAAGAGAATGGGAAGCGTCTGAGCGCAGTTGATGATCCACCGCATCCATCTTCCGTCTGGTGACCGGCTATGATCCAGCGGAAGCACCACATCACGGCCGCGCCGCCGCCAGAGCCAGGCCACCATCGGGAGGATGATGACCGGCAACAGCAAGAGGAGCCAGAGGTGATGAAATCCCATGTCAGGCAGGTTGTTCGGTGACGTTCTCGTAGGGTTCCAGCAGGCTGGCGACATCCACCTCATCGGTGGAACCGGGAGGCCGGTGCAGCCATTCCTCCAGTTTCTTGATCAGTGGCCCTGCATCCGGATGCTGTCGCAGCCTGGCCATCGCCTCCATCGGATCGATCGTCTGCAGCCCCAGTTTGCGCCGCCAGAATCCCAGGAGCATCCGCTCCAGCCGGGCCCGATCAGAATCTCCGAGCTTTCCCGTACGCGCCTGCTCGACCAAGGGGCGCAGTTGATCTGCGAAGCTCAACACGGGTTGCGCAGCTTTCCCCGTTTCACCCGCCCGCCCTGGCCTTCGCCAAAAGAGAATCGCCAGCAGTCCAATGCCCCACAGAGCGATCGCAAAGTTTCGCATCCGCCGGTACCCCCCTATCTCAGGCATCTCGGTCGAATCCAGTTCATGAGGCAGAATCTGTCCTGGCGGCAGCACCGCACTCACCTTGACATGAAGCGCCGGAACACCGCTGAGAGGACTTCCGTCCTTTCTCTGGAGGTATTCCATTACGTTGTAGATTCCCGGCTCAAGTCCGTAGTATTCCAGATCATAGCGACGGAACTCCGTTCCTGGATAGGACTCGGTAATCCGGATCACCAGAGGAGCGGCGGTGTTCTCGATCGGAGTCACCTCGACTTCGGAGCCAGGAATGATGATCTGCTTGAGAGTTGCCCTTACCCCGACCGTTGATTCCGAGGACGGCTTTTCCTGGGCAATGAGCCCTCCGGCCGTAAGCAATAAAACGCCCAAGACAACAACCCGGTGCATCATCTGGCCCCCCTTCCCAACAATCCGCGAG
Organism: Verrucomicrobiales bacterium; assembly: GCA_041984905.1. GTDB lineage: Bacteria > Verrucomicrobiota > Verrucomicrobiia > Verrucomicrobiales > DEV007 > JBHIXE01. Next base: position 13,965 of record JBHIXE010000030.1, on the reverse strand, counting down.
CGCGGAAGAAGTTTCTGAGGCTATGGGCAATCGGCTGGTCCGTCCTCAGGAGAATGTGATCGATCCCCGTCCGCTTCAGCTCCGCCTCAATGCGGTCCTGGTCGAGCCACTTGCTCTTGCCATGCGTGACAAAGTCCCGTCCCGTCTCCGCTTCCCGGGCCCGGAAGAATCCGGCGCCCTCCAAGTGAGTCTCCGCGGGATCCTGAAGTTGAATCGCCACGACGTCGTGCCGTTGGGCGAGTTGTTTCAGTGCGGGCAGTGCCCGGTCGTCATGCAAGTCACTAAGCGCGATGATGAGGGATGCATTGGAAAGGCTGGGGCTGAGCTCCGCCAATCGCTGGCTCAAGGTGGTTCCCTCATCATAGCGATAGTGGCGCAGCAGGTGCAGCCATTGAAGAATCTGTTCCTTGGACAGGCTCGGCTTGATCCGCAAATCCCGGTCTCCCACCCCGACGAGCCCCACTGGACTGATCCGTTCGAGACAGGCAAGGGCAATTCCACCGGCGATGTGCACCGCCATGGCGTACTTGCTCCGCGGTCCTGAGGTCACGGTCATGGAGGCGGAGGTATCCATCAGCAGGTAGCAAGGCAGGCGCTTGGGAGCCTCATACTCCTTCACAAAGACCTTGCCCGTTCGAGCCGTCACCCGCCAGTCGATGCTCTTGATGGGGTCTCCCCACTCGTAGGCCCGCGACTGCACATACTCGACTCCGGCGCCGAGGAAGGGCGATTTGTCCGCCCCATAGCTCAGGCTGTCCGCCAAGCGCTTCACCGCGATGAGAAACTTGCGGGAGTCCAGAGAATCGACACTGTCCAGGTAACCTTCCATGAAGGGCAATGACTTGAAGAAACGCGTGGGTGGAATCAGGCGGGAGCACCCAGCTCATGAAGCAACTCGTGCAACACCTGTTCTCCCGTATGGCCATCTGCAAGCGCCTCGTAGTTGAGCCGAATCCGGTGCAGGATGACGTCTTCAGCGAGGGCGAACAGGTCCTCAGGAATGACGTAGTCCCGGCCATGAATCAGGGCGCGGGCCCGCGAGGCTTTCACCATGGCAATCCCGGCTCGCGGACTGCCTCCCAGATCGAGCTGCGGATGTTCCCGCGTCCGGTTGACCAGATGGATGACGTGCTCCAGGAAGGTATCGCTCACGTGCACGGAATGCACCGCTTCCATGGCGGTGATGAGTTCGTCGGTCGATCCCACCGGTTCGTCCGCGATCATGTCGAATTCGGTTTTGGCGAGGGCGCCCTTGTCTTCCTTGCGGATTCCCAGGGCGGCGTTTCGTCTCAGGACTTCCTTCTCCTCCTCCGGCTTGGGATATTTGAGGCGATGACAGAGCATGAAGCGGTCGAGCTGCGCTTCGGGAAGCTCGAAGGTCCCTGCCTGCTCCACCGGGTTTTGCGTGGCGATCACCAGAAAGGGAGTTGGCAGCTTGAACGTCTCCTTGCCAATGGTGACCTTCCGCTCCTGCATGGCTTCCAGAAGGGCGCCCTGAACCTTCGGAGCGGCCCGGTTGATCTCGTCCGCGAGGAGCAGGTTAGTGAAGATAGGCCCCTGATTCACCCGAAAATCTCCGCTGCGCTGATCCAGCACTTCCGAGCCCAGGATATCCGAAGGCAACAGGTCGATGGTGAACTGCACTCGAGCAAACTGGAGGTCGATGGTGCGCGCCAGACAGGAGGCTAACAACGTCTTGGCGATCCCCGGAACTCCCTGAAGCAGAACGTGCCCTCCGGTGAAGAGCGCAATCAAAAGGCGCTCCACCACCACATCCTGGCCGACGACGACTTCGCCGACCCGTTTTCGAACCTTATCAATGAAATCAACAACTTCGGCAGTGTGCTCGTAATGAGGGGTAGTCATGGGGAAACCTCCTGGGCCTGGCGCCTGGGAATTGTTCTTTTACAAAATACGAAGGTTTTCGTCACGAACAATTCCACAGATTTCCCTGAAGACCCTCACGCGCCCATCTTCTTAGTGAAGAAAGCGGCAAATTCACTCTGTTGGGAGGCCAGTCGCCTGAAAGCTATAGAGATCTGCGGATACCAGGGAAAACTCCAATCGGATCTCCTGCCCCGATAGCTCGTTCAGGGTCCGCCCTGACTTCCAGGTCACCACATGCCCGGTATCGTCTCCGCTAAATGGCTCGCAGTCCTTGTAGTCGAACCCCTCCAAAACATCCCGATTGGCAGCCGATACCCGCACCGCAAAC
>JBHIXE010000030.1:0-11740 GCA_041984905.1 Verrucomicrobiales bacterium | reverse complement strand
TCTGCGACTCTGCGAGAGACAATTCGCGGGCCGACGAGCCGGCGGCGTTCGAGGAGCCGGCGGCGAGTCACCACCCCACCGCCACTCGCCGGGCCTCGCAGCGACACAAAGCCCCCTTTGCGGATCTTGGCGAGGCCCATTCCCGGATCCCGCTCATGGGAACCGTGCGGCCCATTCCAGCCCGCATAGTAGATCCACCACTCGTCCCCCATCTCCACCCAGTCCGGCGAGGCATAGATCATGTATTCATCCCAAGACCCGGGTTCGCCCAACTCCATGAGTTTCTTCCGCACCACCGCCCGGTCAAAATCATAGCCATCCCGGCTCGTGGCCAGTTCGGAGTAGAGGTAATCATTGAAGCGAAACACCCACAGGAACCCCCAGTAGATGCCTGCATGATATTGGGCAGGCATGCCGTAAAAGGCGTGAAAGTCATTCTCAGCATCCAACTCGTCCGGATTCAGAATCGCTTGCGGCTCTCCCTCCCACGCTTCCCATAGCTTTGGATGACTCAACCGTGCGATCCGTCTGGACGCCCCCGTATCCATGAGATCCCCTTTGAACCTTCGGTAGCGATCCTTGGCCCGGCAGTACATCACGTATTCGTCCCGGCGTTCGTCGTAGACAATTCCGTTCAGCGTGTCGCTGGGAACCATGTGGAGGAGCGTGTCGTTCTCACTGTCCCAATGAATGCCATCCTGGGAACCCACAATCCGGATTCCGCCAACGCCCTTTCCTGCTCCACTGGTCCGATAGGTCAGAATGTAGCGATAGCCTCTACGGTCCTTCTCCGGCACTTTGAGGATCTGTGGCCCGCTTGCCCGCGCATCCGTCACCCCTTTCCACACCACGTTGTTGTTCCGGCCCCCCTTCCATTCATGAAGCCCCAACTCGGGTCGGGTCCACGTCAATCCGTCATCGGACTCTGCGTAGGCAATCGCGTAGTTGGACCCCTTGAATTCCCCTTCTTCCGTCAAGTCCGCGTACGAGACCTGATACCACATCTTGAAGTGGCCCGTTTCTTCATCTCTGACCACGCTGAGATAGCCGCCTTCATTGTCGATCAGGGGATTTCCTCCAAACTTCTCCGCCTGGTGATAAACGGGTAATACCATTTCCCGGCTCTGTTTGTTTCCCCAGCGGTTATCCACGAGGTAGTCGTCCACAAAATACTGCGGCTCCAATCCGATGCGCACGGGCTCTTCAGGTATCGGGCCCGCCATCAGGCCGGAGCAGAGTGAGCAAAACAAGAGGCAGAATAACGGGATTATCATGATCTGGCCCCAAGCATGGCCGGGATGCCCCTCCGTCCTCAAGGGCAAATCTCACCCGCCCGAAGCCCATCTCAACCACATTGCATCTCAGGAAGTTAAGTGTCCCAAAGGGAAACCACTGGTTGCGATGGACCCGCTATGGATTTATAATTTTCATAATTCCTGAATTCTTAGCCATGCGGTTCCGTAATACTTTGCTCCTTCTTCTCGCGCTGCTCTTCCCCTCTTGCAGCCCCAGGCACTCTTCGTCTCAGGTATCGACTGCGGCTAGAGACACGCTCACTCTCCTCACTTGGGAGGACTATTTCCCGCCTGAGGTGCTTGAGGCATTTGAGAAAGAAGAGGGCATCAATTTGGAGGTCATCACCTACGAAAGCTCCGAGCACTTCTATGGATTGATGCTTTCTCAGCCGGATCGCTATGACGTCGTTGTCATTGATGACCACGCGTTCCGCATCTTGCAGAATCTGCGCCTGCTTGCCGAACTGGATCACGGGCAATTGACCAATTTTTCCAATCTGGGCCACCACAAGGGGCAGCAATTCGATCCTGAAAACCGTTTCTCCATTCCCTACCTCTGGGGCACGACTCTGCTGACCTACGATGCGGAGCTGGTAAAGCGCCCGCCTACCAGTTGGAGGGATCTTTGGGATTCGCAGGTCGTCGGCAATGAAATGGTAGCCATGCTCATGGAACCGTCAGAACTGTTTGCCGTAGCCCTCTTAAGCCTGGGATATCCCACGAACTCGTCGGATAAGAACCAGATTGCCGAAGCCCGGGATTCGCTCCTCGCCCAGTTTGACTCCGTGAATTTGCGCTATATGAGCGAGATCGAGATCATGGAGCACCTGGAGAAGGGCGTCTGCGCCGCAGCGATGCTGTATAGCGGGGACTACACGATCGCTTCGGAAGAGAACCCCAATTTGGAGGCTGTCATTCCAGAAGAAGGAGCCACCCTCTGGATGGATAATTTCTGCGTCTCGCAGGAGTCCGACAACAAGGAGCTGGCTTACCGATTCATCGATTTCATGATCGATGCTGAAATCGCAAAGGAATGCGCGGAGTGGAACTGGTATGCCTCACCAAACGAGGCCGCGGAAAAGATTCTTGATCCGGAGTTACTCTCCGACAAGGCCGTCTACCCACCAGCGGGAGTCCTGGCCAAATGTTCCTATATCGAAACCTCGGAGGAGCGCCAGCGGCTCATCGGCCTCTACATGAGACCCATCAAGGACCGAGCCAAAGACGCATCTGAATTCTTAACTGCGGAGTAGCCACCGGGAAGCCGATTTTGTGAACCGAACTTTCACCAGAGCCATCATTGCATTGATGATCGCGGGAGCCATTCCCGTGATCAGTTTGCTTTGTGTGATGAGTTGGAACGCAAAGCGGACCGCGGACCAGGCAGGTTACTTCACCTTGAGCCGCCTGGCGGCCCAGGTTTCCCATCAGGTTTGGCTGGCCGTTGCCAGTGCGACCCAGGAGCTCAAAGCCCTGCCGGAAAACCCCATCCTGGTCGAGTCCACCAATAGCGTGGAAGCCCGTACTGCAGAGATCTCTCGCCTGGCCGCTGTTCACGATTTGTTTACCGAGATCAGCCTCTACGACTCGGATGGCTACATCATCGCTTCCACCTCTTCGGTCTCGACCTCCTGGGAAGCCACCACCTGGTTTCGACGTGCGCTCAAAGGCCAGATGACGATTTCCCGCCCCTACGTAGGTCGGCGTACGGACCGGCTGGAGTTTGCCGTCTATCTACCCGTGGTCGCTGGTCCCAAGCGGGACGTGGCGGTGATCAAAGCCAAGCTCCCTTTCTCCAGCATCACCAGCCTGCTCGGAAATGTGGACATGCAGGACGGAAGCCGGTTGCTGCTGGTGGACCGTTACGGAAACCTGCTTGCTGATAATCAGGGCAAGGTCATGGAGCGCTTTGAACTCGGCCCACAATTGAAGGCCGAGCACTGGGGGGTTCTGGAGAGAAATGGCGAGAGCTACCATTATATCACCAAGCCTTGCCAAACTCCGGGGATGCTTCCCGACGAGCCCATGTGCTTGATCTGGATGGTTCCTTCCAAAGAATTCACCGCGGCACACAACCGATCCCTGGCTTACATCGGGATTGCGGGCGCTTTCAGCATTCTCCCTGTGGGCGCTCTCAGCTGGCTTTTTGCCCGATCCTTCACTCGTCCCCTGACCCGCAGTGCCAAGATCGCCAACCAGATGGCCGAGGGAGATCACAACCAGAGCATCCCCGTACTAGGCACTCTGGAAATGCAACAGCTCGCCCGCTCCTTCAACGCCTTGGTCAAAAACCTCAACAAACGCGCCCGCGATCTGGAAACCGCTTACCGCGAAATGGAACAGGCATCCCGCATCAAGGATCAGTTCCTCTCCGTCATCAGCCACGAGCTTCGGACACCACTCAACGCCATCCTGGGGCTCACCTCTGGACTGGGTCAGAATCTCTATGGGCCGATCAGCGATTCCCAGGCAGAATGTCTCAAGACCATTGAAGACAGCGGGAAACGGCTGCTCTGCCAGATCAATGATGCTCTGGATGCCGCCAAACTCGTGGCCGGCGAATTCGAACTCCACAAAAAGGAAGTCAACCTCTCCGAGATCATCCAAGTTTCCATTTCCACCGCCCAGGAAGAGGCCCATGCCAAAGGCCTGCAGATGGATCAGTCACTCGATCCTCAACTCATCGGCCTGGAAGCCGACGAAGGATGCCTGCTCCAGGTCATGGCTCATCTTCTCAGCAATGCCATCAAGTTCACTCCCTCAGGAGGTTCCATTCGAGTAGAAACCACATACCTTGAAAGCTCCGATGAAGCGGAGATTCGAGTGACAGACACCGGAATCGGCATCAGCCAGGAGAACCTCCCCATGCTCTTCCAGCGATTCGTGCAGCTGGATGCGGATCGAGACCGCTGCTTTAGCGGCACCGGCATCGGACTCTACAGTGTGAAGTCCATCACCGAAATGCACGGAGGCAGTGTTGCCGTGAAGAGTGAACTGGGAAATGGCAGCACCTTTATCGTCCGCCTTCCCAACCCTGTGGTCGAGCACCTCAAAGCATCCCCCAAGGAGGAACCGCCCACACCCCCGCCTTCGATCATCAAGACTCCGCCCCGGCCGGTCACGGTCCAGCAACCGCCCGCGGAGGCGGCTGCCCCCTGTGAAGAAGCCCCGCTCCAGGCCTCATCCGAGAACAACTGCGCCTGCCTGGCAATCAATGTGCTCCTCATTGATGACAGCGAACTGGGCATCATCTCCCTGAAGAGCTTATTGGCCAACGCCAACCACCACGTGCTCGTCGCCAAGACAAAAGCCGAAGCCACCACGTGTCTGGAGGAATCCAAGCTGGACTTGATCCTCCTGGATCTCGATCACTTTGAGGTGGAGATCGCCGCCTTCATTGAGGAAATCCGCGAGCATCCTAAAGCCAAGGATCTGCCAATCATCGCGCTCGTGAGCCAGTCCACTTTCCAAGAGCATGAACCGCAAAGCTTCGGCGCGGATGAATTCCTCGCCAAACCCGTCCGGCTCACTGCCCTGGAGCAAGCCATCTGCAAGTTCTCTCCTAAAGCTGCTGACCCAAGCTGCAATTCACCGTCTACATCGATTGCCGCATGACCCCGACCAATGGAACGATCCTCGTCGCCGACGACGAACCCGCAAACCGTAAGGTGCTCCAGGACATCCTGAAGGCCGGCGGCTATACCGTCTACCTCGCTGAGGACGGAGCCGAGGCCCTTCAATACTGCGCGGAGATCGAGTTTGATACGTTGCTGCTCGACATCATGATGCCCAACATGACGGGCTACGAGGTCTGTCGTTATCTGCGCTCCAATCAGCAGACCGAACACCTTCCCATCATCATGATCACGGCCCTGGCTGAGCGCCATGACCGACTCGAGGCGATGGAAGCCGGCGCCAACGATTTCCTCACCAAACCCATCGACATCCAAGACATTCTCTTCCGTGTACGCAATACCGTTCGTCTCAAACGCTTGAGCGATGAGGCCAAGGAAAATTATCGTCGGCTCAAGGAAACCGAGAAGGTCCGCGACGAGATGACCGCGATGATGGTGCACGATATGCGCAACCCGCTGATTGGCATTACCGGGAACCTTGAGATCGTGCAGATGGAAAACCGGCTGGTCGAGGAAGACGCGGAATGCATCGAGCAAGCTCGCCGCTGTGCCTCGGACCTCGTTCACATGGTCAATTCTCTCGTCGACCTCAACCGATTGGAAGACGGCAAGATGCCTTTGGAGCTCCAGGACTCCACCATCTCTGATATCGTGGAAACAGCGATTCACAGCCTTGGGGCACGTGGCCGGCTCGTCAGGATCACCCAGGACATTCCAGCCTACGAAGCCGCCCATTGTGATCCGGCCATCATCTCCCGAGTGATCGCCAACCTGATCTCCAATGCCATCGATTTCGTCCCGGTCGACAAAGGGCTCATTCAGATCACGGCGACGGAAGCAGGCAACTACCTGAAGCTATCCGTGGTCGACAACGGCCCTGGCATCCCCAAGACTGATCAGCCGCGGATCTTCAACAAGTTCGTCCAGACGGCCCACTCCAAGCGCAATGGGCGCCCCTCTGCGGGCCTCGGACTCGCCTTTTGCAAAATGGCCGTCGACGCCCACGGTGGATCCATCAGCCTTCATAGTGAGGAGGGACAGGGATGTCATTTTGAGATCCTGCTCCCCCGTGCCGAAACCATGCGGATCGCCGCCTGAGCATAGGCCTCCCACCGAGCCGAACGGACTTGCGATCTGGCCTGCATATGGGATGCTCTAAACCTCGTGAGCGTGACCAACGGCCCTCGCCATCCCGTCACGTCACCTTTGCCGTCGTGGCGGAATGGTAGACGCAACGGACTTAAAATCCGTTATCCTTCGGGGTGTGCGGGTTCGAGTCCCGCCGACGGTATTTGAAGCATCGCATTCAGCAAGTCCGCGAAAGCCTGCCACCTGCCCTATTGGGTGGCTCTGAGCCCAACTTCGAGGCCGAATTCCACCTTGCCACTCCACTTTCAGGGACACTAGAGTCTGAGGACCATGAAAACGCCCCTGCTCTCTCTCGTTGTCGCATGCCTGACCGTTGCAGTGTGCGGAGCCTCCGACCGCGTCGCGTTGATCATCGGCAACAACGACTACACCCACGCGAGCAAACTCTTCAATCCAGTCAACGACGCCGCTGCCCTGGAAAGCGCCCTCAAGCAGTCTGGTTATCGTGTGACCAAAGTCCTCAATGCGGATGGCCGTGCTATGGACCTGGCGTTGCAAAGTTTCTGCGAGCGCAATCAGGGGGCCGAAAGTGCACTCTTCTTCTTTGCGGGACACGGAATGGAGATCGACGGCGTCAACTACTTGATACCGACTGATGCTGAACTCCGGGAGCGCTCGGACCTTCGCAGGGAGACGCTCCCTCTCGAGACAGTGTTGAAGGACCTTTCAGCCGCACAGATTCGCCTGAAGATGGTTGTCCTGGATTGCTGCCGCAACAATCCTTTCAACACCAGCACGAGATCGTGGCTACGCACTCGAGGCGGGGGCGGCGGACTTGCCGAAGTCAAAGAAGAGGAACTTGCAGAGGGAACGATGCTGGTTTTTGCAGGGGCTCCTGGCCTCACGGTTCCTGATGGCAGCGGTAACAATAGCCCATTCACGGCGGCGTTGCTGTCCCAACTCCAGAGCCCCCAGCAATCGGTCATGCAGGTCTTTGCGGGGCTTGCCGGCTCGATTGAAGGCAACCAGGAGCCCTGGGTAAAGCTGGATGGCTCGAGCAAGAGCTTGCAGGCGTTCATGGCGTATCCATTTGGAGACGGGCCAACCGTTGCCCTGACGCCACCTCCGGCCATGCCTTCCAGCCCCAAGGACAGCAGTAAGCCCACCCCTGCCAAGCCCACAACCCAGCCCCCGACGGCCCAAACATCAGGCCTCTCCGTCATCGGAGATCTCTCCTACACGATTTCCGCCAATGGTGTGTTGGTAGCAAAGAAGTTAGACACAGATGAGCTGGTCTGGAGCAATGATTACGGCGAAAGAGTGCTTCAGGTGCTGCATGCCAGCGACCAGGGGCTGTTCGTCGCCACGGGTGAATGGTTAGGGGAGTATCCAGCCGATCTGAAGTCCATCGTCCCCGAGAACGGCTTGATCAACTGGCAACGAAGTCTTGCGTATACGGACTTGTTCGACCGCAACGATCCAATAGGCAGGCTTGAAGCAATACGAAAGAGGCCTCTGCCAATTACGACGAGTGCCGAAGGTGGAGTTCTTAAGATTGAGGGCCCAGATGGCACCGTCGCCGTCCAGATCAAAACGGGCATGACCGCCCCTTTGTTCTGATCATCTGTAAAGGGGGAAACTGAGACCATCTAACCTGGCAACTGCAACTGCGCAGGCTTCTCCCGGACCCGACGGCACGCCCCCTCAGACTCGCCAGACGCTGGGTTCACTCATCCTTTGGACTTGCACCTTGATTTGTTCTAGAGCCAAATATCAACCACCATGAACCCTCCTCCTTCTCTCATTCTCCTCGCCTTCCTTTGGGCAGGCGGCAGTTTCTCTCTCCTGGCAGAAGTGCGGGAATGGACGAGTGCGAACGGCACGAAGATCCAAGCGGAGATCCAGGCTTTCGACGGCGCCACCGCGACTTTGCTCCACAACGGGCGTCCAGTCGAGGTCCCCGCCAATCAGCTCTCACCGGAGGACCAGCTCTACTTGAAGCAATGGCAGGCAACCAATCCTAACCCCAGCCCTTCCGGTCCTGTGGAATGGCCTGATACAGTCGAGGCGGAAGACATCGAGATCAAAGTGATCAAGGAAGACGAGGCGGAGAAGGCTTTCGTCTATCTGAGCAACCACTATGAATTCACCTCCCGGGTCCGCTTGTCGCCTTCCGTGATGCGAGACTTGGCCCGTGTCTTTGAGTCCACCTACAAACTCTTCGAAGAACTTCCACTGGGCGGCAACCCGCGCAGCCGGGAGAAAATCTATCTCAAAGTCCACTTGGCCGAGACCGGACGGGAGCTCACGGAGATGGGGTTCCCCTATGACGACTCCACTTACTATGCTTCAAAGATCGATACCGTAGGCGTCACGCTGGATAATTTGGGCGGCACCTATGAAAACGGTCGCTGGGACTTCCGGACGGCCCGGGATCTCAGGCTGGACAGACTCCGTCAGAAACTGACCCAACAAGTGGTAGCGCCCGTCTATCAGGCCGCTCCTGTCTGGTATGGATTTGGCATTTCTCTCTATGTGGCGGAGCTGCCGTACGAACGCGCAAGATACACCGTTTCGAAACATCAGGACGGGTTTGAGGACTACCTGGAATCCCGAGACCTGGACAAGTTCTTCTCGATGCCAGACCTCAAATACCTCATGACGATGCCTACCCGCACCTGGAATGATCTGGTGAAAGAGCGGGATACCCGTGAGGTTTTTACCGGGTTTTATGCCTTGGCCTACTACTTCATCCACCTGGACAGTGACGGTGGGACGCCTCCCATGGCCAATTTCATGACCGCAATTACGGAGGGGGCGAAGAATGGCGAAGCGAGAGACAAGTACTTATTGCGCGGTCGCACCTACGAGCAGATTGCCGAAGACTTGGAGCAAAAGTTCGCGGAGCTGCGGATAGAGATTGGAGTGCGCCCTCCAAAGACGCCCTGACCTTGCTGACCGCTGCGCCCTGACGTCGAAGCCCACAGGACTTCACAGCCAAGCTGTGCTGACTTACGATCGCTCCCTCGCCTCTTCCGCGCATTCCTCAATGCTCCAACCGTCTTCGCGACAGATTGCGATGAGATCTTCACGAAGCGCTCTGTAGCTCTGGAGGTTGTCCTGATATCGAGCCTCTGAAACGGTACTGATACCCAGCGTTCGCAGTAAATCGAGACCTGGAGCCCCCTCCTCCGTTTGAACCTGTCCCCGGTTGCTCTTGGCACCTGCCTTCTCAAACTTCCGCAGTTGTGCGTATCGCTGAAACGCGCTTTCACCCACCTTGAAGAAGCTCTCTGGCGGCCTCTTCTTCTCATCCGAGCAATTGCTGATGAGAAACACGGAATCCGCAAGCGAAAGTACGGCTAGTGACGTGGAACTGTAGGGGGCGTCGCTATGGAAGAATCTCAGTACCGGGTAGATCAAATGCTGCTCCGAATGTAGGGTAACCTGTTCAAAGACATTTCCCCACCAGGTGTTGGCAAAGTCGCCATTGTCGTCTGCCCAGGAGTGGGCCACGATCTCTCTTACATTTGCTCCCAGGCTTCGAATGTTTCTCGCCAATCGCCGCTTTGCCAGAGCGGCGGAGACGACCGGCATGAGATAGGAAAGAGATATCGTCAGCAAAAAAGTAGCGGTGAAGGCCGATGAAACACTGGCCCATCGCGCAGCTCTACCTTCTGGGACGTAGTCGCCATAGCCCAGGCCCGAGGCCGTAACTCCGGTGAAATAGAAGAGAGACCAGGGATCAAAGATTGGCTTGGAGGTGGAGTTGTCGATCACCGGCAAGTTGCCGGAAACAAAGATCAGCCACCACCCTATTTTCAGCGCCAAATACCAAAGCAGCACGGATAGCACCATCATCAGAGGCCCCGCCAAGGTGAGAACTCCGTGGACCGGCTTCTTCCGATGCAGGCAAAGCATTCCCTCCCAGAACCAACTCGTCCACCAGTTCGTCAGGGGACCACCGCCCCTCATGCCCAACATCGTCAGGAAACTGTCGACAGCTACTCCACCGATCAGGATACAACCTGTCAGAAAGAGGAGAGTTTCGTAATAAGGAATCGCCGAAAGCATGCGTACGCAGAGTCTATTTGCAGATTTCGTTTGGTAGGCCGCTTCCCTGTGCAGGAAGATTGCCAGCCGGATCCCTTGGGCGCCATGCATTGATCCACCCCAGAAATGGGACCTCTTTCGGGTCCCTCGACGAATAGTTGGAAAGGCGAACCACACTGCAAAATGCACGATTTTTCCAGCACATTGCACCTGTTTCCAGGCGGCCCATCGTCAAACTTGAGATGGCTGGCGAGGGTAGCCATCACTAAATTGATAGAGGAGTCCTCCGTTCGGTTCCCCACGTCAGCCGGAATACAGCCTCCAAGAACTTTCTGGCGTCTCCACTCTTAGTTGGGTGGCATGTGATCGGCTCAGGGAATCCATTATGACCACCGCTACCCTCCCCCCTCAGAAAGTCTCCCCGGCTCGAGTCAAGACCTATGGCAAACATCGCAGACTTACGGCACTCCCCTCCGTCCTGGACTGTATTGGCAGGACCCCTCTTGTTCGTCTGGATCGACTCTGCCCCCGGCGCGATATCGAACTCGCCGGTAAACTTGAGCTGATGAACCCGGGGGGAAGCATTAAGGATAGGACGGCGCTATCTCTGCTGACCGACGGCTTGGCAGAAGGTCACATTGAACACCACACGACCATCGTCGAATCCACCTCCGGGAATCTGGGAATCGGCCTGGCGCAGGCGTGTTCCGTCTTGAAGCTAAAACTCCGTATCGTGGTCGATCCGCTCACCAATCCCTCTGCGTTGAAGTTGATTCGCCTCTATGGAGCACAGGTGGAAGTCGTGACGCCGCTTGGCCCTGAGGAGACCTTTCTGGAGGCCCGATTGCGAAGAGTGCGGGAGATCCTTTCAGAGGATCCCCATGCCTTCTGGATCAACCAATATCGGAACTGGGCCAATCCAGAAGCCCATCACACCACCATGGCCGAAATTCAGGAACAAGCTGGCGGCCCCCTGGACAGAATCTATGCGGCTACCAGTACGTGCGGAACCTTAGTAGGCTGCATGGATTACCTGTCTTCTCACGACCTGCCCACAGAAGTCTGCGCGGTTGACGCCATGGGAAGCTCAATCTTCCAGCCAAAATCCAAAGCTTCCCAGCACCAGCGAAAACTACCCGGTCATGGGTCCGCCAGGAAATCTGATTTTCTGGAGGGCTCCTCTCACTCACCTTTGGTTTCCCACGTTTCAGATCTCGATTGTGTAGCGGGATGTCGCCGCCTCTTGGAGACGGAAGGCATTCTGGCGGGCGCTTCATCAGGAGGAGTGGTTTCCGCTTTCCTGCGAGACGTCGAGACCTTTCCCGCCGGCTCCAGAGTGGCTCTCATTCTCTGTGACAGGGGCGACGTTATCTTGAAACGGTTTATGATGATCGCTGGGTCGGCGAAAACTTGAACGGCTAGCCCAAATGGCCGCCCTCTCAACTCCACCAGAACGCCCCTACCGGGTGGCAGTCGTTGGCACTGGACCGAAAGCCATTGCGGCCCTCCAGCGCCTCCTGTTCAGGCTTCACCGTCGTGACCGAAATGCGGCGTTGCCAGTGGAGGTCGATCTCTACGATCGAAGCGGAGGTAGATTCAGCCAAAGTCCCATCTATGGGAAGAATCAGCCCTCATTCCTTCTGTTGAATTATGCGTTGTCCAACGTGG
>JBHIXE010000029.1:22682-22936 GCA_041984905.1 Verrucomicrobiales bacterium | reverse complement strand
GGGACTATCATGGCACCCGTGCCGATACAGGCATCACCGATGGCCTCACCCAGAAGTGTGCCACGATGGACAAGCCCATTGCCGCGCTCATCAGCGATCTCAAGGAGCGGGGCTTGCTCGATGAAACGCTCATCGTCTGGGGCGGGGAGTTTGGCCGGACCCCATTCCGGGAAGGCCGGACCGCCAAGAGCGACGTCCTGGGGCGCGATCACTATCCCGACGCCTTCACCATGTGGATGGCCGGCGGCGGCATC
>JBHIXE010000029.1:0-22672 GCA_041984905.1 Verrucomicrobiales bacterium | reverse complement strand
ACCGACGTGCATGGACATGTCGTGCGGGATCTGTTGATGTAGGGGGGGCTGATCATCTTGGGCAATTTGTGGTCACCTTGACTTTCTTTCGGGTCCGCATTTAATGGCGGCTATGCCGATCATTACTTGTAAATGTGGTGTAGAATATTACTTCCCGGAATTGCCCGATGAGGGAGGCTTCGTTTTTTGCGAACGATGCGGACAATATCAAGATCTGGAGAAGCTACCATGGGCGCAAACCAATAAGAAATGGTTTCTTAGCGAACTCGCAAAGGTAAAGAGCCTTTTGTGGTGGGAGGTTCTTTCGAGGCGAAGACGAGCAAGCGCTATCGCCAATGAAGTGGCAGAATCCATGCTGGAAGGTATCGACCCCGGGTGCATTCAGTCGATTAGACTGGAGTGGCCTTTGATCGTCGCCGTCATATCCATGGGAACCTCGTTTTTCACTATGTTCGCGATCGCGAAGGGCTCTGGACTGGAATGGCTCGACTTGGTAAGCGCTTCGACTTTTGGTAGGCCTGACGCTTTCTATACAGGGCTTATCATATTCCTTCTCTTTGTGATGCCAGGGGTTATGATGAGTGTTCACAAGAGGCTGGTTATTAGGGAATTGGAGGGGATCTTGAGGCGGGTTCGATGAGGGCACTAAGCGGCGTGGCCTTCGGTTGCCCGTTGACCTACTTCCCAAGGCGTGATGCCGACTCACCGATGTGATGGACATGTCGTCCGTGATCTGCTGGCATAGCGATTGTGCGCACTCGAATCGTCTGGGCTCTCGCCGGAGTAGGGATCGTTGGGATCCTCACATTAGCCTTTGGGGTCTACTGGAGCCAATCCACTCTCGAAGAACTGGACGATTCGAATCTGGAGTCGACGCTGTCAGATATCGCGGCATCGATTCCCCAACCAGAGTCAGTGGGTCTTCGCATACATGTGAACGGTCGCGATGAGATATCCGTTCAAAAGGGCGATGAAGAGATCCCGCTCAAAGAGCCGCAGTTAGAGTCGCTCCGAGTTTGTCTCAAGGACTATTTGGAAAAGGTCGATGACCCGGTGGTCGTGCTTTCGGCCAACGACGAAGCGAAGGGCCAAACATTTGTGGATGTCTTGAATGTCATCTCTGAAGTGGGCATCAAGAACGTAGATTTGGCAGGCTTTTCTAGCGAGAATTGAGCCGCTCGGGCTACCGCTTGAAGAACGCACTGAACTCTTCGTACTTGTGATACGGCACCGCATGCGCCTTCCAGTGCTCCACCGCGCGATCGTAGCGTGACTGCATGTCCTGCAATGCCTGAGAATATTCTGGATTGCTGGCCTCGTTGACCAGTTCCAGGGGATCCTTGCTCAGGTAATAAAGCTCTTCGGCAGGAGTGAAGTCGCCTTCCGAATAGTTCCAGAGCACGTATTTCCAGTCCTTGGTCACCACGGCGAGGCTGTGCACGGGATCGGGACCCCAGACGTTGATCAGCGTGAGGCTCTCATGATGCGGAGCCTTGGGATTCGCGTAAAGAGGCAACAGACTCTTGCCATCGACGTTTTCCGGGATGGGCAGCCCAGCAAGTTCCAGGATGGTCGGGGCGAAGTCGATGTTGCCGGTGAGGGCTTCGCTGCGCAGCTGCTTGCCGCTGTTCTCCTGACGGGGATCGAACATTAGGAGCGGAACGCGGGAGGCTTCCTCATAGGGCAGGACCTTGGAGCCGTAACCGTGGGAGCCGCAGAGGAACCCGTTGTCCGAGGTGTAGATGATCACGGTATTGTCCGCGACACCAGCTTGCTCCAGAGCTTCGCGGATCATGCCGACGGCGACATCGATGCCGTAGATCTGCTGGTTGTAGGTGGCCATGACGCCATCGTAGTTCTTGTCATAGTCCCAGCTTTCCCAGCGCTCATACTGGCGGCCCTGACGACTTTGCTCGGAGAAATGCTCGCCGTGTTCCCGGCCATAGTTGCCGGGACGCGTGAAGGTCTTCCCTTTGTAGACATCGTTGAAGGCCGGATCAGGAGTGGTGGGATGGTGAGGAGCCTTGAAGCTGACGGAAAGAAGAAAGGGCTGATCCATTTTGACGGATTCCAGGATGAAATCCCGGCCAAAAGCTCCATAGGCTCGCGTCGAGTGCGGATACTTGTCCGCATAGTGAGCGATGGACTTGTTCTTCTTGGTGTCGTAGTGGGTCTGACCGGGACCTGCGCCCCATTTGTCGAAGGCGTCTTCCGGAAGCGTGCCGGGCTTGTTGGGAGTGTCCGTGACTTCGAACCCAATCTTGCCAGCGATGGCGGTGCGATAGCCAGCCTCACGGAGGAGCACGGTGTAGGACTTCTCAAAGTGTTCCCGCATCAGGGCGCCGTGCTCGAAGTTGCAGCCGGTCTTGTACTCATACATGCCGGTCATGATGCTGGCGCGACTGGCCATGCAGATGGCGGTGGTCACGTAGTGGTTGTCGAAGACCATCCCGTCCCTGGCGAGTTGATCCAGGTTGGGCGTCTGGACGTCCGGATTGCCGTAGCACCCCATCGTGTAAGTCGCCTGATCGTCAGAGAGAAGGAAGACAATGTTGGGGCGCTCATCCGCGCTGAGCAGGGCACCGGAGAGGCAGAAGCAAAGGAAGAGGAGTCGAGTGATCTTCATAAAGGGGGATGTCCAAGCGTCAGCTGTCTTCACCCCCGAAGTCGAGCAAAACTGTCAGCGCAGAAACCGGATGACTTCCTGGGCAACGCGCTCGGGTTCTTCTTCGGCGGCGGAGTGGCCGACGTTTTCTAGAACCACCATTGTCGCGTTGGGCAATGCCTGTTTCGCCTCCTGGATGGTTTCGAAGTCGATGACCTCGTCTTTTCTGCTGGCGAGAATGAGGATGGGCTTGCGGACGTGCTCCAGTTCCAGGCCGATTCCCTGGTGGTTGACGGAGAGATCCACGAAGGCGTAGTAGGTGTCCCTGAGTCCTTCCACCAGGAGGCGCTCGCGATATTCCTCTGCCTCATCCTTGCTGAGCTTGTTGTTCTGATAGAAGGCGTTTCGCAGGGTCCGGCGAAATTTGCCAGGTCTCGAAAGCTGACATTTGACCAGCTGATAGCCCAGTTTTTGAGCGACCTTTGTTTTCAAGATTTTTGGCGACTCGTCGAACTGGGTGGCGGGACTGATGAGCACGAGCCGGTCAACACGTTCTGGATGCTGTTGGGCCAGGAGGAGGCCAATGGATCCCCCATAGGAGTGGCCCAGGACAGAGGTGCGACGGATACCCAATTGATCCATGACCTGCACAATCACCTCGACTTGGGCGGCGGCTGAATACGCTTCTTTTCGTTCAGGGCGCTCTGTGTAACCAAAGCCGGTGAGGTCGAGGGCCGTGAGGCGAAAGCACTCACCCAGCAAGGGGACCACATCCCGGAAGGCATAGGTGGAAGCGCCGAACCCATGCAGGAGAAGCAGGGATTCGCCGTGCCCGGATTGCTCGACATAAATGCTGCGGCCATCCACTTCCAGGTAGTTCTGGGGAGGAATGCGTGCCTCCAGTTCCGCTTGAGGCGTCAGGGTGACGCATCCAGTCAGCACGCTGCAGACGGCAAGCAGGCTGAAGAGCGTTTTGAGGTGTGAAGAAGTGGATGAGGAAATGGCTGGCAAAGTGAGGGGAGGCTTAGTCAATCACTGGCAGGAACTCCAGGGAAGAAACGAAAATCCGGCTTCATGCAAATCGGCCCACCGGCGTGCGATCTCAAGAGAGGGAAAGGCGTCGAAGGTGCTGTTGCCGGCCACAGTATCGAAGACGCGGGAGTAAAGCTCCAGGAAATCGGCTGGCCCTGGCTGTCTCTGGAAAAGCATCCCCTTACAGGCCGGCCACTCCAGAATAACCGGCTGAGGTTGTATTGATCTCGGAAGGGATTCCCCACGGAGACAACTACGAGAGGAAGCGGGAAAGCGATGCGATAGCAGGGCTCACTCTTCGCGGACGACGACTCGAACCTCGTCTAGAGACGTGGCGCCCAATTCAAACTCGAGCGTTCTCTCGTCTTCCAGAATTCGGATGACATCTCTTCCTTCAAGCCCCCGCCAACTGATGTCATTGGGGTAACGAGTCGAATCATTGCCAAGCTCATCGGTCTCATTGAGGAGGAAATAGTCGGTGATGACGCCCAGGATGGGTTGCTCGAAGCGAATCCAGCCGCGGATACTGGCGCCGTCCTCGCTTCCCTGAAAGTGAAGAAGATAGAAGGAGAGTTGGACAGGATCATCAAAACGGAGCCGTTCTTTGGCGCCGTCATCGCCCGCCAGGCTGCCCGGTCCGCTGAAGTTGACATCCAGGAAGCGCTCCTCGAACTCGACATCGTAGTTCTCACAGAACGCGATGCAGGTTTTCTCCGGGTGATCTTCGAGCTTGAGAGATTCCGGGGCTTCATCGAGGACCTCTACATTCGAGGCGTCTACAATCCCGCGATAAGAGGGAGGAGGAGCAAAGAGATCGCCAAAGTTGGAGAGAGCCACGAGAGTCTCCGTTTCCAGGTTGAGCCGGACCGCTTCAGCGCGACTGAGTAATACGGGAGCGTCATCCTTGCCAGAGACACTGGCCTCGACCTGCCCTTCATAAACGAGAACTGCAGAATCACCGCGCTCATTGGCGCTGATGGCGAACCGGGTGCCCAGGTCTCTGACCTTCATCTTGTTGGCCTGTACCGTAAATCCATTGGCCGAGTCGGGAACTTCGGCGGAGAGCTTTCCATGAATGAGGACCAACTCCTCCAGCGATTTCAGCTCCCAACTGGATTTGCCTTCCAATCGCAGCAAGACTCCGTTCTTCAGTTTCAGAGATAACGTGCCTTTCGGAAGGGATTCGGTGCCCGCATAGATCGGAGTGGGCTTGCTCCATTTCCCGGTCCCCATTCCGCCAATCAGTTTTGCGATTCCCAGGGAAGGGTCGGCAATCTCTGGCTCAGGGAGGGAAGGAGCCGGGACGGGGACAGGGACAGGAGTGGGGGTTGGTGGCTCCGGGATTACAGGTGTCGCCGGAGGTGGATCCTGCACAATCGGGAGCTCTCCAGGATCAGCGATCCACTTCTGGTAGCCCCAAAACCCCAGCGCGGCGATGAGAACCAACCCGGCCAATTGGAGCAATCGACCAGCCAGCGCCGGCCAGATCTGTGGAGTGGCAGATTGCGACCTGGGCTTGGGAATCCGAGAGGCTACGGGCGCGGAAACCTGCTCGGCAGGTCTCTGCTTCACTGCGGAAGGAACGGGCAAAGGCTCTTGCGCGATCTGGGCCATCACGCCTTCGGTCAATTCCTCGTCGTGCTCTTCGGCTCCAAGGCGCTCCACCACTTCTGCGGCAATATCCGCGTCCTGAAAAATGGAGAGGGCTCGCAGGTGCCGTTCGATGATGAGTTGTTTGACGGCCGCATTGCACAATTGCGGATCTGCCTCCAGGGCGGCCAGGAGTTCAGCGCTGTCCTCAGCACTCAGTTCGCCGGCATGCCAGGCGGCGAGTAATTCGTCGGTGCGCCTGCTCATGATGGTGCCGCGGAAAGATTGCGCTCGATACAAATCTGCAACTGCTGGCGAATCCGGTGCAGTTTCATGGTCACTGCGGAATGCTTGAGCCCGAGCTCCTCCCTCAGTTCACTGATGGGTTGATCGTCAAAATAGCGCCTCCGGATGAGATCGCGGGCCGCCTCTTCGAGTTTGCCCATGCAGATTTCCAGCGCATCCAGCATCGATGCGTCTTGCCAGGATTCGTCGGCTTCCTCCATCTGCTTGTCCAGCAGGGCGCGGACCTCGTCTTCGCCACCCACAGCGATGGCACGACGCTTTTCGTGGTGGCGCAGCACCAGTTTGATGGCGATTCCCAGCAGCCAGGGGCGGAGGGAGCGATTGTGATCGTACTCACCCCACTTTCGATAAGCGATGATGAAAACCTGTTGAGTGAGGTCGTAGGCTTCGACCGCATCATGGAGCCTGGCCGTGATCACCGCGCGCACCATTCCCTGGTAGGCTCGCACCACGGGTTCGTAGGCTTTGGAGTCTCCCTGGAGAATGGCTTGGTAGGTGTGTTCGTTGATTTCTAAAGGCATGGCCCTGTCCCTAATTCGTTCGAAAGCAACGATCTGACACGAAAACATTTGGTCAAAATCTTTCTCTCTCGAAACGCGCGTTGGTTCTCCCTCCCAAGGTGGCGACCTGCGCAATTTGATCAATTTCCTGTGTCACTTCATTCCGCTCATCTGAATGGGTAGGGGAGGGGCTTCGGATGCCTTTGTATCGGAAGGCTTCACAGTTTCGGCTTGAGTAGTAGTTCTGCTTCTGTTGAGAATGCCCGATCGGTCGATCTCCCCTGGACCGGTTGCTTCTCCCCCTTTCCAACATCCAAAACCTTGTATAACCCCTATGAAGCAACGAAATCCATCTCGTTGGTGGAGTCTCCTGTGTCTGTGTATTGGCGTAGCTCTAACGGTCTGTCCTGTCCAAGCTCAGGACGACTTTAGCATTCCCGGTCTGGACGATCCTAAACCGGCTCCCAGCAGTAGTCCCTCGAGTCCGGCCTCCACCGCATCGGGCGAGGCTTCGGACGGTACCCCCGTGCCTGCAGGGAAGAAGAGCTTGCTGGATATGATCAAAGAAGGTGGCTGGGCGATGTGGCCACTGGGGCTGATGTCGATGGCGATCGTGGGCCTCGCCTGTTTTCTCGCGGTGGATTTGACGCGCAAGAATTTCACCCCGCCTCAATTGGTGGCCAATCTCCGAACGGCCATGGAGCAGGGGAACATCGAGCAGGGGGTGCAATTGGCGGAGCAGAGTCCCTCCTGCCTCGGCCAGGTGATGAACGGTGCACTGCGATACACCTGGAAACGTGGCTACGGCGTGCTCGACCAGGATACCATTTACGATCTGATGGCGGATGCCTCCGAGAACTTCAACCGCAACCGGGCCAAGACCCTGAACTACCTGTCCGTGATTTCTCAGGCAGCTCCCATGTTAGGATTGCTGGGGACGGTGTCAGGGATGATCAAGGCTTTTGCCAACCTCGGAGACGTGGGCATGGGTGATCCCAAGGTGCTTGCTGCCAATATTTCCGAAGCTCTCATGACGACGGCGACCGGACTGGTGGTCGCGCTTCCCGCCATCTTCCTCTTTTTCGTGTTTCGCGATAAACTGGCGGACATGGTTTCGCAGACGGAACTGGAGGCAGCCCGGCTTCTCGATACCTTGAGGGACGCGGTCTACTCGCAGTATCACCAGGACCAGGCGGAAACCGCCGAGACCACGGCCTGATCACTTCGACGAACGAACCGTTATGGGTCGAAGACGCTCCGCTTCCCTGGCCATGCAGCCGAAGGTCGACATGTCGCCCATGATCGACCTGGTCTTCCTGCTGCTGATCTTCTTCATGATCGCTTCCACCATGATCACCTATCAGAAGGACGAGCGGGTGATCATCCCGGTGGCCCTGGATTCTCAGGTGCCCAAGATGGTGAAGAACCGGGTGATCATCAATATCCTCCAGGATGGGACGGTCTTCGATGAGTTTAGCAACGCGGTTTCCCTGGACCAGATCGAGCAGATGATGGCCCAGGCCAAGGCCAGGAACGCCGGGGCCAAGCTGCACCTTCGAGCCGACGCGCATGTTCCCCATGACAAGGTCAAGGACGTCGTCAACGCCTCAGCGCGGGGCGGCGTCACCAATGTGATATTCTCCACCTATGTGGCGGAGTAAGAACCCCTGACACAAGCAGATAACTATGGGTCGCCGACGCAAGTCCGCCAATCCGAGACACTCCACCGCCGAGCCGGCCATGGACGTGTCCCCTTTGATCGACGTGGGGTTCCTGCTGCTCATCTACTTCCTGGTCACGACCACCTTACTGAAGCAGGAGGCAGACCTGGGGCTCGCGCTGCCCGGGGTTTCCAGCATCGAGAGTGATCCCGTGGAAGTGGATCAGATGCTGATTGAGATCGCGGGAGATGGAGCCGTTTACGTGAATGACGAGTTGATGGATTCGGACCCGGGCGACCGCCGGCTTCCGAACTTGACCGAGCGTCTGCAACGATACGCCCAGAGTGCCCAGATCGCAGGTTCCGACGCGATGGTGGTCATCGAATGCGCGGACTCGGCGGAGAACCAACGATTTATCGACGTGCTGAACTCCTGTGCCCATACCGGGCTGAAGAATGTGAGTCTGGCGCAATAGGCCTGACAAGGCTGCAACCCATCCAACCAAGAAGAATCTCATGCTCCTGAACGAAACCTCGGTGAAGGAAAAGAAGGCGGGGAAGAGGACATCGGCCATCGTCATTGCCATTGTGGTGCATTTGGCGGTGATCCTGATCGCTACGCTGGTAACCGTACTGGCTCCACGCGAGAACGAGCCGCAGATTGTGGCGCAGGTCGTCGCAGCCTCCGAACAGACGGAGATCAAGCTGGAGAAGAGTCAAGTCGTCAAGCAGGCCAAGGAAGCGTCCGCTTCCGCGGCGGCTTCACCCATTGCCAAGATGATTCGCGCGAACACTTCCGCGGAGATTTCCGCGCCGGAAGTCACCAAGTTCAGCGACGGACCCATTGGCTTGGGGGAAGGTGATTTTGGAGATGGCTTCGGCGACGGAGGGGGAGGCGGCGGTATGGGCAGCG
This sequence comes from Verrucomicrobiales bacterium, assembly GCA_041984905.1. GTDB lineage: Bacteria > Verrucomicrobiota > Verrucomicrobiia > Verrucomicrobiales > DEV007 > JBHIXE01. Next base: position 14,066 of record JBHIXE010000029.1, on the reverse strand, counting down.
GCGCTAGTTTCTTTGGTAGTAAGGCGACAGGAAACCGCTTTCTCTTCGTGCTGGATCACTCCCGATCCATGAAGAATGATCAGGTGAGGCTTCGCGATACGGAATTGCAGAAGACGCTCAAAGCCTTGCCAAGTTCAGTGCAATACCAAGTGCTGTTATTCGCGGGTGGTGGCTATTATGCCCAGGAGGGATGGTCCGTGAAGAAACAGGGTAAGAATAACCTGGTCAGTGATCCGCGTGGGAAGACCTATTTGTTCAAGCAAAAGGGGGACGCTGGAGATTACGAGTTTGATGGCAGTGATACCCGGCTTCCCACGGAAGCCTGGCTCCAGGCGATTCCCGCGAACATTGATAAGACCATCAAGTTCATTGCGAAGGACGAACTGTTCGGGGGCACAGACTGGGAGGTCGCCCTCCGGATTGCGCATTACATGGATCCTCCTCCCGATGTCATCTTCTTCATGGCGGACGGCACCGGAGGGAACGCTCCCAAGCCAATCCTGGACGTCAATCGTCGCAAGGGCTCCCCGGTCATCAACACCATTGCCATGCAGACCAAGCAGGGAGCGCAGCAGTTCAACCAGGTCGCCAACGGAACCAAGGGGCAGTTCAAGATCGTCCTGAAAGGCGGGAAAGCGATCGACGGGAAGGAGTATTTTGACAACCCGGCAAAGTACAATCGCGATCTGAATTAGGGGATGGCTGGCAGATTCATCACCGAGGAGATGAGACGACCGCTCTTGTGGCGGGTCTCGATGTATCTGTTGTTAGGGCTGGTCTGGCAACCGGCTCAGGCACAACAGCCGCAGGGACTCGTCCAGATCTACGACGGAGTGATTCAAGCTTCCTCGGCGGGGGACGTGGACAAGGGAATCGCCCTGTGTGACAAGGCCATCAAGGAGTTCTCCAAGGGGGCCATGGAGAACTATGGGCCGGTGTTTGGGCACTTCTTTTATATGAAAGGCATGCTCCTGATCCGGAAGGAGAACTACGAGGGCGCCATCGCTCCACTGCAGCACTGCTATGAGAAGTGGGACAACTCCTATCTGAAAAAGAAGGATCTGGATCCGGAGAATCCCTTGCTGCCAAATCGCTTCCACATTCACTCCCTCATGCAGTGGGGAAACTGCATGATGAAGCTCCAGAGGTTCGAGGAAGCGGCCAAGCTATTGGAGAAGACCCTGACCGAAGATCCGCAAACGACTCCCCGGATCAACCGGCTCATTGTCCAGATGAACCTGGCTCGCGCCTATGTGCTTTCCGGTCGTCGGGATGAAGGGGAGAAGTATCTCAGCAAGATCCTGGGAGCGAATATCTCGCCCGAATACAAGCGTCAGGCCTTCATGATTCTGGCCTGGGACTGGTCAAAAGATGCGGAGTACGAGCAAGTCCGGGACATCATCTCCCAGAACGCGCAGGTCACCCTGGACGATACTCTATTCTATCGCTACGAGCGGAACCCGAGGCTGGAAGCGCTGGCCGCTCACGCTCAGCAGATTGGAGAGCCGCTACGCGCGCTGCTCTGGTACAGTCTCATGGTCCCGCCGGGAGAGATGGTCAAGATCTACGACGAGCGCAGGGTGCAGTTGGAAGCACGCCAGGATCTGGCAAAGAAGGAGGGGAAAGAAGAGGTGGTCCGGGCCACGGAACACTTCCTGGAAGAGACTGAGGAGGAGATCGAGAACAAGCGTAAAGACTGGGCGCGGCTTCTTCTGGGAACCGGAGCTGCACACTACCAGATCAGTAGTGTTGCAGCCGCCCGGGCGTCGTATCGGGAGATGGCGGAGAAGTTTCCCAATCACCCGGAACGGCCCACGGTGTTGCACAATCTGGTGGTGTGTAACGTCAACATGGAGCGTTGGCTGGAGGCTTACAAATACGGGATGATCTTCTTCGAGGAGTTCCCGGATCACGAACTGAAGCCCTCGGTCGCCAAGGTGCTGATCGAAGTGATCTTCCTGCAGGGCGAATACCAGGAAGCCTACGATATCGCCCACAAGATTCGGCCTGATCTCGAGAAAGGATCCCAGATCCGCGAGATCCCGGACTTCGTCCTGGGTGCCTGCGCCTTTCACCTGGGTAAGTTCGAGGAAGCGGAACAGGAGTTGGAAGCCTACCTGGAGACTTACCCGGAAGGGAGACGTCTGGAACCAGCTCGTTTCTATCTGGGTAGTACGAAAGTCAACCTGCTCAAGTGGGACGAGGCGGCCGTGATCCTGGAACAGTTCCTCGTGGACTATCCAGAATCTCCGATGCGCCCGTCTTGCCTGTTCCTGTCGGGTTTATCTCACCTGGTGCTGGAAGACCTGGAACTGGCGCAGACTCGCATTTCCGAACTGCAGGAAAGGTTTCCCGAGGCGCCCGAGATCCCGGCATCCCATAATGTGTTGGGTGACATCTACAACAGCATGGGAAGTGAGTACGAGACCATTTGCAGGGAGTACCTCACGGCCAAGTCCTATGTGGAGCAGAAAGGGCGCGGGAGCCTGGAAGTCGCAGCCTATTCCTTGAGACAGTTGATTCAAGCGGCCGCCGACTCCGATGATTCGGCTCAATCCGTGGCCTACTTTGAAGAGTTCAAGGAACGCTACTACGACACCTCCTACAGGCTCGACGCTTCCCTGGCAGTGCTCGACGCCTTGGTTGCCGAAGGCCGGAAGCAAGAGGGAGTGGAGATGCTGGTGGCCTTTGTGAATGCTGAGGCCGATACCCCGGAAGCGCGAGACCTGGACAAGCTCTTTGGTTCCTATCTCGACTATCTGGACAAGCATTACACCGTGGAAGAGAAGGTCGCCGCGCTGGAGAGCTACCCTTTCAGCAATCCCTCCGATCCGCCCGGCGCTCTGCGGGCCTGGCTGGTGATGGCCAAGATCGAAGCCCTGGAAGGTGCTGACAAGCCTGCTCAATATCAGGACGAGATTACGCAGCAGTTCTTCCGCCTGGAGGCCATCTATGAGCGGGATGGGAAGTCGCTCAGCAGCTACACCCTGGTTCGGTTGGCGCGCTGGATCTGGGAAGAACACGGACGCGAGGACGAAGCCCGGGATGTTTACAATTACATCCTCAAAGAGCGGGGTGGTGCCACGGGCGACGCGATGGGATTCGCGCTGGTCGATCTGGGCAAGCTGGAGATGGCGGTCGATACACCGGAGATGTGGCGTTCCGCCTACAGGAAATTCGACCGGGTCATGCGGGAGGTGGACAACGAACGCCTTCAGGAAGAAGCCACCCTGAACGCGGCCCGGGTTCTCATGAAGGAAGAGAACTACGAGGGGGCCTACGAGATGTGGAAGACGTACCTGAAAGATCGGAGTTGGAGTCTGGCCCGGCCGGAAGCCAACTTTGGCGTCGCTCGTTGCACGGAAGTGATGGGCAAGAAAGCGGAGGCGCTGAAGCTCTATGTCAGTGTTTATGTCAACTATGCCGGGCACCTGGACTGGTCGACGCGGGCGTATCTCCATGCTGCGGTGATCCTGCGTTCGGAAGGTCGGGACGCCGATTCCCTGCGAGTTCTCCAGGACATGCTTCAACGTATGGGACACCTGGATCATCCCGGTGTCCGCAAGGGCAAGGCGGTCTTTATCCAATGGCGAGAAGAATGGGTGGCCAACCAGGAGGCGAGCAAATGAGTCATTCCAGGTCCAAGTGTCAGTTGTTGGTGTCAGGATGGGCTGGCCTGTTTGCAGGGCTCTATCTCTTGCCCTCAGTGGCGGCACAGGAGTTATCGACGGTGTATCTCCTGGATGGCCGGGGATTGGAGGGCTCGGTGGATCGAGTGACGGATACCTCCTTGCATTGGAAACTGGCGAGTGGTGTGGGGTCCACGATTATCCCTCTGGCCAGTGTCGACCGGATTGAGTTCCCCCAACCGGATCTGTGGCAGGAGGTGATGGCGGCGTTTGAGGAGGGCAAATACAAAGAAGCGGAGAGCATCTTTGTGAAGATCTCCAAGCAGCGCACGAGTGCTACCTACTATCCCGCACCAGGGAATTTTGCCACCTTGTCCGAGCGCAGGCTTCTCGACTGCTATCGGCAACTGCGGGACTTTGAAGAACTGCGTTACATCGCGCGGAAGATCGAATGGGACAAGCTACCCAGGGCAGAGCGGGAGGCGGCGCCGTTGATGGCTTGTTGGGCCGCGATTGGTGGCTCGGAATGGGACGAAGCCCTGAAACTGGCCGATATTGCCGAGGAGAAATCCTCAGGTTGGGCGTCTGAGTTGGGGCTGATCCGGGCTTTGTCCTACAAGGGGAAGGGAGAGCCGAGTGAAGCGGTCGTTGCCTTGGCGGAAATCTTTGGGCCCTATCCGGGTTTGGATCGGGATCTGGCGAGGGAAGCCCTCATGGAGGCGTCGACCATCCTCGCGAATGATCCCGAGCGGAAACCGGAACTGACGGCCATGGTGCATACCTATGCAGCCCTCTACGGGCGAGGGGACATTTGGGAGGGCGCCTCCAGTTATCTTGAGGAATTGCTCAGCGAGGACATTGCCGTTGATGCCCCCAGCATGAATAAAGGGGCTCAGGCCCAGAAAAAGACGGCGGAACCCGAAGACGACTCCATCTACGCCCGGTATGTGCGGGTGGAGATGCCCGAGAACGGCGCCATTCAGATCGCGGAAGTCGAGGTCTTTACCGAAGACGGGAACATCGCGCCAAGTGGAGACGCTTCTCAGAACGAGACGCTCGACAAACGGGGAGCGGCCAAAGCGATCGACGGCAACACCGCTGGCGCCTACAGCGCGGATACCTTCTCCTCCGGCAAGGGGTGGTGGGAGCTGGATCTCAAGGCGGGAACTCGCATCAACACCATCACGATCTGGGGGCGGACAGGGCGCCAGCGCGGATCTCTGGATGGCTTCGACCTCGTTCTGTTGGACGGCTCCCGGCAAGAAGTGTTCTCCAAGCGGGACAATCCCTTTGAAGAGCTCAACCTAACCATTCAGGTCAATCCCAAGAAGAAACCTCCGGCAAAGCCCGCGGAAGGAGAGAACTCTGCAGAGCCTGATGGCCCTGCAGAGAAATAGAGTGGGTCCTGGAGTATCTTAAATGAAGATGTGCCCATGAGACGGGAGCGCCGTGCGGAGGACAGGCCGGATGAAACCATTCTCCAGGCCGGAGGCCTACCTGCTTGGGTTCCGGTGGTGCCGCTCGTGCCTCGCTTATTACCGGCTACCGAACTTGTAGGCCTCGGGACTGGAGAATGGACTTCCTCGCTTTCACTGTTTGCGAAGCTTCTCCTGGCTACACACCTCCATTTATGATGCTCTAGACTGCGGCTCCTTCCGATTCCATCAGGTCCAGTTCGATGGGCTCGGGTGTGGCGTCGGGCACCCGGCTCTTTTTCCAGAGCCGGATCCCCAGAGCAATGGCGGTGAGGGTCAGTCCGAGGGTGATTCCCCACCACATGCCGACCACGCCCATTCCGCCAGGAAAGGCCAAGAGCCAGCCGACCGGCAGGGAAAAGACCCAGTAGGCGCCGAATGCAATCCAGGCTGGAACCGTCACGTCATCCATGCCGCGCAGCCCTCCCGAAGAGACAATCTGCATGGTGTCACTGATCTGGAACGCCGCGGCAACCAGCAAGAGCGCTGCGGCAACGCGGATTGTGGTGTCGTCCTTCACAAAGGCTTGAGCCATCTGCTCGTTGAAGAGGAGGAAACACAGAGCGCTCACCATGGAGAATCCAGCAGCCAGGATCCAGCCACTCATCACGATGGGCCGAATCCGGTCCACCGTCTTGGCTCCCCAGGCCTCTCCGACTCGCACCGTCAACGCCATGGAAAGTCCGAGCGGCACCATGAACACCGTGGCGGCACAACTGATCGCCACCTGGTGAGAGGCAAGAGCGGCCGGTCCCAGGGTGCCAATCACAATCGTGGCGAACACGAACGCGCTGACTTCCGCGAGCAATTGCAGGCTGGCGGGCAGACCCACCTTGATAAGGTGTCTCATGGCTACCCAGTCCGGCACGCGGAACCAGTTGTTCGGCACCCAATCCTGGAAGGGAGGGAAGCGGCTGCACCAGAACACCAATCCGGCAAAGATGAGGATCCGGGAGAGCAGAGTCGCCAGCCCGGCTCCCGCCAGTTCCATCCGGGGCGCGCCCCAGTGGCCATAGATGAAGAGCCAGTTCATGAAGATGTTGGCTACCACGCCGCCCAGCACAATGAAGAAGGCTGGCCAGGGATGATTCATGGCGTCTGCATGACTCTTGACGGCCAACCCTCCGATTGCGGGGACCATGGACAAAGCCACAAGCATGAAGTAGGTCGGCACTTCCGCAATCACCTCCGGTTTTTGCCGAAAGATCGGAAGGATCGGTTGGACAATCCAGGCGAGCACAACCGTGAGGAGGCCCACGGAGAGGCTCAGATACATGCCATGACGTAGAGCGGCGCGGGCCGCAGCCGGATCGTTGGCGCCGCGGGCCTGTGACACCCGGATCGACACCGCTGTCACCATCCCCATTCCAAAGAGAAAGGGCACATGGAGCAGGGTATTGCCAAAGGTAGCCGCGGCCAGCGGCACCGTGCCGAGGCGTCCGATCATCACGGTATCGGCCAGATAGGTCATCATCTGGCTGAGCTGCCCGATGATGAGGGGCAAAGCCAGAATCAGGGTTTGTCGTCCCTCCAATTTGAGGGCCTGTGGGTTGAATCGCATGAGAAGAATGAAGGTTTGTGCGCCAATTGGATCTCCTCAGCAGGGGAAGCTGTGCGGGCACCAAAAAAGCCTGCGGAGAAGATCCAGCAGGCTTGGTGAAAAGGTCTAAGAGGATAAAGAATCGAATGATCTAGACACGCCCGCTGAGTTGCCGTTCCGGCACGGAAACGGCGACACGAATTTTGCCTGTGAGCATGTTGATCATCCGCAGCATCATCGCCAGAAGTCGGGCCTCTGTCAACTTTGCCGTTCAGGAAACGCGTTGGAAGGATGGTAGGCGCGCAAGCGCTTGACGGTGTTCGAGCCGAGAGAGAGAATCCTGCCATGCAGCCGAAGGCCCCCTTCCTTTCCGTCCGCTCCATGCGCTGGATCGTTCTCACCTGTGTGATCCTGATCATGGGAGGATGGCTCACCTGGAACCAGGTGCTAACTTCCTGGGAATCCCGCAAGGCTGGAGATCTGCTGCTCCAAATCTACGATCGCTATCAGGATGGCGAGCGACTGGATGTCTCGCTCTTAGTGAAGCCTGGTGCGGTCTCACCCACGATTCCGGCCGAGATTTCCCTGCAGTATCCCGACCGCTTCCAACTGACGACGGAGGTGGACAAGGTGTCAGCCACCGTCACGCGGAATCAGGGCGAATTGTGGATTCATGCGCCGAGCAAGAAGTATGGGCTGATTGGCAAGGCGGACCTGCCCAAGTTTACCGGTTTCCCAGATTCTGTGGAAGCGGTGGACTTGCCGGACATGGGCCTCCCCATCACCCGAGGCCAGCTCCAATGGGCGCCGGTCTTGCTGCGCGTGGAGCACCGGAACGGGGCGTGGGAAGTGGAGCCTAGCGACCTCGGTCAGCGGATGGCTGATTTGCCAGATTTCAAACTCCGCCTGGAGTTGGATGAAATTCCGGTTCAGGGCTGGCCCCACAAAGGTGATGCGTTCCAGGTCACCTTGGAACTTCCCGGACAACCCTCATTCACCGGTCAACTGCACGGCTGGGGATTTGCGGATCCGGGCGATATCAAGGACTGGGAACTTCATGCTCCCAAGGAGCATACCGTCGAAACGGTGGCCCTGGCGCACCTGGTTCGCTGCATCAAGTCCTTGCCGGAGCAGATGTTGAGCAAGCCGCCAACTCTCGGGACCGCGACGGGAGAACGGGAACTGGTGGCGAGGAGCGGGAAGGGACGGCTGGAACTTCACGATGGAGTGCGAGTGCTGTTCCTGGAAGGCACGCCGGAGGAGATGGGGACCCAGCACGGCCAACTGTTGGGGGATGAAGTACGGCGGATGACCGAGCGCATTCTCTACGGCGTGGGCGTAGCGAGTTCGTTTGAGAAGCAGCGCTGGTTCATTGGTGAAATCGAGGAGGCCCAATCCCGGATCCAGCCCTTTGTCAGGGACGAGCACATCCGGGAGATGGATGCCCTGGCCCAGGCGACCGGCATGCACATCCAGGAGGCGCGACTCATGAACTTCTTCCCGGAACTCTTTCACTGTTCCGGCTTTGCCCTGCATGGAAAAGCCACGCTTGGCGGCCAGATGTATCACGGGCGAATCCTCGACTACATGCGAGGCGTGGGCCTGGAGGAGAATGCCGTGGTCATGATCTGCAAACCGGAAGGAGCGAACGCCTGGGTGAACGTGAGTTACGCGGGTTTCCTGGGCTCCGTCACAGCCATGAACGAGAAACAGATCGCCATTGGCGAGATGGGTGGTCGCGGGGAAGGGGATTGGGACGGCAAGCCTATGGCTCAGTTAGTACGGGAAGTCATGGAGAATTGCGACACCATTGACGAAGCCGTGGAACTGATGCGCAGTAGCCCACGGACTTGTGAGTATTACTACGTGATCTCTGATGCCAAGTCGATGCGAGCCGTGGGGATCAAGGCCACTCCAGACATCTTTGAGACCGTCTGGTCTGGCGAGACGCATCCGCAACTACCTCACGCCGTGGAGGATGCCGTCGTGCTGTCGGCGGATGATCGCTACGAGGAACTGGTGAAGCGAGTGAAAGCTGGGTATGGGACCTTTGAAGCGGATTCCGCCCGGGAACTCATGACCCGTCCGGTGTGCATGACCTCCAATATTCAGTCGGTGCTCTTTGCCCCCGGGACCCTGGATTTCTGGGTGGCGAATGCAGACGGCGAGAATGTGGCGAGTCACACCCGCTATACCCATTTCAATCTGGAAGATCTACTCGGGGAGGAGGACTCGTAATCCCTGCAATTCGGAGGACCTGTAACTTGCGGTTTTGAGGCGCCTGAAGTAGTGGGTGGCAAGAGAATGAACCGCGGGATTGTGGTCATTCCCTTTCTTGACCCCTTCTGAAAATTTCAATTACGCTAACCCACATGGAAGAAGTTCAATCTTATAACCTCGAACCCACCCCAATCCTCATGGCCGCTGGCGGCGCGATGTTGGTTGGCTCGCTCATCGCAGTCATCGCCTGGATCATCCTCGTGGTGAAGGGGTTCAACACCAATGTTGGCTGGGGCCTGGTAGTGCTGCTTCTCTCTCCACTTGGCGCCCTGATTTATGGTCTGGTCAATTGGGCTCGTGGCGGTGGCGCATTCCTGGCCTACCTGATCGCCAATATCCTCGTGGTGGCCGGCTTTGTGATGGTTTACAGCGACCCGCAGGTGAAGCAGATGATCGAAGAAGCGGAAGCCGAAGCCACCAGCACATCCGCTCAGGTGGAGCTTCCCGGTTTCCGGCTGGGCGACCGCTTCGAGCGGTATTTGTAAGGGCCCCTTTGAATCAACCGTTCCCTCGTTGGGAACGGTTTGATTAAATTCCGGTGAAGGCACGTCTCTAAGAGCACGCAGGCTATGGACCCATCATCAACTTCTCAAGCAATGGACTCACCGACCTGGCTTGCCAGTCTGGCACTTGCCGGAATTGGTGGACTGGTCATGGCAATCGCCTTCATCATTCTCATGGTTCAGGGATTCCGGGCCGGAATCTGGTGGGGTTTGCTGGTCTTCTTTGTCCCGCTCTTGGGAGTCGTGATCTTCGCTCTCGCCAGGTGGAATATGGCCAAGGGCGCCTTTCTCATGCACATCATCGGCATCGTGGTGGGAGCAGGAGGATTCCTGGGGATCGCCAGTCGTGCAGGAATGCTTGAGGAAGCGCCTGCTGAGCCGGAACAATCCGAACCCGCACCGGAAAGCGATTCCAGCGCTCAACGTTTGCTCCCTAACACTCTGGACTGGACGAAGAGCATGGTCTGAGATCAGACTGATGCGATGAACGTCAGGGATCGCGTCGTTGGGAAGTTTCTGGCACTCTTCACGTTTCTTGCGCTGGCTGGCAGTCTGCTGGCGGAGCCCATCCCCATTCGCGGCGCCAACGGGAAGACGATTCCCTTCGCAGGCGTGAAAGAGGCCTTACCCGGAGGCTTGGTGCTTCAGATCCAGCACGGTGGCGAGGACACCGCCGTTCCCTGGGATAAGTTTGATCTGGAGGCGCTGAAGGCAGATCATCCGCAGATTCATGCCGCCTATCTCAAGGCCCAAGCGGGGGAGTCCACCGTTCTCGAACTGGGGAGCTACAACCGGGAACCGCTCAACATCGATCTTCCAGCTCTGATCGCCGATGTGAAAGTGCACGAGGCCGCTTCCAAGTCGCCCGCGGACGAATATGGCATTGCCCCTTACCTCTACACCGCCAGTTATGGGGATTCGCTTCCCTTTCGATTTGGGCCACCGCGAGAAGGATTGGGGGAGGGCGAACGCGCGCCCCTGGTCGTCTGGCTCCATGGATCCGGATCAGGCGGTCAAGACAACAGCCGTCACATTGACATGAGGCTGGTGCGCCGGTTGTTCGAGAGTGAGAACGGGGCGCATGCCTGCTTCTTTCTCGCTCCCCAATGCCGGGAGGATTACACCTGGTGGAACGCGCCGCCTCGGCTGGGCATCGCTGGCGGTCAGACGCTGGACTTGATCGACCGGCTCTGCCGGGATGTGCAGGCCATTGACTCCACGCGAGTCTATCTGATTGGGAATTCCCAGGGCGCCTTCGGCATTCCTCACCTCGTGACTTCGTACCCAAACCGCTTCGCCGCCGCAGTCATGATTGCTGGAGGCAGCAAGGCTCCTTACGCTCCCTGGAGCCGAAAGAACGCCATCCCCACCTGGACCTTCTACAGCACGGATGATCCGGTCGTGATGCAATTTGGTGGCGTGGTGCCCCAAATGTTCCGGCAACTGCAGGACTTGTCCGAAGACACCATGGCCACCGCCTACGACGATGCAGGGCATGGCGGCACTTACGTACGTGCGATGGAAAATGAGGAGCTGTTTCCCTGGCTCTTCGGTCATCGCAACGACGAGTTGCCACGACGGGATGACAAGCTCATCAAAGAGAAGTTCCTCCAGTAATGGGAGACGGCTCCTAAGGGTTGTGAAGGGCCACCGCCTGCTCGTTGGTGTCCGGGTAACTTCCGAGGATCTTCGTGAAGGTGCAGTGATTCTCCAGTTCGTTGAGCGCGGTGATCAGCGCTTCATCGGTGCAATGCGCTGCCACGTCCACGTAGAAGAAATACTCCCAGGCACGCCGGGCACTGGGGCGGCTTTCGATCTTGCTCAGGTTGATCTTGAACTGGTTGAAGGGCTTCAGCGCGTCATAGAGTGATCCCGGCTGATCCCGCACACTGAACATGATGGAGGTCCGGTCCTTGCCGGTGGGAGGGCAAGTCTTGTGACCGATCACCAGGAAACGGGTGGTATCCGTCGCCACGTCTTGAATGGCGTGTTCCAGGATCTCCAGTTCGTGAATCTCCGCCAGCAGTGAACCGCCAATGGCGGCACCTTCCGGATCGCTCTTGGTCAACTCGGCCGCCTTGGCTGTGGAGGACACCTCCATGGTTTCGCCATGGGAGAAGTGTTCGGCAATCCACTTGCGGCACTGTCCCAGCACCTGGGGATGCGCGTAGATCTTGGCCACGTGCTCGAAAGGAACGTTGGCCATGAGATGATTCTCGATCGGCAAAAGGATCTGGGCACAGATCATGAGTGGCGAATCCGCGAACAAATCCAGGGTGTGGCTCACCGCTCCTTCGGTGGAGTTCTCGATGGGGACCACGCCGTAGTCCGCCTTCTTCCGCTCCACCTTGTCAAAGACATCGGATAGGCTCTTCTGCGGCACATAGTTCACGCTATTGCCAAACTTGCTGATGGCGGCCTGGTGGGTCCAGGTGCCTTCCGGTCCCAAGAACGCGATCTTCAGATCCTCTTCCAGGGCCAGGGCGGCGGACATGATTTCCCGATAAATGGCCCGGATGGAGCGTTCCGTGAGCAGGCCGTCGTTCTTGGCGATCAGGCCCTGGAGCAGCTTCTCCTCCCGCTCGGGCGCATAGATCTCCAAGCCGCCCTGCTTCTTGAGTTGACCCACCTCATGCACCAACTCCGCCCGCTCATTGAGCAAACGCAGCAGTTGCGAATCGATTGCATCGATTTGCTGGCGGATTTTCTCCAACTTTTTTGACATGCCTGGGTAGTGTTATTCGGCGGAGTTGGCCTCCTCTTCCGACCCGGAGTCGGACATCAGTTTGGCCCAGGACCCGACCCGTTCTTTCGCTTCTTCTGCGGACGGCGCTTCCGCGTCCGTGTCTTCCAGGGGCAGTTCCCGGTCCTTCTTCTTTGCACCAGATTCCTTTTCTTCGGCCTGGGGCAACTGGATTCTGCGTAATTCGGCGGAATTCGGCAAGTCCTCCAGTTTGGTAATCCCAAAATGCTCCATGAACTGCTCCGTGGTTCCGTAGAGCAGGGGACGGCCGGGGATGGTCGCGCGACCCGCGATCTTCACCAGTCCGCGATCGATCACCTTCTGCAGCACTCCATCTACGGAAACACCCCGCACGGCTTCGATATCCGCTTTGGTGATCGGCTGCCGGTAGGCGATGATGGCCAGCGTTTCCAGGGCGGGAGGACTGAGTTTGGTGGGTTTCTGCCCCGGGAAGAGTTCCGCAATCCAGTCCGCGTAATCGGGTAGCGTATACATGCGCCAACCCTGGGGGCCTTCTAAAATACGGAACGAACGGCCCTGTTCTTCGTAAGCGGCGTTCAGTTCCTCGATTCCCTTGAGCACATCGGGCGCCTTGAGATGCGCATAGGTATTCACGTCCGCTGGATCCGGCTTCGGCGCGTTCTTCTCAGCGGGCTCCTTCGCGCTGTCATCCGGCTCCTCGCCATCCTCCGGTTCGCCCACAATTTTCGCACGAATGCACCGAGCCAGCGCTTTGGCGGAGATCGGCTCCGGCGAGGCGAAAATCAGGGCTTCAATGATGGCGTTCAGCTCCATACAGAGGCTGCAGGTGATCAAAGGGATGAGAGCCCAACTTACAGATTCTCACACCGATGCAAATCGATATCCCCCAAGGCCCGGTCCTGGACGGCCCGGAAATGGCGTAACTTCATCAGCTCCAGCAGGGCCAGGAAAGTGACGATCACCTCGCTCTTGCTGCTGGCGGCTTCAAACAGCTTGGAAAACCGGATGGACTCCCCTGGAGCAATGGTTTCCAGCAGGTGCCCAATCCGGTCATTCACCGTCCAGCGGTCATCGACAATTTCGTCAAAGGTCTCCTCCTTCTCAAACCGGGAGAGAACGGTTTGAAAGGCCTGGATCAGGTCAAAGATCCCCGCATCGAGAGGGGGCGGTCCATCATCGGTTTCCGGAATTTCAGGCGTCTTCGTGAAGTGGGCGCTGACGGCTTGTTCCCGGTCGTGCAGGAACTCCGCGGCGTCCTTGAACTTCTTGTACTCAATGAGTTGGCGGATCAGCTCCCACTTGGGATCCTCTTCGTCCGCATCTTCCTCCGGTGGCTGGGAATGCACCGGCAACATGCTGCGGCTCTTGAGATACATGAGGTTGGAGGCCATCACGATGAACTCACCTGCCAGGTTGATGTTCAGCAGCTTGAAGGTCTCCAAGTAGTCCATGTACTGCTTGGTGATCCGCTCGATGGAGATCTCGTAGATATCGATTTCATCCTTCTTAATCAGATAGAGAAGGAGGTCGAGGGGACCTTCAAAGATCTCGAGTTTGACTTTATAGTCGTCTTCCACCATCAAGCGCCGGAGCGCATTTCATTACCCCAAAGCATCCGCTGCGGCAAAGGCTTTGTTAGAGTAATTCGATCCAACTAGAGCGACTATAGAGTGCCCAACCCTGGGAATTGGCAAAAATTGCCCAGAGGGATTGGGAACGGATGGGCACCAATCGCGCCTAGCGATTGATGCGGCGGGAAGCTGGGCCGGAAGGACCGCGCACGCCGGCGGTGGGCTTGATATCGGTAATGTCCGGGCGATTCCTGCCCATATCCGGCACCAGGGTCTGGAGGGTTTCCAGCTGAATCTTCTTGCGAGCCTCTGTCTCCTTCATGACTTCCTTGCTCTGGAGTTG
>JBHIXE010000028.1:5642-22973 GCA_041984905.1 Verrucomicrobiales bacterium | reverse complement strand
CCGTCTTCTGTTTCTACAACATGAACAAGCGCCGTGCCGTGGGTCAGAACTGGTACGATACGGATTTCGATACCCGGCGGGAGTTGATGCTTGGTCACGCCCGGATCGGCAGGTCCTACGCCGGTAAAGTGCGCCAGCTCATTACCGGTTCCACCGGGCTGGATGATGCCGAATGGGGCGTCTCCCTCTTTGCGCACGACACTTTCCAGATCAAGGACATCGTTTACCAGATGCGCTTCGACAAAGTGAGCGCCATCTACGCCGATTTCGGCGAGTTCTACATCGGCATCCAGCTGCCGCTCGACAAGCTGTTCCGGCGCGTCGGTCTCTGAACGATCCTTCCCCTATTGTTCCATGGCAACCCCGCTTCAGATTGCTGATCGCACCTTCGATTCCCGCCTCATGGTGGGCACGGGCAAGTTTGCCTCCAACGAATTGATGCGGGACGCCCTGGAAGCTTCGCAATCTCAGATTGTGACAGTGGCCCTGCGCAGAGCCAACCTGTCTGACAAGCCGGATCCCTTCGCCGACATTCTCGATTTCATCGATCCCAAGAAGTATCTCCTGCTTCCAAATACGAGCGGCGCCATGAATGCCGAAGAGGCCGTGCGCCTGGCTCGGCTTGCAGCGACGGCCGGATTGCCCAAGTGGGTCAAGCTGGAGATCCACCCGGATCCAACTTTCCTCCTTCCGGATCCCGTCGAAACGTTGGCCGCGGCGGAGCAATTGGTGAAGGAGGGCTTCACAGTGCTGCCCTACATCAACGCGGATCCCGTGCTCGCGAAACGACTGCAGGATGTGGGAACGGCAACAGTCATGCCCTTGGGATCTCCGATCGGCTCCAACCGCGGAATCGAAGCGAAGCGGCAGATCGAGATCATCATCGAACAGGCCACGGTGCCGGTCGTCGTGGATGCTGGCCTGGGCGCTCCGAGCCATGCTGCGGAAGCCATGGAGATGGGAGCCGATGCAGTTCTGGTCAATACCGCCATTGCGATTGCCTCCGATCCTGCTCGTATGGCGGATGCCTTCCGGAAAGCCGTGGAGGCGGGTCGCGACGCATTTGAGATTGGCCTCGGCGAGTCGCTCGACGAAGCCTCTCCCACCAGTCCTCTGACGACCTTCCTCTACCAGCAGTCCTGAACTGCCTCCCAAGATGGCGCTGCTTGAAGTGGAGAATCTCTGGGTGGTCCGAAAGTCTCGGGGACTCTTCTCAGGAGCGGAGACTCAAGCCCACTCTGCCGCCGTGAAAGACGTGAGCCTCTCCGTTCCGAAGGACGGAATTACGGGTGTCGCCGGCGAGACGGGCTGCGGAAAGAGCAGCTTGGCCCTGACGATTCTCAAAGTGCTGCAGCCTCACAGCGGCACTATGGTCTTTGACGGAACGCCCTTTCAACGGATGCCGGAGTGGCGCTTTCGCCGCTTTCGCAAACACATCCAGCTGCTCTATTCTCACCCGAAAGACTCGTTCCACCCGCGCTGGACTGTGAACCGTCTCTTTGACGAAGTATTCCAGATCCATCAATCCCAGCTCTCTTCCGGCGAACGCTTCCGCAAGATGCAGGAATATCTGCGCATGGTGGGGCTGAGCCCCAAGGTGATGCGGAAATACCCGCGCGACTTGAGTCTATTCGATCAGCAACGCCTCGCCATCGCCCGGATTCTCGTGATTCATCCGCAGCTTCTCATCTGCGATGATCCTTCCCGCTATCTGGATACCGTGAGCCAGGCGCGGCTCCTCGATCTGCTCAAGGACCTGCATGAGTTCTGGAACATCTCCATGCTCTTCATGGCCCGGGACTACAGCGTGATCGACCATATGTGCGATTACATCCACGTGATGAGCCTGGGCCGCATTCTGGAGTCCGGGACCCCGCACGATCTCTACCACGCTCCTCAGCACGAGTACACCCGCCAGTTGCTCGCCCTGAGTGGCGCGCTGTAATCTCACGCTTATTCCTCACTGCCCGTTTGGATTGATTCCTAGGACTGCCATGAATCGGGAGATCCATTTGCACAATGAACCTGCAATTCCCCATGATGAATCGAATGCCCTTGCCTCCCAACTCAATGGCACGCCCTAGCCAAGAGACTTGTACCAGGAGAACTGGTTCGGTGTTCTTGTGTATTTTGTTTTTCTGTTCTCTGACTGTTACTGGTGCGCGGACTGCAAAGGCGGATCCCGGCAGTCTCGCTTCAACCTATCAGCCCCAACTGAAGATTGGTGTTGCAGTGGGTGAGTCTCTCTGGTCCGACTCAGAGCGAGCAACGCGGATTCTTTGCGAAAGAGAATATAATAGCTCGACTCCAGAGAATTTTCTCAAATGGGATGCAGTACAACCCGAGCCAGGCAAATTCAATTGGGCCGCTCCAGATCGCTGGGTCCAATGGGGTGAACAGCATCAACTGCAACTCGTTGGCCATGTTCTCGTCTGGCACCAACAGACCCCAGACTGGGTTTTTCGTGATGATTCAGCGGCACCACGAGGACGGGACAGCCTTCATGCGCTGCTGCGAAATCATATCGCAACTGTAGTCGGCCGCTATCGTGGCAGAATCGACATATGGGATGTAGTCAATGAAGCTATCGAAGACGATGGTTCCAGGCGTGATAGCCCGTGGCTCCAGATCCTTGGAGACAATTACGTAGCCGATGCCTTCCAATTAGCCCATCAAGCCGACCCAACAGCTCGCCTTCTCTATAACGACTACAATGTGTGGATGCCAGAGAAACGAGCGGGCATAATACGCCTTCTGCAAGAGGTCCGATCATCTGGTGCTCCGGTCCATGGCATCGGCATGCAGGGACATTGGGGCCTACACTATCCGACAGTGGAGGAACTGCAGTCCACTCTGAAGTCCTTTTCGGAATTAAATTTCGAGATTCACATAACAGAACTAGACATTACCGTCCTTCCCGATCCTTCTTCAATTCCCACCGCCGATATTGCAAGCCACTTCGACTACAATGAAACGATGGATCCATACCAAGAGGGTCTCCCGCCGGAACTGAGTGATCAACTGGCAACTCGCTATGAGCAACTCTTCAAAGTGTTTCTCGAGTTTCCAGAAGTAGTGCGAGTGACGTTCTGGGGAGCAACCGACAAACTCTCCTGGCGCAACGACTTCCCGATTTCGGGAAGAACTGACCATCCTTTGCTTTTTGATCGTGCTGGCCAACCTAAGAAAGCCTACAAGGCCCTCTTGCGGTTAAGGCAATAGTAGGCATTTTCGCCATCTTCACGCTAGTGTCGCCCACCTTGCATGCCTGACCTCATTCTAGCTATTCGCCCCATTTTACTCTTTCCCGGATTGTTGGTCGCATTCCAATTCTCTGTGCTGGCCGAACCCATCAACGTTCGTGATTTCGGCGCGAAAGGCGACGCCCTTTCTGATGACACGGAAGCGATTCGCAAGGCGTTCAGTTCAAGTCGTGAAGTCTACTTCCCGGCAGGCGTCTATGTTCTCACGGATGGGATTGATCTGCCCGAGTCCGCAATTCTCTCTGGAGACGGCAGCCCCAAGCTGGGCACTTTCCCCATTTGGGATGACGACAAGCGCTTCCTGACGCCTGAACTAAAGGATCAGCTCCCCGGCACCACACTCCTGTTTCGTGGCGAGGGCAAGAAGAGCCTCGAATCCGGCCGCTCCGATGCTTTCCAATCTCTTCGCTATGGCCTGAAGACAGCCACTGGGCTCCCTTACCAGATTCGCGATCTGGCGATCGTCCTCGATATGACGGTGAAGGAGGGTAAGAAAGCCACCACCCCGGAAACGGATCAGCGTGCAGATTACGATGTGGGACTGCTGGTTGATGACAGCCCGGGAGGCACCCTGCGAGACGTGTCCATCTTCGGTTATTGGAAGCGTGCCGGACTGTGTCTTCTCTCTCGCGGCGAGGGGTCAAATCCCGATTACAATACCTTCTGGAACTGTTCCTTCGCCGGCGACTATGGGGTCGCGCTCCTGGGCCAGGATGAGCCTTCAGGTCCTGGTCTCAGTGGCACTCAGTTCTACGGCTGCAATCTCTTCTCCAAGGATCATCACTCCCGCAAAGGAAACGATTGGGGCTCGGGTGCCCTCTTCATCGACGGCGGAACGGATGGCGTTCATGCCGACATCAACGGGCACTACTTCTTTGGTGGCTGCGTCCGCACCTACAACAACGTGGCCGTGCGCCTGAACCGTGCCTCGAACATCGCATTCCATTCCGTGGTCTTTGAGGTTCCTGGTTGGGATGGAGAAAACAGCGAGGGAGCAGACAAGACCGGCCAGATCGTCGGCACCGAGCACACCAGAGATGTCCAGTTCTATGGCTGCCGGATGCACAATCTGGGCCTCGACGAACTCGCTCAGACGATGGCGGATGGAGCCGTCACGGTGGTGGGCGGAATGCGAGAAGGTGTAACCGTTCAGGCCGGTCAAAGCCTGATGAGGCTTCGCGCTCCGACCGATGGTGATCCGCTGATCCAAATGAGCCGGAGCTCTGATTCCATCAACGATGGCTGGACCATGAGGCTCGATGTCTCCCAGGATTCTGATCTTGTCCTCAGGTATGACAATCGTGCGATGGCGACGCTGAGCGCCAGGGGCGAACTCAGGGTCAATGAAGTAGCAACCCGATCCGTCCGGTTGGCAAAACCCGAACGAGTGACTCTGGAGGGATCGACCGCCACCATTTCCCAGGGGCGATGCCAGCTCTTTTCCAAGGGCCAGGCCCAGCTTTCCTCCCTAAAGGGAGGGTCCGAGGGTGAGTCCGTGATCCTGCAGTTGGCCGTGGACAGCCAGCCTGTCGAAATTGTCCCCAGCGAGCAATTGCGATTGCCCAAGCCCTTCCTCATGGATCACCCGGATGAGACCCTGGTGCTCTTGCGATCAGGAGATCGATGGCTGGAGCTCTCCCGTGCGTCTTATTAATCGCGAGAGCCTGATCATAACGAACGGTCGACTTTACCGGCTTTTCGAAGTATCCTGAACCGAGGAGAAAGCTCCCCGTTAATGACTCCCTTTTTCCGTAAATTTCTGGGTATGCACTGGCTGTTGGTGGCCAATATGTTCGTGCTGCTCATCTTCGGAATATTTTGCATCTATGCGGCCAGCTGGATGCGGGAGGACCCGGCCTTGGCCAATGTCTGGAATCGGCAGATTGTCTGGATCGCGATTGGATCGGTTTTCTTCTTTGCGGCCAGCTTGATCAACTATCGCTGGGTCTTCTGGGGCGGAGTGCCCCTGTATCTCCTTGGACTGACCCTCTCGATCATGGCACTCATCAAGGGAGAGTCAGTGCGAAGTCACTCCAGCTGGCTGGACCTTGGAGGAGTGAATGTGCAACCCTCCCAGATTGCCGTGGCGGGCGGGATCATTGTCACGGCCCTGATTCTCGGGCACCTGCACAAGTTGCACCCGATTTTCCGAAACCACTTCCTGCGACTCTCGCTCGCCGGCATCGCCTGCCTGATTCCATTTGGGATTGTCCTGCTCCAGAATGACGTGGGATCCGCCATGGTCTGGATTCCAGTGGCAGGAGCCATGCTCCTGGTCGGCAATGTCCCCTTTCGCTATATTCTGACCGTGGTCCTGATTGGGCTCATGGTCATTCCCTGGGTCTACTATTTTGGCCTGAAACCCCACCAGCAGGAACGGATCGAGGTTTTTGCGGACATCCTCGCCGGCAAGAAGGTGGATACCCGAGGCGCCGCCTATGCCCAATCCAACATCATCAAGGCGGTGGGTTCCGGTGGTTGGAACGGCAAGGGGCTTCGCGATGACCAGAGCATGACCTATCTGGGATTCATCCCCAAAAAAACGGCCATCAACGACTACATCTACACCGTCCTCTCGGAGATCTATGGCTTCAAAATGGCGATCTTGATGCTGGCAGGCTTTGCCCTGCTCTTATTCCAGTCCCTCCATGTCGCTCTGGCGACCCAGGATCCGGTGGGGAGGCTCATCATCGTGGGAGTCGTAGCGCTGTTCTTCGCGCATATCTTCCAGCACGTCGGCATGAATCTGCTGATCATGCCCATTACAGGGATCCCGCTTCCCCTGATCAGTTACGGCGGTACCTTTGTGGTGATCTGCATGTTCCTCTGCGGCATGGTCCAGAGCGTCTGGGTCCATCGTAGCGCGAGAACGGCTGAGTCGATCACTTAGTAGCGGTTGTCTTTCTCGACTGTAAATGTCGCGACTGTGCAGCGTTGGGGCATTTGGGTCGTGAGAACGCCCTGGAAGCTCACTGCTACTGTGAATGCTAAAAGCTAATTGTTAGAATCGAGCATTTTAAGTGGAGCTGTAACTGGGTTCGTCGCATACGAAGAGGCGCGAAGCGCTGCGTTCTTCCTTAGCCGGGGCTGTAGCGAAGCAAGGCCCCGGTCTGCCACCCGAACAACGAGGCGCGTAGCGCTGGCACCACTTTCGCGAGATCTTTCTCTGTGCCACCGCTGCGCGGCTAGCCAATCAACCATCTATCCGGGGCCTCGCTAACTCTCAGCCCCGGCTATTGAAGAACACAGCGCTTCGCGCCTCTTCATATGCGACGAAACCAGCTACAGCTCCAATTAAAATGCTCTAAGCGCTCTCTGAAGGAACGAATCCAGATGATCCACAATCCTACTGGAACGATCCAGAAGACAATGAGTGGCACGGAGATCTGCGTATAGCTTCTGCTCGTCGTGAAGAGCCAAACCCCAAGAGCGGATCTACCGGAAGCAACCTCGACTCGGTAGTTCCCTGGCTGCAAGTTTTTCCGAAACCAGAAGCACTCCACTGAAGCTGAATAGTCCCTCAGCGTGGGTAGAACAGTGCCGAGAGGCGTTTCGATTATCGAGTAGGTCGAACCAGACCCAGATTCGACGAGCAACACTGCCAGAAAGACAGTCGTCGCGACGGACACGAGCCAAAGTCGCATAGTCACCTTATTCATTGTCCTGGACCTCACTACCGCGAGGACACATACACGCGGAAGTCTTCGAAGGTCACCACACTGCCAAAACAGGACAGGAGGGCGATTCTGAGCATGGATGGATGCATGGAGATTCGCCGATTCTTAAGGAATTGCCTCTCCCCTCGCAAGAGCAAACCCGTCTTCAGCTGCCATCCTGGGAGTCAGCCGTTGCCAACTCCAGCATCTCCTGCTTGATCACGTTGTAGCGGTTCCAAAGGATGAAGTGGTCGCCGGATTCCAGTTTCACGAGCTTCACCGGGGCCTGGGTCATGCGCTCCATGGTGAAGGGCACGTGCTGGTAGCTGGCCAGGGTGTCGTCCGTCGCATGGATGATCGTGGTAGGCGCCTCGATCTCCTTCCATTCCGGCTCCATGAGTTCCAGCTCATGCTCGAAAGCGATCGCTTCCTGATTGGCGACGTCCCAGTCTGGCGGCAGGACCCATCTTGCAATCCAGGTATCGCCGATCCGGTGGAACCAGCGCTTCGGTTCTAACTCCGCGTCCATGGCGCCAGCCACGAAGACGAGCCCATCCACGAGGTCCGGTCGCAGCACGGCGAGCTTGGCAATGATGGGCACGCCGAAGGAATGACCGACCCAGATGCGCTTGCCCGGACTGGCTTCCGCCCAGGGAATGAGCACTTCCGCCTGATCCTGGAGCGAGCGCATGGTCTTTCCCAATCCAGTTTGCCCGTAGCCCGGACGATCGGGCGCCACGACCTGGTAGCGATCCGTCAGCTCAGGATCCCTGAGATACTGGGAGAAGGCCCGCCAATCGCCGGGCGAGCCATGGATGAGAAAGAAGGTCGCAGGCGCCTCCTCTGGCCCCAGTTTCGCCGCGTGAACCCCGCCCACCTCTTGAAACGCATCGGGATGCGCCGCTTCAAATTGGTCCGCTTCCTCGATCATGGTGGCGATCTCTTCCGGCTCAAAGAGCTTACCCGCGAGCATCAGCAAGGCACCGAGTCCCAGGACCACCATCGCTCCCCATCCTGTTCTTCGAAGACGACGGTGATGCTGGTGATGAAACTTTGCTGTCACGGAAAAGAGGGGGCTGTGTTTTCTCATGCGCCGATGCGCACATTCAATGTACTGTTGGCCAAATTGATCACTTGGACGCCATAAACCGTCATGGAATTTCGACCCACCCTCACCTATCAGATTCTAGAATCGGTAGTTGTGGGCATCCTCATCGGAGGAGTCATGATGCTGGTCTTCCTGGATGGATCCGGGTGGGTCATGTCGGCTAAGATCGGTTTCGGGTTCGGCCTGTTGGTCGCATTTCTCTACATCTTCCGATACTTTTACCGGGGCGCCCGGCGGGTCCAGGTCGATCCAGACAGTCTCACAATCGACACGCCGATTCAGAAAACGACCTTGCTATGGAAGGACGTGCGTGCCGCCTGCCATGAAAACAAAAATGGGCTGCGCTGGCGATTCGCAACCGGTAAGGAAGCGGTGGTGCTTCGTGATGACGGGTTCCGGACAGGGCAATGGGAGGAAATCACCCTGGCGATCACGGCATGCCTGGAGAGACATCAGATTGAGATTGGCCGCGATGGGTATGGAGAACTGTTTAACGACTCGCACGGGTCATGAGATCTCCCCTTCCTCTTGGGCGACTCGAACCTGATCTCGAAAGACACGGCTTGCTTGACGACACTGACGCCGGCAAAGCAGCCAGCCACTGACGCCGCCCGCCAACATTCCCAACGAGGCGAGAATGATGAGGATGCGGATGGATTCCGTCTCCACCTGGGAGGTCAAAAGGAAAGCCAGGAAGGTCATCAGGCCGGTGACGACCGCCCCCAATGCACCGCTCAGCACCACCAGCTCCCAAACCCGGCCAGCGTAGCCCAGGCGATGGGAGAGTTGAATGAGCACGAGCGAATGGAGAACACACCCGGGCAGAAGATAGGGAGAGCCATGGACGGCAATGTTGCGTCCAATCACCCGGAGCGCCTCCAGCAGGAACATCAACGCTCTCCCATTGAACAGTCCGAATAGAAGCACAAAGGTATAGATCACTCCCAAACACGTACCCACAGCGATGAGGGACATCACCCCGACGTCGACAAGGAACGGCATCCCTGACGAGCGCGCTGCCGCCAGATCTCTCAGTCCAAGATTACTTTTCACAGAATGCAGTAAGGAAATTGGTGGTTCGCTAGAATGGGGTCACCTTCTGCCACCACCCTAGCACCTTGTCCCGCCATGTCCCCGACCGCTCCTGGAAGCGAATCTCCATTTCCAGAGGATCATCGACCATCACGGTGCCGGGCTGAGACATCCGCAAGTGATCTCTCAACATCTTGTCCACGGTCGTATCCTCGTAAACCACATACTCCGCAGTCGTTGCCTTCGCGTACGATTCTAGCAGTAAACCATTGTTGAAGACCGTGTATTGCGCCAGACCACCACAAGCCAGATCATAGTCCACTGGATTCATCACCGCATAAGGCACCTTCATCGCGAACAGATTGTCCAAGCGGTCGTTCTCCCGCGGCAATCCTGGCAGATCGTCAAGCGGACATAACACGCGAAGAAAGTGTGGCCGAAAGCTCACCTCAATTCGACTCACCTCCGCCAGTGGGGCATCGCAGGAGAGAATATAGAGTTCGTGAAACCGGCCCATCTCACGAGCCTGAATGACCTTCCCTTCCTGATTGAAAACTTTGAAGGAGATCCCGGAAGAAACCCGGTAAGGATAGGCGGAGAATACCAGGGCGCACTTATCTGTGGCCGGACCAAACTTGATCTCGAACTTCACGGGATCGGTCGTGGTATTCCTGGAACCGCCCTCCAAGAGTTCTCGCGGCTCCAGATGGAGCAGACGGCAGGTAATCCCATTGTGGGAACACTCCGCACCAGCAACAGGCTGGATCACATGAGAGGTTCGTCTTCCATATGCCAGGTCGACCGCAGCCAGGATCTCCTTCCGTTTCCAGGTGAGGAGACGGGATTCTCCGGCAAAGGCATTGGGGCGGACTTTCTTGATCGGCCCATGAAACCGGCTCCCCACTCTTGCCTGGGACCGTGTGTCGAAGAGATGAAAATGCTGGAGCTCCAGGCTCGGGAGATCGTGGCGAAACTGCAGCGCCAGGGTTGGGCAATACGAAGGACGAAACACCCGAGTTAATCCGGGAGATAACAGACTGATTCGAGGGTCCGCCGGATCTTCAATCAGATCGCCAGCCGAGCCGTAGTGACGAAACTGGCTTTCGTAACCGTAGCGGAGAAGCTTGTCTTCCGGCGTCATCCAAGTAATCGCAAGAGCATCCATTTCCACAAGGCGCGGCTCTTCCGCTGGATCGCTTAGATCGAGGATTTCGTAAGGAGGAAAGGCCCGATACCAATTGGCTTGCGGAATGGTAAGACGGAGATCGCCATCGTCTTCATAGGTAAAGGTGTGGGTCTTGAAGAACTCTTCTTCACTGATCGGGACCGCCTTGGGGCCAACATAGGTGTCGGTGGCAAACTGATCCCACGCCCAATCCTTCAAGGGACGTCCCGCCGCATCGGGATCGCTGAAGAACAGCGGTTGACTACTCCCCCATCGATAGGCCCCCAATCCAAATAGAAACAGGCAGCCGACTGTCCCGAGAAGCTTCCACTTTCTCCACTTTCGCATCACCAGAAATCCAGTTTAGCGATAACAGTTTCGACCTCACTTCGTCAATCTCTTCACCCTGTGCTTTATTCTTCGACAGATGCCAGACAAACAACTACGAACTGGAGGCATCCCATCTATCACTCATGGCTACGCAATGCACCAAGATCGACCTGCAGTGCCCTTCTTGTGGGACCTCATTCTCGGCCTCCGTCTGGAGCAAAATCTCAGATGATGACAATCTGGAACTCAAAGGAGCCGTGCTGGATGGATCCCTCTTCGACCGGAAGTGCCCATCCTGCGGAATGAACATCAGGCTGGAACAGCCACTCTTTTACTCCCGCCTCACACCCCCAAACGCGTTTGCTGTAATTCTGCTACCGCCCGGGTACACCTCCGATGTCTCGACCTACGACCGAAAACTTGCAGAACTCCGCGCGGTCACAGGGAGAGTTCGAGTTCACCGGGTGGCCCAAATCGCTGAACTTCAGGAGATCATCCGTGCCTATGACCGGAATGAGCCCCCACCAGAAACGCTACTGGCACTCTCCAAATCGGAATTGGCAGCCGCTGAAGCGAAAGGAAGAGCTACTGCTGCTCACTTTGAACAAATGGCTGCAGACTTGAGCGCCGGGAGATTCCCACGCCACCAGTCTTCTTCATCTCAATCACAGACAGGAGGCAACGGCTGTTTCTGGACATTAATTGTTGGTCTGGTGGCGTTGCTCGCCTGGCTCGCGGTATCAGGCGTACAAAGTCGAGACGAAAATTACGCGCAACCAACGCCGCGGAAGTCGACGCCGGGTTCCCAGGAATTGCATAGTCAGATCGCGCAAGCGGACAGGAGGGCCACGGAATTGGCGTTCGAAGAGTTTCTCAAGTCCCAAGGAATGGACCCCTCAAACCAGCCGATGTCCCCCAGTCTGGACAACACATTCAAGAGCCAGACAGATTCCGGAACCCGTTCTTTCAAAGAGCCAGAACTCCCTCCCCCACCTAGTGGAGTTGTAGGTGGAACCTTAGAAGGCAGCGCCCCATTTCTCATTCGTCCATCTCATGGTGGGGGGCACTACCTCGTGAAGCTCGAGGACTGGTCTACGGGAAAAGACGTCGCTTCCATCTTTGTCCGAAGTGGCAGCCCAATTGAAGTGAAGGTCCCTCTGGGGACTTACCGCGTGAAATACGCCTCCGGTGAGAAGTGGTATGGTTTCAAACACCTGTTTGGCCCGCAAACGGCCTACTACAAGGCGGACTCGTTGTTTTACTTTAAACAAAACGGAAACTATGTCGAAGGATATGAAGTCACCCTCTACAAAGTTATTGATGGGAATCTGAGCACCCGCCGGATCTCGGAGGAAGACTTCTGAAAAAACTCGCCCAAGGCCCAGCGCCCCGTCTGCTAGGCTCCTTCAATATAGGCACGAGTGGAGCACCATGCGGGGGCAGGTTAGACCAAAACGCTCTTCAGCACTTTGCCATGCACATCCGTCAGGCGACGGTCGAGGCCGTTGTTGTAGAAGGTCAGCTGTTCGTGATTCAGCCCAAGCAGATGCAACACAGTGGCGTAGAAATCCCAGACGGAGGTCTTGTTCACTTCCGCACGGCGACCAAAGGGATCGGTCGCGCCGTAGCTGACTCCGCCTTTCACGCCCGCGCCCATCATCCAACAGGTGAAGGCGTCCGGATTGTGGTCCCGGCCCACGGTGTTGTGCTGATGCGTGGGCATCCGGCCAAATTCCGTGCACCAGAGAATTAAGGTATCGTCCAGCATCCCCCGCTGTTTGAGATCAGTGAGGAGCGCCGCCGTGGGTTGGTCAAAGATGGGGCAATGCCGTTCGTAATCCCCTTTCAAGGTCTTGTGCGCATCCCAGTTGAGGAGTCCATCCACGCCAGAGGCACGGGACGCGCAGTAGAGATTCACATAGCGGACACCGCGCTCTAACAGGCGTCGCGCCAACATGCAGTTCTTGGCATAAGCGGCCTTGAGATGATTAGAGTCATCCGCACCGTAGAGTTTCCGGATCGACTCCGGCTCAGCCCCGAGATCGCTGACCTCAGGAGCGCTCAGCTGCATGCGGGCCGCCAGTTCGTAGGAATGCATCCGGGCCTGGAGCTCGCTCAAGCCGGGGTTTCTATCGAGGTGTTGCTCATTGAGCAGGCGCAGGAAATCCCGCGACGCCGCTTCTTGCCCAGCCGAGACTCCAGATGGCAACTCCAGGTTCCGAATCGGATGCTGGGCGTTCATCATGATGGCCTGATGCTCCGCGGGCAGGAATCCGTTGGACCAGTTGGCCTTGCCATTCGGCGGCTCTCCCCGGATGTCCGTGATCGCGACGTAAGCCGGCAGATTCTCCGTGCTGGTGCCCAGGGCATAGCTCACCCAGGCGCCTGCGGAGGGAAAGCCTTCGGTCTCATGGCCGGTATTCACAAACACACAACCCGGGCCATGCGTGTTGGTCTTCGACCACATGCCATGACAAAACGCGATATCATCCACATGCCTCGCCATGTTGGGCAGCATGGAAGAGATCATCTTGCCAGACTCCCCCACCGGCTTGAAGGGCCAGGGCGATTTCATCAGGTTGCCGTTCTTTCCCTGGAAGGAGGAGAAGTCCTCTTCACCCGGCAGCGGCTTCCCGGACATCCGCTCCAGTTCCGGTTTGTGCTCCCAGAGATCCACATGAGAGGCCGCCCCCGGACAGAAGATCTGCAGCACGCGCTTGGCCTTGGGCTGGTATCCCGGCGCCATGGCCCTGCCCGCGAGCAGATCGCGCTGCAACAGTCCGGTCAGACCAACTCCGGCAAGAGCCGTAGGCATCTTCCCCAGGAAATGACGACGCGTTTGATCGAAGGGATTCATCGTAGATAGCGGGGACAAAGGGTTAGTTCAGGAAGATGAGTTCGTTGCTGTTGAACAACGCCCGGGCAAAGGCAAGGAGACCGTGTTGCGATAAAAGGTCCTGTGCAGCGGCGGATTCCACGGGAGTCGGCGTACGTCCATAGGCAATCTCGAAGCCGCGCCTCACCTGCCGCGCTGGATCGCTGGATTCCGCTTTCAAGCGCTCCGCAAAGTAGCCTGCCATGTCCACCGTAAAGGAGTGATTCATCAGCGTGAGCGCCTGCAAGGGCGTGATCGTGCTGGCACGACGCGGCGTTGCGAAAGCCGGATCGGGGCAATCAAACTCCGTGAGGAGATCCATCTTGGCGGCGCGAGGATTCTGATGATACACCGCACGTCGCCAGGTTTCGGGGCCATGCTCATCCAGCGGGTGGTAGGTGCAGACGTTGTCCTGGGTGAACTGATAGAGCCGAAACCCTGGACCACCCATGGTGGTATCCAGCTTGCCAGCCACCATGAGCATGGTATCGCGGATCTCCTCTGCGGACAGGCGCCGAGGCGGGAACCGCCAGAGCAGGCGGGAATCCGAATCCACAGCGGCAGCGCTGTCGCGATACGTGGCGGCCTGCTGATAGGCTTGCGAAAGGAGAATCTCCCGATGCAGTGGTTTCCAGCGCCAGCCGTACGCCTTCAGACGGAGAGCCAGATAGTCGAGCAATTTGGGATGACTGGGCTTGCCGCCCATGTAGCCAAAGTCGGAGGGCGTATTCACGATTCCTGTGCCGAAATGGTAATGCCAGACCCGGTTGGCCAGGACGCGCGGAGTGAGCGGATTGTCTTCGTGCACCAGCCATTTGGCCAGTTCATAGCGGCGCGTCGCTTCGGATGCATCGCCGGCCAACTGGTAGCTCGGCACCCTCTCTTCCAGGGTGCTGAGGCTGGCGGGGACAACCGCTTCCGCCGGCTTGTTCGGATCTCCCCCAATGGCGAGGAAAGTGGCCTCCTTAGGTTGAACGAACTTGCCTGCCCAGACGCGTTCCAGCGGAGCGATCTTCCGCAGTTTCCCACCCACGATGTCCACCTGCTTGCGCAACTCCGCGAGTTGAGCCCGCTCCTCATCGCTCGTGGCAAAACGCAGATAGCGCTCCTTCAGGAAGCGGTCGTTGATCGGCTTGCGATCCCAGGATTGCGCCACCTGAGTCCAGGTCTTGCCATCCTCACTGACCTCCAGAATGTATTCGCCCACAAAGACCATCTTGCCGTGGGTCGGCAGCTCCGCGGGTCGATCGCTGGAAAACACGACCTTGTTGATGCGCTCCGGTTTGGCGAGATGCAAGGTGAGGCTCTTGGATCCAAACCAGCGTTTGCCGAACTTGCCATCATTGACCAGCTTGGCGCCATAGGCGTTGTCGGCATTCTCCGCGGTGTCTTCCACGGCTCGCCCCACGACTTCGGCTTCGGCGACTCCGCCGTTCGAAGCGAGCGCCACATTGCGCGGCTCGTCCTCAGCGGTCCAGACCTCAAACTCGTCCATGCGGAATGAGCGCGAATTGGGATCCAGGTCATTCGTCAACGCGGTCAACCGTACGATCTTTGCCTTCACTGGCGCGAACTCGTCCACGGTTCCAGTGCGATCGACCTTGGGCCGAGTCACCTTGGTCAGATAACGCGCTTCATCCTGGGCCGCGCGATCCACAATCGCCTTCTCGATCTTCGCGATCTCCGCCTTGAGCGCGGCTTCTTCCGCCTTCAGGGGATCGGTCGCCGCTTTGTAAGCCGCTACTTCTTCCGGCGCGGCCAAGACCCTCTCGCCTTGCTCAACACCTTCAAAGGCCGCTCTTAGATGGTAGTAGTCTTCCTGGGCGATGGGATCGAACTTGTGATCGTGGCACTTGGCACAGTTTACGGTGAGCCCCAGAAACGCGGACCCGGTCGCCGTAATGGTGTCGTCCAGGGTATTGGCGCGGATGATCTTCTTCTGCTTGGGATCCTGGTTGCCCACATCGTCGTACGGACCGGCTACGAGGAAAGCGGTGCCGACCTCGATCTCCGGGTCGCCCTTTCCTACCACATCACCCGCGAGATGCTCGATGATGAACTGGTTGAAAGGTTTGTCCGCGTTGATCGAGTCGATCACGTAATCCCGGAAGGGCCAGATGTTATTGACGATCACGTTGCGCTCGAACCCTTTGCTTTCGCCAAAGCGAACGACATCCAGCCAATGCCGGCCCCAGCGCTCGCCATAGTGCGGGGAGGCCAGCAATCGATCCACCAGCCTTTCCCAGGCCTTGGGATCCGGGTCATTCACAAAGGCATCGACTTCTTCCGGAGTGGGAGGCAGCCCGATCAGGTCATAGGTCACGCGGCGAATCAGGTCTCGCCGGTCGACCGGAGGATTCGGTTCCAGGCCCGCTTCCGCTAAGCCTTCATAGATAAAGCGATCAATCGCCGACTTTTGCCAGGCCGCGGGCGCATTGGGATGGGCTTGGGGTACGGACTCTTTGAGAGGTTGATAGGCCCACCAGGACTTGTCCGCCGCCGCAGGTTCCCTCAGCACCACCTTCTCCGGCCAGGCTGCGCCTTCTTCAATCCACTTCTTCAGGACCTCCGCCTGCTCCGGCGGTAAGGGGTCCGCATCCTCCGGCATGTCCCCAGATAGAACCCGCTCCAGGAGAGAGCTCTCCTTCGGTGAACCCGGCACAAGCGCGGTGCCCTTCTTCCCCCCATGCTGCGCATTGGCCAGCGTATCCAAGGCCAGTTCCCCTTTCGCGATGTTCGGGTTGTGGCAGCGCAGGCAGTTCTGTTCCAGGATCGAGACGACCTTGTCCGGCATGGTGACTTCCGCCGCCTTCATAGACAACGTGAACGCCCAGGCCAGAACGAGGCAGCCGCTCAGAATGAAACGCTTGCAATGGGGAGGGGTTTTCATGGTAGCAAGAGCAAGGGTTCTCGAAGTAAAAGAAAAGAATTTGCGTGCGGCAAGCAGAATTGTATACAATCTGTTCTCCATTGCATACAAACCGCATGTCTGCCCTCTCGCTTCCCGCTCGTTCTTCCACCTCACCTTCTGCTTCTCCGGGCCGGAAGGAGGTGGTGGCGCACCAATTGCTCCGGGCCATTCTTCGTGGGGAATACCGGGAAGGCGATCGATTGACCGAGCAGGCCGTGGCCGCCCAACTGGGCGTCAGCCGCACCCCCGTTCGGGAAGGGCTCCTCGAGTTGGAAGGGCTCGGTGTCATTCAGCTCAAGCGCAACTGTGGCGCGGTGGTAACCCGCTTTGGCGAAGTGAAGCTGCGGGAGATCTATGAGGTTCGTCGGCTCCTGGAAGTCGAGGCGGCCCGGAAAGCCTGCGGGCGAATCGATGCTCAGGTGCTCGAAGACCTGATCCTCGGTTGCGAGGCCCTCCTGGACGGGTCCCAAGTGGATGAAGGCTGGCAGTTGGACGAAGAGATTCACGCCACGATTGCCAAAGCCTGCGGCAACCGTCGACTCACCTATGAGATCCGTCGCTACGCCACGCTCGTGGCGGCTGTGAGAGATACCGTGGGCGAATTGCTCGCGGTTCACACCATGACGATCCAGGAGCACCTCGCCATTCTCCAGGCGCTTCGGGCCAAGAATCCCGGTTGTGCTGCCGATGCGATGCGTGTGCATTTGGAGCAGGCTGAGGAGTCGGCGGTGCTTTCAGTAAACAGTGCGACAGTCCGACAGTGAACAGTCGGATGGGCTTCGCGGTCGTGGTAGTTTGAGACGAGCTCTCTAGGGCGGATCGATTCAGTTCCGCCACTACGCGGCTGAAAAGGGGGGGCGGAACGCGGTCCGTGGGTTCCCTAACGGTCACACCACGGCTATTCATGGTTCCGGCGCTCCGCGCCAACTGTCTCCCTGTCTCCCTGTCTCCCTGTCTCCCTGTCTCCCTGTCTCCCTGTCTCCCTGTCTCC
>JBHIXE010000028.1:266-5543 GCA_041984905.1 Verrucomicrobiales bacterium | reverse complement strand
CCTGTTCACTGTTCACTGTTCACTGTTCACTGTTCACTGTTCACCCGGGACCACGGTATCCGGCACGTACTTCTGCCCCCAGTCCTTTAGAGCCCTCAGTACCACCTTAAGGCCGTCCCCTTTTTCCGTCAGGTGATAGCGTGCCTGCCTGGCTCCGGGCTCAGTTCCGACAACTTTCTCCACAATTCCGTGATCCTGCAGACGCTGAAGACGCTCCGTGAGAATGTTGGTCGGGATTCCTTCCGGTGAAGCCGTGAAATCCCGAAATCTAGTCTTGCCGAGCACCAGGTCGCGAATCACGAGCATGGTCCACTTGTCCCCCACAAGATCCAGGGTGCAGGCAACGGGGCAATCGGACCGGCGCGACTCAGACATACGAGGCCACCATCAAATTTCACTTTCACTTTACAAGCGTTTATTTGCTTTCAAAATGCAAGCAAATGAGCGCGTATTCCCTCTTCCATGCCGGCGCCTTGGCCGAGCTTTCCCAATACACCTTTGGCGCAGGAACCCATTTGGAGACTCAGGGCAAAGTCTTCCTCAAAGCTCCGCTGAAAATGACAGGTCTCGAAATCTCCCTCAATGAGTTCAAGCCGCTACAAGCCACCCCTTTCCTTCATTGCCATCGTGAGAATGAGGAGGTCTATCTGGTCCTCAGAGGCGAGGGACAATTCCAGATCGATAACGAAGTGGTCGAGATCCGAGAAGGCAGCGCCGTTCGCGTCGACAAAGCGGCTGCCCGAGGACTGCGCAATACGTCGGAAACGGAACGCCTCCTCTTCCTGGTGATCCAAGCGCCTGAGGGCGGTTTGGAGGAGGGAGAGACTGCTGATGGTTATTTGGCCACGCAGTGCCCAGCGTGGCGTGTTTCCAGTGAGCAGTGAACCGTAAACAGTGGGTCAGTGAACAGTCAGATCCGGTCATGCACTGTCGCACTGTCGCACTGTCGCACTGTCGCACTGTCGCACTGTCGCACTGTCGCACTGTCGCACTGTCGCACTGTCGCACTGTCGCACTGTCGCACTGTCTACTGACTCCCCTTCTCCAACTGCGGCCAATACTCCTCCGCGAGAATGTACCCCACGCAGCGCTCACTCCCGCAGCGACAGGGATGATCCTGGTAACTCTCCATATCGAAACCGTAGTTGAAGAGCAGCTCCTCGCCTTCCTGAATGTCTTTCAGCGACCAGATCCAAATCTGGGTCTCGTCCTCGTTCACGTAGGCCTCACAGTTGGGATCGCAGCTGTGATTGATGAGCCGGGCATCGTTCCAGGGGAAATTGCCATCAATATCCCAGTCATCGTTCAGGGTGAAGAGATAGACGCTGGCGTCCCCGGTGTTCTGTCCATGCTCGAACTGCTTCTCTCCACGGATATCCGACTCTTCCTTGGTAATCCGTTCCCCGACATACTCAATAATCTGCGTTTCCGCAGGGATATACTGAGTCGCGAACAAGCCGCGCTGGTGAATGGAGGATTCCCGGACTTCACACAGGGGTGAATGCCCGCGCTTGCGACCAAACTTCTTCCCTTTCCTTCGCTTCATCACCTACCACTTCGCCTCGATTTCCGCGTATTTGTCGCCCTCATTCTGCGGCCACCCGGTCGATACGTAGACGAGCGCCGCAAAGGTGTCCGATTGCTGAGAAGTCGACACCTCCATAGAGGCTAAAGTCACCTCCACGCCGCCATCTTCCAGATGCCGCACCTCTTGGGGAGAATCCGAGTCCACCAGTTGGTTCTGGGCGAAGACGTAGACCTCCGCCTGCTTGGGAATGGAGCCCTCGCCTTCCGGCTTCAATGTGAGCAGGATGTTGCCCTGTCCGTCTCGAGAAACAGAAGTCTGCCAACCTGTCAGCGCGCGCGGCAAAGTCTCCCGCTCCGCTTCAAAGCGAGACCGCCAATCGAGATTCCAATCCGGTTCGCTGCCCTTCTCATCCACGGGGAGCGTCAGGGAGAAATCGCCATAGCCAGGGTGACAACTGCGAGAACAGGTCATCCACGCGCTCTTGGCCTTCAAGGTCACTTCGGTCCCGGCTTTTAGATCAGCCGGAGGCGTGATTTCCACCATGAGCAGGACCTCCCGCTTGTAGCCGTAAGCATTGATGGTGAGCATCTGGACCCGTTCCGGGGTCGGCCATTGAATCGGGCCCGCCTGAAATCCTGCTGGCAAATCCCAATCCAGCGAGGTGGGAACCCCGACCAACCCAGGGTGCGACCAGTAGGAATGCCAGCCGGGTTCATGCTTGAGATGAAGCGCCACCGAGAAGGGTTGTCCAGGCACGATGCTCTCTACCTCTGGGACAAGCTCCAGTTCGATCTTTCCGCCGCGAGTATTGATCTCGGCGCTGAGGATGGGAATGAGGGCCCAGGCAGTGAACAGGGCCAACCAGAGTTTCATAACAGGGAAATGAAATTCGGAGGAGGACGATGCGCAATCAAGAAACGCCTGGAAGCGCTCTTGAATGCAGGAAAATCAACAAAACTTATGTTCTCTGATTTACAAACAACGTGAATTTATTTAAATTATGGTAATTCGAAGTCTGAACCTCAGAACCGATTCCCATGATCTCCATGAAACCTTTAACCAGTCTGTCCCTTCTGACCCTTGCCGTTCTGACAATGAACGGCTGCCAAACTGTCGAGCAACCCAGTTTTGCCGATAGCCCCACCTACCCCGTTTACGACTACGACTCCGAGACTGCTCCGGTAAAGATCGGTGCATACGAGCCCGGTCCTGGCGAGAGTGCTTCTGATTATCCTTCTTACCAGTCCAGCGGCGGTTACACGCCTCCGGCTTACAACAGTGCTCCGGTCTACCAGTCTCAGGCTCCGGCCTACAGCGCTCCTCAATACGCAGGTGCGGAGACCTATGCTCCGGCTCCCATGCACGGAGGCAGCCACACCGTGGCTCCTGGCGACACCTTGTTTGCCATCAGCCGCCGCCACAATACCACGGTCGACGCCATCAAGGCTGCCAACGGGCTTTCCTCCGATATCATCAAGGTCGGTGAAGTCCTGGCGATTCCTTAAGACTTTACCAAGCTGACTCTCTTCTTCTTGCTGAAAAGGCGGACGGTTTCGACTGTCCGCCTTTTTCAGTGTTTTTTCTCCTTCACCGTCACGGCGTTTCTCGCGTCGAGGCCCTCGACTGTTAACCGTTCACGGTCGCACGGTTCACTGACCTAAGGTTCCAGCCGCACGATCACATGAGGCCTCTCCTCAAAGGTCCGCTGCGCCACCGCCTGAATCTCTTCCCGGGTGATCTGCTCGACCATGCGGGGCGTTTGCTCGCAGTGATCCCAGCCAAAGTCGTAGAGCTCGTCCATGGCATGGACGCGAGCCTGGGCGGCGAGGCTTTGCAGCTGGTTTTTCTGACCACCGAGCCAGGCCTGCTTGGAACTCGCCAGTTCCGATTCGCTCAGCCCATTCTGGGCAAGGTGCGCCACTTCTTCCATCAGCGCCGCTTCCACGATGCCGGCTTGTTCTGGGGCCGTGGCCACGTAGAAGAAGAAGGCGCCCCCGCAGAAGCCGAGGAACCGGCTGGTGCCCACCATGTAGGCGGCCCCGAGTTCTTCGCGAATCTTGCGATAGTAGCGTGAACTCATATCGCTGCAGGCTTCATCGATGAGCTCATAGGCCAAGGCGTCCGGTCCCCGCAAACCCTCGGTCGGGAAGGCCGCAATCACGATGGCCTGTTCCTTCTTGTGCTTGGACTCCACGCGAACCGTCTCTTGGAGCGCGGTGACCAAAGGAGAATCGTTGAAACGGCGCTCTCCACGGGGAATGCCACTCAAGAGAGACTCGGCATAATCCTGAACCTCGTTCGGATTCACGTCTCCATAGACGGCAATCACGGAGTTGCTGCCCATGATATTGGCCTGGCTATACTCCTCCAGGTTTGCCCGGGTGATCGCACTCACCGTTTCTGCATCCCCAGCGATCGGCATCTGGTAGGCGTGATCCGGGAAGAGTGCCCCTCGCATGAGTTGCATGGCAACGGTCATGGGACGGTCCTGCTCGGATTTGATAGCGGCGATCTGGCTCTCCTGCTCGCGATCCACGGTGCTCTCCACAAAGGCAGCCGCGGTCAGTCCCTCGGCGAAGACTTCCATGGCGGACTTCCAATCCGAGGACATGGTCTCCGCATTCAGCCCAAAGCTGTTGTAGCCGGAGAAACTGGAGAAATCCCCGCCGATCGACTCGATGAAGTCTGCGACCTCACTGCTGCTGCGTGACTTGGTGTCCCGCGTCAGAAGCTTCGAGAAAAGCCGGGTGATGCCATTCGTTTGAGGCGTCTCCGCCAGCAAACCAGCCCGGAACACACCGTGCACGGTCACGAGGGGCAACCGGCTATCCGCTCTCACCAGAAGCGTGGCCCCATTGGATAGCTCAATGCGATCCGTCTTGTGAGAACGCGCCCCCGCCTTGGATTTCTCCGCCGCTTTCAGGCTGCCGGTGGGGTTCAGGGACACGATGTTGACGGCGGTGGGATCCAGATAGCGCTGCGCTGCCTGGCGGATTTGCTCGGGCGTGATCTTTTGAATCTGCGCCACCAGGGTGCTGGTGAACTCCGGATGTCCCGTGAGAAGCCAACTGGAACCGATGTCCGAGGCAATTCCCCGGGTGGTGGTGAGGCCGGAGAGCGAATCGCTCAGCGCGATCTTCACGGCTTTCTCCAGTTCCGCCTGGGTGACCTCTTCACGACGCACTTCCTCGATCATCTTGAGGATCTCCGCCTCGCATTCTTCCCGCTTCTCCGGATCCACTTCCGCAGTCACGGCAAAAAGCCCTACGTCCGACATGGCATAGAGATGCGCCGCGACGGAGTGAGCGATGCCCGTTTCCCGGATCCGCTGATAGAGCCGGGAACTGCGACCATAGCCCAGGATGGTGGAAAGGATATCCAGTGGCCCCGTATCGGGATGGGTCGCCCCGGGTGCGTGCCAGGTCATCCGCAATTGGGTGTGCTGGGTGCTTCCCTCACGGTGAACCACCCGCGGTCCCTGCTGACGCGGTTCGATCGGCCGGATGGAGGGCGGCAAGGCGGTGCGTTCCGCTTTGCCCATGGCCTTGGCGATGACGTCCTCGGCGGTATCCGCCTCCACGGGACCGGCAATGACCACGAAGACGTTGTTCGGCACGTAGCGGCGCCCGTAGTAGGTGAGCAGATCCTCATGCGTGATCTTATCGAACACCTGCCGGTGACCAATCACGGGATAGCGGGCTTGTACGTGCCCCCCGATGCGTGGTCTCGGTATTGCTATTGAACTCCGT
>JBHIXE010000028.1:0-256 GCA_041984905.1 Verrucomicrobiales bacterium | reverse complement strand
GTCCCCCATCGCCATCTCCCGGCGGATCACGTCCAACTCCTTGATATACTCCGCCTTGGGCAAGGTGGAATGAAAGACCATGTCTCCGAGAACATCGGCACAGGTCTCAAAGCCTTCCGGCGGTGTCTCGATCCAGTAGACGGTCCGGTCAAAGGAAGTGTAGGCATTGATGTACCCCCCAACCGCCTGGACCGCTTCCGGGATTTCCTGGGAATTACGGCGCTCCGTACCATTGAAGAGCATGTGTTCCAGCAGG
>JBHIXE010000027.1:22888-23206 GCA_041984905.1 Verrucomicrobiales bacterium | reverse complement strand
ACGAGGCTTCCAGGCCAGATCAAGAGTTTCAGGATCAGTCCACGATAGGGCACCTCACGAGACTAGGGTTCTACCTCGAAACTACAAGTTTCGATCCTGACCCTCACGCTTCCACTGGCTCGGCCTTCGGCTCGACCCAGCGATCGTGTTCCTTGATGAGATCGATGAGCCGGTCGACGGCTTCATCCTCGGGAATGTTGAACTTCACGGGTTGCTTGCCGACGTAGAGATTGATCTTGCCAGGCGCTCCGCCGACGTAGCCGAAGTCCGCATCGGCCATCTCGCCCGGGCCATTGACGATGCAACCCATCACGGCGA
>JBHIXE010000027.1:7884-22878 GCA_041984905.1 Verrucomicrobiales bacterium | reverse complement strand
CACGCCTTTGAGGTGTCCTGTAGCCTGGCGGATCTTCTGAGTTGTGGTCTGCAGATTGAAGAGGGTCCGGCCACAAGAGGGGCAGGCGACGTAGTCCGTCTTGAAGATGCGAGCCCCAGCGGCCTGGAGCACATTGTAAGCCAGCCGAATCGCGGCGCCAGGAGCGGCATCACCCTGAATCTGAATCGCGTCACCAATGCCATCACAAAGCAGGGAACCGATGTTGGCGCCCGCGCGAAGCATGGCCGGCAGGGGATCGACATTCGGATCGGTCGCCGGGTCCAGAGTGTCCTTCAGCAGAATGGGATGACGGATATCCAGGCGAGCCGCGAGCAGGCGGAATGCCGGAGCAATCGCCAGACCCAGGTGATTGGGAATGGTGACCAGGACCGTCGGACCCTCATTGATCCTGGCGATGGCATCGGAATCGCGGGGATCCACCTCAATCACTCCGGACTCTTCATAGACGATCTCTGGCTGAAAATCGCCCAGCTTACTGAGGCGAGGTTCGAGAAATTCGCGCTGCTTTTGGGAGACCACCACGCGGATGGTTTCTTCACCACCGAGCGGAACTCCGCCAATCTTCAAAAGTTCGGTCTTGCGACGCTCGTAGGTGAAGGGGTTGTAGGAGACCGGCACAAAGTCGTCCAGAGGCGTGGCCTCCCGGGCATCGCTGGTCAGGGTATCAATCATGGCGCGGGCCACGGGAATCTCAAAAACCGCGTCTTCCGTGAGAGACACGCGAATGGTCTCACCGATGCCGTCATTGAGCAGGGAACCAATGCCAATCGCGCTCTTGATCCGGCCATCCTCACCATCACCGGCTTCGGTCACGCCGAGGTGCAGCGGATAGTTCCAGTCCGGGCCCAGTTCCCGCAAGCGAGCCACCAGGAGGCGATAGGCCTCGATCATGACCTTGGGATTGCTCGCCTTCATGGAGAACAGGAAGTTGTGATAGTCCTGACCCCGCGCGATGCGGGCAAATTCCAGGGCGCTCTCGACCATGCCGAGGGGCGTATCGCCGTAGCGATTCATGATGCGATCACTCAGGGAACCGTGATTGGTCCCGATCCGCATGGCGACGTTGCGTTCCTTACAAAGTTCCACCAGGGGAACGAATCCATCCTCGATCCGGGCGAGTTCTTCCCCATATTGTGCATCGGTGTACTCGCGAATCTCGAACTTCTTCTTGTCGACGAAATTCCCGGGATTGACCCGCACTTTCTCGACCCATTTGGCTGCCTCCATGGCGGCGTCCGGCTTGAAGTGGATATCCGCGACCACGGGGACATCGCAGCCTTTGGCGAGCAGCCCCGCTTTGATGTGCTCCAGGTTCTCCGCGTACTTGCGAGTTTGGGCCGTGATCCGGACGATTTCGCAGCCCGCCTCAACCAGCCCGAGAGCTTCCTGGATACAGGCCTCCGTGTCGCGCGTATCGGAGGTGAGCATCGACTGGACGCGGATGGGATTATCGCCCCCGATGCCGACATGACCGACTCGCACCTCCCGGGTTTCCCGGCGCTGATAGCGGAAAAGGGAGTCGCAGTAGGAGAGAGGAAGTGTCGAAGACATGGCAACGGGTGTTACGCTCGAGCCACCATGCCCGATTTGATGGATCAGATCAAGTTGAGCAATCGAGGCGTACCGTGACGATCGTGCGATTCAGTTTTCTCCCGTCACCTCCAGGAGTTGCTCATAGGTGACGTCCAGGATGGGATACGCTTCCCAGCCTGCGGCGTCGAAGTGCCACCATTCCGTATCCAGAATCTCGAATCCGTGCCGGATCATGACGTCCTGCAGAAGCTTGCGATGGGTGGCGACCTCCTCGGTGACCTTGATGGATCGGGCGTGGGCTTCGGGGCCAAAGGTGTCGTAGGGAGTCGGCATCTCTAGCTCAGCGCCCTCGCCATCGACCAAGGTCACATCGACCGCTGCTCCCCGGTTGTGACGGGAACCTTCAGCGGGATCGGCCACGTAACGGGGATCCGGTTTGAACTTCCAAAGCTCCCGCTGGATGGCCAGAGGGCGGAATCCATCCCAGATCTTGAGGCCGAGTCCCTCCTTTTCCAGGTCCGCCTGAACCAGGGCCAGCTTCCTGGCGACCTCCCGATGGAGGAAACACTGGGTCGATGGGTAGAACTTGCGGCCAAAGACGTTGTCTTCGGTGGCGTATCGCAGGTCCACAATGATCCCGGGCACCGCCTTCTCCACGTTTACGAACTCCGCCAGGGCTTGCCGAGTCGAGGCGTCAAGCTGCGGCTCGGAACGAGCTAAGTCGACCGAGGCCGACCAGAAGAGTAGACCGCACAGAAGAACTGGCCACCAGGAGGGTGAAAGGGCGCTAAGGCGCGGCCTCAACGGGCTCATACTGCCAGGGCTCGTACTTTTGATTCTGTTTAAACACATCTCCCGAGTCGAAGACTGTGACAAAGAGCATGAAGCTCATCAGCAGCAGCGCGAAACCCTGGGTGAGATGCCCTTGGATGGCTGGGCTGATCGGCTCGCCACGCACCATCTCCACCAGGGACATGACGATGTGGCCGCCATCAAGCACGGGTAGGGGCAGCATGTTCAGAATCGCCAGGTTGACGTTCAGGATCACACTGAACCAGAGCACCAGCTTCCAGCCTTCCGGATTGTTGAAGAGGCGGTAGTAGAGATTGATGATGCCCACGGGGCCGCTCAAGTGCTTGATGCTGAGGTCGGAGTTGGGGCTCGCGACCTTGGAAATGGTGTTGTACATCACCCGGAAAGTCTGGGTAATCTGCGCGACCGGAGTGGGGTGCACGGAACGGGTCAACCCATCCCGGATCGGGTCTTTGCTCCCGTAGAAGACGCCAATCACCGTGAAGGGCTCGGGAAGCGTGCCCTCTTTTTCCGGCATTCGCGGCGTCACCACCATGTCTTCGACCGTGCCATCGGCATGTTCCACCGTGAAGGTGACTTCCTGATCCAGGTTCTCTCGGGCTTCGAGTTCCAGGGACATGGAGCTGATGAGCGGTTGCCCATTCATGGCCACGAGATAGTCGCCCACCTGAAGGCCCGCCATTTCAGCTGGGCTATTGGATTTCACCCACGCGAATCCGGGATTCCATCGGGGCAATTCCGACTTTGCGGGTTGGAGGACGCTGGAACCAGCGCGCCACGGCGTTCTGCTTCTTCCAAGCTTCATCCAGAATCCGAGGTTCCACCGGAATCACCATCTCACTGCCATCCCGGATGACCTTGAAATCAATCGTATCGCCTTCGCTGCTGACCACATTCCAGGTCACGCTATCGACCATCCCGTGGAAACTCTGAACGGGCTTGTTGTCCACTTCCAGGATCTCATCGCCGGGAAGAAGACCGGCTTCAGCAGCAGGAGTGCCTTCGCCCACATAACCGATCGTGGTGGAATTATCCGTGGCGCTCTCGGGGTAGCCAATACCCCAAACGATGAAGGCGAAGAAGATCGCCAGACCAAAGCTGAAAAGCGGACCAGCGGCAGCCACAATGATCTTGTCCAGGGGCTTCACCTCGGGCAGATCCTCATACTTGCCCTCAGAAGCGCCCTCCAGCATTTCCATCGGGGCCATTTGAGGGAGAGCCACGAAACCACCTGCAGGGATGGAGCCAATGCCCCATTGCACGCCATCGATCTCCTTCTTCCAAATGGCGCGTCCGAACCAGATCTGGAATTTCTCGATTTTCAGGCCCCGCCACTTGGCCGCGAGGAAGTGTCCGAGTTCGTGAACCAGGATGATGAGGTTAAAGACGAGGAGAACGAGCAGTAGGGTCCCGAAGAATTGCAGGACGTAGACAATAAATTGCATCTCAGTATCGTAGCGGTTTCTGCCCGCTCGGGGGCGTTGGGGAACATATCATGCGACGGCCCGAAACTCAATCTTATCGGGACGGTTCTATAGAAGGTCGGCTGTCAGTGATTAATAGACGCCGCCCTGACAATTTTTTTGAACAAAAACACAAAACATCTCACCGATTGGGGACATATCTAAGGTTAGCATGATCATCCGTCTCTCCCTCTGTGCGGCCTTTGCGCTGCTCACTCCCGCCGTTCTCTCCGGGGCACCCAAGAAGACCGACGAGGCGCCCAGGCTCTCCGCGAGCCAACGCATCGACCAATTGGTAGAGGCGGGTTACGCCCGGCACGAGGTCAAGCCCAACCCCATGACTTCGGATGAAGTCTTTGTCCGGCGTATTTACCTGGACATCATTGGCAGGGTTCCCACCAAGGAGGAAACTCTCACCTTCCTCAACAGCAACGCCAAGAACAAGCGCACGGTGCTGGTGGATGAGCTGCTCGATTCCGAGGGTTATGTGAGCCACTTCTTCAATTACTGGTCCGATCTCTTGCGGGCCAAGACGCAGCTGTCCGGGGCAGGGAACAGCCAGGCAGCAGGCGCCGCTTACCAGAACTGGATCCGGGAATCCCTTCAGCAAAACAAGCCTTACGATGTGATGGTGAAGGAACTCCTCACCGCAAGTGGCTCGACCTGGGACAATGGGGCGGTGGGCTACTACATCCGTGATTACGGCATGAGCCTGGATAACCTTGCCATGACCAGCCAGCTCTTCCTGGGCACCCAGATCGTCTGCGCTCAGTGCCACGATCACCCCTTTGATGAATGGACCCAGATGGACTACTACCAGATGGCAGCCTTCACCTATGGCATGCAGACATCCAATCAGTATCCCAATGCCAGGGATGCCTTGGTGCTCTACCGCAAGCAGGGAGGGGATAGTGCCGAGGAACGTCAGGATCTGAGCCGCGCTTTCAGCGAGATCCTCAAGCCCGTCCGCTTCAACAACGTGTTCGAGGTCGATCGCGGTCTGCGTTTGCCTCACGACTATCAGTACTCGGATGCGAAACCCAAGGCGGTGGTGGAAGCCAGTGTGCCCTTTGGGGAAGCCGCCCAGGTAAAGAAGGGGGAAATGCCGATCCACAGCTTCGCGGACTGGATCACCTCCCCGGAAAACGAACGGTTTACTACGGTGATCGCCAACCGGCTTTGGAAGAAGGCGATGGGGCTCGGATTGATCGAGCCGGTGGACGATTTCAAGGCCAGCACGGAGGCGTCCAATCCGGAACTGATGCAGTTCCTGGAGAAGCGCATGATCGCCATGAACTACGACATGAAGAAGTTCATGCGGATGATCTTCCTGAGCGATACCTATCAACGGGAGGCTTCCACCGAAGAAGTGGAATTGGGCGCAACCTATCACTTTCCGGGGCCGGTCTTGCGCCGGATGACCGCTGAGCAGATCTGGGATTCCGTGGTGGCCATGATCGTGGACAACCCGGATCAGCCGGACGAACGCTCCGCTCTGCATCGCAAGCGGTTGATCACCCGGGTCAAGTGGACGGCGAAGGGCGTGTATGATTTGTCCCCCGAAGAGATGCTGGAAGTCGGTCTGAAGATCGCTGAAGTGCAGCGGGGTCTTGCGTCAGAACTGGAGGAAACCCAGAAGAAAGTCGCCGAGGCGCGCGAGACGGGTGATCTGGAACTGCTCCGGGCGGCTCAGAAGGAAGGTTCGCAGGCCCGCCGGAAGCTGGATGAAGCCATCGCGGCGATTGTGTATCGGCGTGGTTTGAACCAGCAAGCCGAGTTGGTCGCCTCGACTCAGCCCAAGGTGAGCGATTCCTTCCTTCAGGAGATGGATGAGCTGGTAGACACCAAGAGAGAACTCCTGGGCGGTGGCTCCATGATGATGGACGATTCGCGAAATGTCGGCTACGGCGGCAGCGACTACATCGAGAACCTGGTCGATGCGGTTCTGGCTCCCGACTACCAAGCGCTGGAAGAAAAGCAGGCCGCCCAGAAGACGGCCGAGAAAAAGGCCTGGGGCATCAAGGACAAACGGGACAAGGACATCTACCGGAGCTTTGACCGGCTTCGCCAGCGGTATATCCGGGCCTCTGACATTCAGTCTCCGGC
The DNA here is from genome assembly GCA_041984905.1 of Verrucomicrobiales bacterium. Taxonomy (GTDB): domain Bacteria; phylum Verrucomicrobiota; class Verrucomicrobiia; order Verrucomicrobiales; family DEV007; genus JBHIXE01. The sequence goes on along the minus strand of JBHIXE010000027.1, from coordinate 16,942 downwards.
ACCGAATGGGCACTTCCTGAGAGAGTTCGGTCAGTCCGACCGGGAACTCATTGAGAATGCTAATGACCAGGCTTCCATCACCCAGGCGTTGGCTCTGTTGAACGGCAGTGTCTCCAACGTTCTGATGGCTCAGTATTCCGTGATGACCCGCAACCTGCGGGCAGACAAGAGTCCCAATGAGAAGCTGGATACCGTGTATCTCAGCATGATGAGCCGGTTCCCCACGACCGAGGAGCGCCAATTGCTCCTTCCGATCATTCAGCAGGACGGAGTTGCCGGTGCTTATCGGGTCATGTGGACGCTCTTCAACACCCGTCAGTTTCTCTTCATCCAGTAAGAATCCGCTGAACCTCCTCCAATCTTTTTTCGTTTCCCCGTATGAAACCTCTGCTGAATTCTTCTGACGAATTAACCCGTCGCCTTTTTGTCTCCGGCGCTGCCAAGGCACTGTTGGGGGTCTCTACCTTGCCCGCTTCCATGCTCTTCAGTGGCAATGTCCTCGCCGCTGGGGAGGGAGCCTCTCCGCTGAAGCAGGTCGCGACCGCCAAGCGCGTCATCTACCTCTACATGAGTGGCGGGATGAGTCACTTGGACACCCTGGATCCCAAAGCGGGGAATGAAGCCATGGGCCCCACCAAGACCATCAACTCCAAGGTCGACGGCATCCGCCTGGGCGAATACATGCCGCAATTGGCGAGACGGGCCGACAAGATCGCGCTGATTCGCTCCATGAGTTCCACGCAAGGGGCGCACAAGCAGGGCAACTACATGATGCACACCAGCTACGAGTTGCGTTCCTCCATTCGCCACCCCGCGATGGGCGCCTGGTTGCTCAAGTTTCAGCCCAAGGCCAACCCTTCATTGCCAGGCAATGTGGTGATCGGCAACGATAGTCAGCATCCGGGCTCCGGGTTCTTCGAGTCGAAGCTGCAGCCGCTCATGATCAACGATCCGGGAGGGGGGCTCCAGAACAGCGCACCCTTGCCCCGGCTCTCCGATCCGGAAGTGTTCCGCGAACATGTCGAACTGGCCTCCAAACTGGATTCGGAATTCGTGCGCCGCTACAACCAGCGCAACGTCCGGGCCTATACGGATATGTATGACGATGCGCTCCAGCTGATGCGCAGCGCCGACCTCGCCGCCTTTGATATTTCCCAGGAGCCGGAAGCTCTGCGGGAGCGCTATGGCAAAAACAACTTCGGGCAGGGGGTGCTCCTGGCGCGCCGTCTCGCCGAACACGGCGTGCGCTTCATCGAAGTGACCTCTGGAGGGTGGGACACCCACACCGGGAACTTTGTGAATCTGCCAGAGAAAGCGGAAGAACTCGACCAGGCCCTCTCGACTCTGCTCGATGACCTGGATCGCCGGGGAATGCTCCAGGAAACCTTGGTCGTGCTGGCCACGGAATTCGGCCGGACGCCCGAGATCAATCAGAATGAAGGCCGGGATCACCATCCACAGGCGTTCTCCTGCATGCTCGCCGGTGGCGGCATTCGAGGGGGACAAGTCTGGGGTGCCACGGACGAAAGGGGCGGCAAAGTGACCGAGAACAAGGTCACCATCCCGGACTTCAACGCTACCGTTGCCTATGCTCTCGGTCTGCCGCTGGATCACGTGCTCTACTCGCCCTCCATGCGGCCCTTTACCGTGGTGGACAAGGGGCAGCCGGTGACGCGGTTGTTTGGGTGAAGCAATTTCGAAATCCGAAATCCGAAATCCGAAATCCGAAATCAACGGTGAACGGTGAACGGTGAACGGTGAACGGTGAACGGTGAACGGTGGTGCAAACAGGACATAGGTAACATTCTTACCGCAGGACATGGGTAACACTGCTTGGGAACAATGAACAGCGGCGCGGAGCGCCGAAACCATGAATAGCCGTGGGTGACCGTCAGGGAACCCACGGACAGCATTCCGTCGCCCTGTCAGCCACGTAGTGGTGGGGCTGAATGGGTTCACACTGGTATAACTCGACTCAAACCACCACGGTCGCGAAGCCCATCCGACTGTTCACTGTCGAACTGTTTACTGAAAACCACCGGCCTTACTCGGCGCGCTCAATCAGCTGCCACTGCCCGTCCGCGTTGAGCCGAAACGAGCCAATCCACTTCTTGGAGCGCCACTTCTCCGGCGGGATCATGGAGAGCGTGGTGCCCTCGCTGAGTTCGTAGAGGTGATAGGTCTCGCCGATGGTGGGCTCAAAGCCGAACTTGGCTTCGTAGACCAGTTTGTTCCAATTGAACTGGTCCACCATCTCCAGGTACTGCTCGTGCATTTCCTGGAGCTTCTGCTGAAAGTGACGTTCCACCTTGCCGATTCCACGAGATTTGAACGTGGTGAGATCCGTGGGCAGAATCCGGGGACTCTGGGTCGAGGCCGGATAGGGCAGGTAGCGTGCCGAAGACGTGTCGATATCTTCAGGGCTGGGAGAGCCTGAAGGTGGATCAGAAGAGTCGCTCATTACTGCAGGCTACGATTGCAGGAGCGAAGAGTTGCCTCAAGAAGAGGAAGCAAAAAACAGGGAACTCAGCCCAGACGATACACGATACGAGCTTTGTCGCGGTCATAGGGCGACATCTCGATCTTGACCCGGTCGCCAGCCACGAGGCGGATGAACCGTTTGCGCATCTTGCCAGAAATGTGAGCCAGGACTACGTGACCGTTTTCCAGCTCTACACGAAACATGGTCCCTGGGAGGACCGAGTGGATTTTGCCTTCCAGTTGTAAGCAGTTTTCTTTATCTTTAGCCATATAGGATTCTTCATTCAGTCGCCCTGCTTCAAAGTTGGGTGAAAAATCGAAGCAGAATAGAGAGGGTTTCCCTTGGGCGAACGGGGTCTACCATCGCAGGAATTTCCCAAAAGCGAAGGGATAATTTCTGCTTCTTTCCCGAAGGTTAGACGTTGGAATGGGGGAAACCTTTAGTTTCGGCGCAGGTTTTCTCTCAGAAAGGGAAGATAGAGCAGCCCAAAGATGAGGAGAACCACGGGCTCCAACGCCAGGATGTACCAAGGCCAGGGCCCCAGCAGATCGAAGAGGGAGCCCGCATCAGGCTTGGCTCTCAAGAACCCAAAGTTTTCCCCGGTGATGGAGTTCACGCCAATGGCCACCACCATGTAGACATGCAAGGCCGCCCAGGCCAGTACGAAGGAATTGCGCCGGGGGCGCATCCCGAGTCCCAACACCGTGTAGAGCGCCGCGATCACCACGCCGCTGTGCAGCATGAAGAAAGATAGAAACATGGGGTGCGGGAAGGCATAGGCCAGGTTGGGCGTGACCAGTCCCTGAAAGGTTCCACCAATACCCCAGAAGTAGGCCAATTCTGCCATCCATTGCTTACGCAGCCACATCGCACCGACGCAGAGGAAGGCCGCCCAGTCGCACATATGCATCGGCAAGGGAGTCGGAGTGGCCGGGTCGGCGGCGTAGTAGCCCCAGATCTTGGCCGGCCAGGTGAGCAGCAGCAGGATGCCCAGGGTCCAGGAGAGCCAGCCAATCGAGTTCGATGATCGCTGGGTGTGGGCGTGCCGGATCGCTCCCCAACTCGCGAGTCCTGTGAGAAGCAGGGTCAACAAGTGGGCCACGCCAAAGATCTGGAATGGGGCGAACAACGGGGAGGACATGCCTGCATTTAGACGGAAGCTCGAGGCCAGACAAGCAGGGGCTTGCACCAAAAATCGGCAGAATCGTCAGTTGCGCGCCGAATTCCCATTGGCAAGTTGGGAGGATTGCCAGAGTGATCCCATTTTGAGAATTCTCATTACCGCAGGCCCAACTCGTGAACCGATCGATCCGGTGCGTTTCATCAGCAATCGCAGTTCGGGAAGAATGGGCTATGCCATTGCCGAGGCCGCCAGTGAATCCGGATACGAGGTGGATCTGGTGACAGGCCCGGTCGCCATTCCGCCCCCTTCTTCGCCACTCGTGGAAACCGTCAGTGTGGAAACCGCGAGGCAAATGTATGAGGCCGTGGAGAAACGGATCGGCCTCGCCGATGTCGCGATCCTCAGTGCGGCAGTCTCCGATTATCGCCCCGTCGAGTTCCACGACCAGAAGATGAAGAAGACGCAGGACGAAGCGCCGGTCATTGCCCTGGAACGCACCGAGGATATTCTGGGGAGTTGCCGCAGTGCCTTTGGGTTCACGGGAGTCCTGGTCGGGTTTGCCGCTGAGACGGAGAAACTGGCCGAATACGCGATCGGCAAGTTGGAACGCAAAAAGTGCGACCTTATCGTGGCCAATGACGTGAGCCGCAAGGATATCGGCTTTGATTCCGCTTCCAACGAGATCGTCCTGTTTTTCGCCTCGGGAGAGGTGCAACCCCTGACCAAGGCGCCCAAGTCTGAGCTTGCGCGCCAGTTGATCCACGTTATTGAAGGCCTCGTAAAGGCCGCCAAGGGGGAAGCCAAAGCATCATGAGTAGTTTTTTGGACACCGCAGTAGACGCCGCCAAACAGGCCGGCGCTCTGATCCGGGACAATTATGAGTCGGACCTGAAGGTCAATGTGCTCGAGGAGCACGATATCAAGATCGAGCTGGACGTGCGCAGCCAGCGGCTGATTAGCGAGATCATCCTCAAGGCTCATCCGGATCATTCCATCCTGGGAGAGGAAGAAGGCACGGATGAGGGAAACCCAGACAGCGAATATCGCTGGGTGGTGGATCCCATCGACGGCACGGTGAATTTCTACTTCGGGATCCCGCACTTTTGCGTCTCCATCGCCCTGCAGCATCGCGGAGAGACCATTGTGGGAGTCGTCTATGACCCCATGCGGGATGAACTGTTCACCGTTGCCCCGGATCAACCGTCGATGCGGAACGGAGAACCCATTTCCGTGAGTGACCGGAACACCTGGGAACAGGCCGTGATCACGGTGGGATTCTCCAAGACCGGCGAAGGGATGGAAGCGGGGATCGAGCGCTTCAAGCGCATTGCTTTCAAGGTGCGCAAGACACGGATGCTGGGCAGCGCGGCTCTGGGAATGGCCTACATCGCCTGTGGCCGTCTTGATGCCTACATTGAGGAAGCCGTGAGCCTCTGGGATATCGCGGCGGGCGAGCTCCTCATTCAACGCGCCGGAGGTAGTGTCGTTCGAGGTGAGCTGAAAGGGGAGAAGCTGGACAAGTTTGGGGTGGTTTCTTCCAACGGGAATCTTCCCATCAACGAACTGGATCTATGAATCGGGTCGGAATCGGTTACGACGTGCATCAACTCGTGGAAGGCCGGCCACTCGTGCTCGGTGGCGTCCGCTTCGATCATGATCGCGGACTGCAGGGACACTCGGATGCGGACGTCCTCGCTCACGCCATCGCAGACGCGCTGCTGGGCGCTTTGGGATTGCCGGATATCGGCTACTACTTTCCCCCCACGGATCCCTCCATTGAAGGCATCAACAGCTTGGAGATCCTCAAGAAGTGCGCTCATCTCGCGCGCGAGAAGGGCGCGACCATCAACAACATTGATTCCACGCTGATCGCCGAGAAGCCAAAGATCCGGCCTTACGTCGAGAAGATGCAGAGCAACATCGCGGAAGCCCTGGGCGTTACCATCGAGCAGGTCGGCATCAAAGCCACGACCAATGAGAAGATGGGATTCCTGGGACGTCAGGAAGGGATGGCCGCAATGGCCGTCGCCAGTATCGAACTCCCCTGACCGGGGTTGCCGGCCTGGGGGATCGTTCAAATGCGGATGCGAGGATCAATCCTCGCCGTCGTCTCCAATCGCTTCCACGGGGCAGCCTTCCATCGCTTCCTCGCAGAGTGCCCTTTCTTCGTCAGTCTTAGGCTGACTGTAGACATAGCTGTGCCCCCCGTCATCGTTCCGGGTGAAGTTGTCCGGTGCGGTTTCACGGCACAGGTCGCAGTCGATGCACTGTTCATCGACATAATAGGCTCCCGCTACGTTGTCGGAATACTTTTCGTCTTTGTCTGCCATGGGTGAACTCAGGTTTGGTGGTCGGTACAACAAATCTACGCAGGTGGACTTTGTAAAGTTGATCCTTATGAAAGTGCGCGTGATTTGGGAGTGAGTGGTTCAGCTTTTGTGTAGTAGCAAGCTGAATGCCAATCCCATGTACCAAGCTGGATTGATTGCAACCCTCCAATGACATTGACAGGGAGTTTGCCCGTCTGTCATGAGTCGACAGGCAGTCATTTGGGTTCCTGGGATCCTGCCAGTCGGCAGTTCTCAATCGTCATGACCTTGGATTCCTCGCGCAGTGCTTGGCCTTTTCCCTTGGATTGGTGGACACGCGCCCTATCCTGAGGGAAACTCCTGACTCGTGACGTCCTCCGAGCAAGCCACTCTCGATGCTGCGCCCGCCCTCGTTCTGCAGGAACTGAAGCGGAGCGGACCGGCAGATGCCACTGCCTTGGCCGAGTCTCTAGAGGTCACGCCAACCGCCGTGCGACAGCATCTCTACGTGCTGGAGGAACGCGGACTGGTTTCCCATCAACTGGAAGCTCGCCCCATGGGCCGGCCGGCTAAGCTCTGGAGAGCTACGCCCAAGGCGGACGCCTACTTTGCCGATGCCCACGGCCAACTCCTGGCCGACTTTCTGGAGTCGACCAGTCGCGTGGTGGGAGATGACGGGCTCAACCAGATTGTGGAATGTTATGCGCTGGAGAAGCGTTCCAATTACCTTGAGAAGACCTCTCGTGCGGTACCGCTGGATGCCCGGCTCACCCGGCTTGTGGAACTTCGCAATGAGGAGGGGTTCATGGCTCAGATCGCGCCCCAGGCCGATGGCTCCTTTCTCTTTATCGAGAGCCATTGCCCCATTTCCCAGGCGGCCCAGCAATGCCGCCAGTTCTGCGATCAGGAACTCACGTTGTTTCGCGAAATACTTGGGGCGGACGTTGAGGTGGATCGCGAGGAACACATGTATGACTCTGGAGCCCGCTGCAGCTATCGGGTGCGATCCAAAGCACAGGGTTGACCGGGAACGTTCCAACCTGATGGTCTGACCGAACGACCTGCCCGTCCCGATGGATCTCGATCCCGCGCCTCCCAGCCCGCTGCACGTGCTCAAAGAAATTGGGCTCCTGCTCCCTCGTGCCATCATGACCGGTGGCGGTGCGATGATCTATCATCCGCGGGCCTACACGGCGGAATACGGTCCCTGGATGCGACTGCTCAGTCAGCTGGAATACATCGCGAAAGATGGTACGCGCCAGGTGGCTTTCCTCGACGTCGATCCCGAGCGGCCGCCGGAGCGCTTCTGGTTTCTCTTCAACGGGAATGGCTCGCTGGCCCTGGACTGGGTACCCATTCTCAGCCAGACCGAGCGGTCCCCGGACGCCTATATCCTGATGGATTACCCCGGCTACGGCTATTGCGAGGGCCGCACCAGTCCTCAAGCCATCCATACCGCCGTCGATCAACTCATCGACCAGGTCGCAGCCCGCTTCGAGCGATCTCGCGAAGACCTGCTCCAGCATAGCGCCACCATGGGCTTCTCCCTCGGCGCTGCCGTAGCCATGGAAACCGCCGCACGCTACCAACTGCAGACGGTCATCCTGTTAGCTCCTTTCACCAGCATGGCCCACATGGCCGCGAAAGTCGTCGGCCCCGTCTTCGCTAAGATGCTGCGCCATCACTACGACAACGAAGACGCCCTGGCTCGTTGGGTCGAGCAGCGAAAGGGCGAGTCCAAAGTCCAGATCATCCACGGCGATCACGACGGAACTGTCCCCATCGTCATGGCCCGCAAGCTCGCCGTCGCCCATCCTGAGGCGGTGGCGCTCCACGAGGTGAAAGGCGCGGAGCACAACGACGTCCTCTGGCGCGTCGAGAAGCAGGTCGTGGCGGCGCTCACGAATGGTGGGCGGCTGGAGTGGAGGTAGCAGAACATGATCCGACGCCCGCTTGCCGAAGTGCAGCGATATTCTGTCCACGAACGCAGCGAGGACACCCACCTGGGTGCCCTCGCGCGACGTAGTTCGTGGGTCGGTTCAGGATAGTCAGCCTACAGCTTGGGCCAGTTTTGCTCCGCCTTTTCGATGTGGCTGTCGATGTCCTGGTTGAAGAGATCCAGGATGGCGGGGTTCAGGTTGAGGTAGAGCTTGCCCTCGTGGATCTGCCAGGTGCTGATGTCGACGGGGAAGAGGGCTCCGACCGCGACTCCGTAGGCGCAGTAGCCGCCGTATTGCGGGGCGTACTTCTTGGGATCGCCCTCGAAGAGTTGCTTGTGCTCTTCATTGGCGAAGAAGTAGGTCGCGCCTTCGTATTGGGCAGCAATGCCGGGATCGCCGTGCGTGGGTTCACTCAGGGTGAAGAAGGCGACGGGATCGAAACCAGCCACGGCGATGCCGCTCTTGCCGGAGACGTTGATGTTGGCGGTTTCCTTGTAGCTGTCGCCTGAGGCGAGGGGGCTGATGGCGAGGGCAATAAGGCCGACGATACCGAGGGTGAGGAGCAGGTGATGCGACTTCATATCGATTGCGTGTGTTTGGATGGTTTGTTGTTGGTTAATGAATGAGCAGCGGAGTGCTCAGGAGTGTGTCGCTCGCAAACAGACAGACCTGTCTGTTTATTTGAAGTTTTTCGTCCTTCGGGGGAGAGGTGATTGGGAGGGGGAAGGTTGGTTGGAGTAGCGGAGCGACATCTCCGCAACACAGGGTTCACCGGTGGGAACGGAGCGCTTCCCTCCAACTTCCGCTCACTTCGTCCGCTGGCGAGCGGGGACGCTCGCGCTCCGGCATACGGGTGGAGGCTCCGCTGCTACTCCGCCTTGCCGGAAGTCAGCCGCTCCAGGTATTTGGCGAGCATGTCGAACTCCAGGTTTACGAATTGGCCGGGCTGACGATGGCGCAGATTGGTGACCTGGTAGGTATGAGGAGTGATCCAGATGGTGAACCGGTCGTCGAGGAGTTCGGCAATGGTGAGACTCATGCCGTCGACGGTGATACTGCCTTTGTAGATCGTGTAACGCGCGAACTCCGGGGGCAGAGCGATGGTGAACATGTGGTCCTGGCCCTGAGGTTCCAGCGCGAGCACTTCGGCGCGGGCATCGACGTGTCCCTGGACGAAGTGACCACTGAGCCGGTCGTGGACTCG
>JBHIXE010000027.1:0-7874 GCA_041984905.1 Verrucomicrobiales bacterium | reverse complement strand
GGGTTTCCGCGAGGAGATCAAAGTGGACCGTGCCGTTGGATTCGAGTTCCGCCACGGTGAGGCAGCAGCCGTTGACGGCGACGCTTTCTCCCAACTCGAGTTCGGCGGCGATCTCGTGGAGATCCAGTTGGAGCCGGGCTCCTGTCTGGACGGATTCCAGGGAGGCGACTTGAGCGCAGCGTTCGACGATTCCCGTAAACATGATAGCAGGGCTGGTGTCCGGTCAGCCGACTAGGTGAGGAAGAGAATCGCCAGCAGGAGAACCGCGAAACAGGCGGTCACGCCGATGGGCCAGGTGCCAGTGGAGGTCTGGGTCTCGAGATTGTCGAAACGGCCCCGGAGTTCACTCTTGTTGAGGCGCTTCACGAGAATCCAATAGGGAGCAAGGAGGCAGCTGGCGAGAATGAACGGCGTCCAGCGAGGCACGGATTTCACGCCATTGATGATGCCGCCCACGCCTTTGGCGAGCCCATCGTTGAGACCGTTGAGTCCCTTGTCCATGACCCAGTAGAAGGCCTTGCCGCCACGCCGGTAGAGCCAGTCGACATCCACATTGGTGGCGAGTTTTTCCTCCGGGTATCGGCCCGCCAGCAAGAGCAAGGCGAAGGCCAGAGTGGCGTAGAAGAGCAGGCTGATCTGGTCAAAAACGTGCGCCACCGTGTAGGGCTGATAGGTCGCTTCCGTGGGAAGCATGGGATAGAGGAAGAGGTTGGGCGCGACACCGACCACGATGCAGACCACGGCCACGATGGACATGGCCAGGAGCATATTGAAGGGCGCTTCTTTGCAGCGAATGCCGGAGTCCTGCGAGAAGAACGCGAAGAAGGTCACCTTGACCCCCGCTTGCTGGAAGACGCCTGCCGAGGCAAAGAGCAGAGCCAGCCAGATATAGATGTATTCCGGGTGGGCTTCCGCACCTTTGGCCGCAGCGCTCAGGATCATGGATTTGCTGACAAACCCGCAGAAGAAGGGGAAGGAAATGCTCAAGGTGCCGAGGACACAGAAGAGACAGGTCCAGGGCATGCTTTTCCAAAGACCGCCGAGCTCGGTCGCTTTGGTTTTGCCGGTCGTATAGAGCACGGCGCCCACGGACATGAAGAGCAGCGCCTTGTAGAGGATGTGGCAATAGGCATGGGCGGCGACACCGTTCAGGGAGAGATCCGTTCCCAGACCGATCCCGATGACCATGAATCCCACCTGGTTGATCAGGCAGTAGGCAAGCACGCGGCGCAGATCGTTCTCGATCACCGCATAGAACAAGGTCACCACGGCCATGATCACGCCAATCCAGAGCAACTCCTCTTGTCCCGGGAAAGTCCGGGCGAGGACGTAGACAGCCGACTTGGTGGTGAAGGTGGCCATGAAGATGAGGCCGCCAGCGGACGCTTCCGGGTAGGTATCCGTGAGCCAACCTCCAAGGATGGGCCAGGCACAATTGAAGCCGAACCCAATGAAGATGAGCCAGGATGCCGTGCTGCCGAGGTCGATCTGTTCGAAGGCCAGGCTGCCGGTATTCGCATAGTGAAGGAGAATTCCGGCCAGGAGCACCACGCCGCCCAGAACGTGGATGACGGCATAGCGAAACGCCGCCGCGGTGGACTTGGCAGTGCCTCGGGTCACAAGACACAGAGCGCCTCCCACGGTGAGCATTTCCCAGAAGAGAAAGAGCGCGAGCAGATCTCCCGCCATGACCACGCCCATGGCGGAGCCGGCATAGAGCAGCCCTGCCGAGAGATCCAGGGCCTTGTTATCCTTGATGATATAGATAATGCCGACCAGGGACAGAAGCGTGAAGATATTGAGGAAGAGCATGCTCCACTTGTCCGCTCGTCCCAGGACCAGTTCGAAGCTCAAGAGATCCACCTGCCAATGGATGCCGGGCTGGATCTGGAAATAGTTGATGAAGGCAAAGACAGGCACAGCCAGGGCGACCAGTTGACGCAGCGGTCCCCGCACCAGCGGAACGAGCAACGCTCCCAGGAAAAAGATCAGAAATGGAGGGATGGCAGGGAATAGCTCAGTCATCGATCATAAAGGTCTTCATCCCGTTTCACGAGAGGGCGCAGAATGAACTTGGCGCCGAGGGCCAATACGGTGGTGGCCACGAAACCAAAGGCGGCATAGAAGAGGGGCCATTCTTCCCACTTGAAGTAGGCATGCTCCTTCAGCCCCTTGAGATGCAGGACGATATCTGCCAGGAAGAGCAGTACACAGCCACCGAACAGGCCGAACTGGATCAGCTTGATATTCTGGTGCTTATCGAACCAGCCTGGGGTCTCAGTGCGCCTTTTCGGTTTGTTCATGCTTGGCCTCAGGTTTGGAATGAGAATCGTGTCCCTTGTCGTCGTGATGCGGCACGACCGGGTCCGGCGTAAAGAGAAAGATAATGAGTAGATAAATGCCCAGTCCCACGGTCACCAAGGTGGACACGCCAGGATACTTTCCCACGGGACGGTAGGAGATCTTCTGGGTAACCAGGAGTGGTGATTTATCCATTTTCATGGGGTGGCAGGTGGGGAGGTCATCAGGTTGGCCAGATCCAGCAGAATGCCCGGGAAGAAGAACAGCAGGAGGGAACCCAGCGCTGTAAAACAAAGTGGGATAACGCAGGCTGGCGAAGCTTCGCGCAGTCCCGGCTTGTCATCTTCTTTAGCGGGTGGCCGGAAGAAAGCGGAATAAATGATGGGGAAAAAGTACGCAGCGTTCAGTACGGAGCTGACCAGGTAAACGCAGATGATCGCAATCTGCCCGGCATCGGCCGCCCCCAGGATGAGGTAGATCTTGCTCCACATCCCGCCGGTGGGTGGAAGCCCGGTCACGCTGATGGCGCCGATGGTGAATGCGGCAAAGGTGAAGGGCATCTTGCGGCCCATTCCGTTGAGCTGGCTGATATATTTCTTCCCCGTGGCGACAAAGATGGCGCCTGCACAGAAGAAGAGGGTGATCTTGCCATAAGCGTGCATGGCAATGTGCATCATGGAACCATTCAGCGCGTGGGTCGTCAGGATGGAAGCGCCCAGGATAATGTAGCTAAGCTGACCGATCGTAGAGAAAGCGAGCCGCCGCTTCAGGTTGTTCTGAGAGAGGGCAATGAGTGAGGAGACGATCACGGTGAAGCCCGCGATCCACGCCACGATGGTTCCCAGGTCGTACTCCTGCATCATGTCCACGCCGAAGACACCGGTAATCACACGCAGGATGCAGAAGACGCCAACCTTCACCACGGCCACGGCATGGAGCAGGGCGGAAACGGGTGTTGGCGCCACCATGGCGTTCGGCAGCCAGGAGTGGAAAGGCATCAGGCCGTTCTTGGCGAATCCAAAGAGGAAGAGCAGCAGGAGCACCGTCACCGTCATGGGATCCTGGATGTCCTGTGACAGGAATCCTTCCGGAGAGAACTCCAGATTGCCGGTCTTGGCATAACAGAAGATCAGGGCTGGCAAGGCAAACCCAATGGAAGTGCCCAGCAGATGAGAGAGGTAGACGCGGCCGCCGCCTCTGGCCTCTTTATCCTGGTGATGCGTTACCAGGGGGAAGGTCGCCAGGGAAAGCACTTCATAGAAGACGTAGAGCGTCAGCAGATTACCGGCGAAAGCGACGCCGAGCGTCGCAAAGAGGGAGACGGCAAAGAAGGCCACGAAGCGGGTCTGCGAATGCTCCTTGAGCCCGCGCATGTAGCCGATCGAATAGAGTGAAGTGGGGATCCACAAGCTGGATGCGACCAGAGCAAAGAGAATGCCCAGGGCGTCCACTCGGAACTCCAGCGCCACATTGGTGCTGAGTTGGAAGAGGGTGCACTCCAGGATCTTGCCCTCCATTACCATGGGCAGCATCTTCAGCACCAGGGCCAGCTTGGCGAATCCAGCCACGAAGGTGAAGAACTCCCGCATGTTGGGGATGCGTCCAAAGATCACAATGGGCGGCACCGCCAGCAGCGAACAGAGGCAGGCCCATAACGGTAGATTACTGGTTACGGTTTCCATGCGTCAGTTCCCAATGGAAGGTAAGGACCGCTGCAGCCAGGCCACGATCTGAGTATTGAAGATTCCAATCACAAAGAGGCTGGCGGCGGAGGCAAACAATGCGAAGTGACCGAAGCCGAGCTTCTCCCGGTGTCCATGATCGCGGGCGTGATCGTCGTGGTCATGCTCGTCATGCGCATGAACCTCGACCGGCTTTTGTCCGAAGTAGATCACCTCGATCACCCGGAAGAAGAGAATGGCGTTGATGAGGCTGGAGATGAGTAGAGCCACGACGTATCCCCAGTGGCCGGACTCGATCCCGCCCCGGATGAGATACCACTTGCTGAAGAACCCGCAGGTAGGTGGGACGCCAATCATGGCCAGGGCGCCGCAGACAAAACCTGCCATGGTATAGGGCATCTTTTTCGCCGCAGCACTATCCAGGCTCGCGATGGTGTAATCTCCGCATTGACGGAAGAAGATCCCGGCAGCCAGGAAGAGGCAGAGTGTCATGAAGGCATCACTAATGATGTGATAGGCAGCACCCACCATGCCCCAGTCGTTAGCCAGCCAGACGCCACCCACCATGTAGCCGACCTCGGCCACAATCAGATAACAGAGCATCCGTTTGAGCCGGGTTTGTCGAAGTGCCAGAAATGACCCGGCAATAATGGATGCCACTGCAAGCCAGACCACCGTTTGGGAAGCGACTTTTGGGTCCAGGAATGCGTTCACGCCCTCCGGAAAGGTGAAGTCGACGCCGAACACCGTAATGATCATCCGGATCATCACGTAGATCGATACCTTGGTGACGAGCGGGGCCAAGGCGGCCGAACTGGAACAGATGCTGTAGGTATAGGCGTTGGGCAACCAGCCGTGGAGGGGAAACAGCGCCATCTTGATCCAGAAGCCCAGCATGATGAACATGAAGGCCACAATGACCGTCTTGGAGTTCTTGATGCCCTCCACCGCGTTTAAGGTCGCGTGAATCTCCTGCATGTTCAGCGTGCCTGTCTTCGCGAAGAGATATCCCACTCCCAGCAGGAAGAAGGAGGCGCCGATCGTTCCCATGATGACATAGTTGAACGCCGCCATGGAGCAGCGCCGGGAAGGCCCCATGGCAATCAGCGCGTAACTGGTCAGGGAAGAGACTTCCAACAAGACGAAAACGTTGAAGGCGTCCGCGGTGCTGGTCATGCCCAGCAGGCCCGTGGTGAGGAGCAGCAACAAGGAGTAGAACTGGGGCGCTTTTTCCGGAACCGTCTTGGGGATATCCGAGAAAGAATAGATCGTGGTGAGGAAAACCACGGCGGCGATCACGATGAGGACCAGGCCGTTGAGGGTATCGATGCCCAGGTGGATCCCAATGGGGACATTCGTGTATCCTTCTCCGGATGCAGGCGCCAGCCCGCCGAGAAAATAGGTAATCATCCCGTCCGGAGAATCCAGCACCTGACGGAACAGAGCCACGGTGGCGACGAGGGTGGCGAGTTGAGCCAGGAGAGCGATCACGTAGGAAGTCGCCGGGAACTTCAGCCCCAGCAACGTCACCAGGAGCGCGGCAAACAGCGGAGTAACAATGACTAGGGCAGGGAGCTGTTCAACCATGGTGGGCTTCGCGAATCTTTTCCAGGATCTCGTTTTCTTCCAGGGTTCCGTAGCCCTTGTAGATAAACTGGCAAATCGCCAGTGCCACTCCCAGGGTGGCGACCCCGACGACGATGGCTGTCAGCATCAGTACGTGCGGCAAGGGGTTGGCGTAGGAATCGATATCCACGGTTTCTTCAGGATGAACTTCCTCATGCACGCCAGACTCGTCCTTCACCATGTCATGGGCTTCCGCCACATGCTCGGTTTCACCGTGATGACCGTGATGCTCCAGAATCGGTATCCCGCCCGTAGTCTTCACGCCCAGAGACACAAAGAAGAGAATGATCGCCGTCTGGAAAATCGACATCCCGATCAGCTTCTTGATCAGGTTGTTCTTGGTGATCATGGCGTAGAGCCCAATCATCATCAGGATCACGTAGACCCAGAAGTTGAAATGCTTGAAGATGATTTCCGTGGCGGCTTCCATGCGCGTGCTTAGCAGGGATTAGAGCCCTTTCTCGAAGGCTCCCCGGGTCGATAGGTTTGCGTAGATGGCGAACATGATGGCGCTCACCGTGAGCATCACTCCAATTTCTACGCCCAGCATACTGTGATAACGCGCCATGATAGGATCACCTGGCAGGATAGAGTCGAGGGCTGCGTATTCCAGGAGGTTGCCGCCCAGAATCATGGAAGCAATCCCGAAGCCTCCATACAGGATAATCCCCAAGGCCCCCACAATGATGAACTTCCCCTCGGAGAATCGGTGGAGCGCCGTACGAAGGTCATAGGCTAGAGCCAGCAGAATGAAGCTGGAGCCCATGATCACTCCTCCCTGGAATCCGCCGCCCGGGCTGTAGTGACCGTGTGCCAGAACATAGAGGGCGAACACCTGGATAATCGGGGTCAGCAGCCGGCAGGTGATGCGGATGATATCGTCATCCATCTCTTCATCCCGCGTGCGCAGTGGGGCTGGCAATCCCCGCAGGATCGCCATGATCGCAATTCCGGCAGTGAAGATCACCACCGTCTCAAAAAGGGTATCGTAGCCCCGGTAATCCGCCAGGACCGCGGTTACCAGGTTGGGCACGTGGGTCTCCTCATCAATCTTGGTGATGTAATGCCGGGCGACGCCGGAGTCGTTCGCGGGAGATTGGGGGTCGCCCCAACTGGGAAGGTCGGAGGTCGCCACGATCAGCAGCGCTCCAGTGATCAATACAGCCAGAAGTCCAAAGAAGCGCATGATCTAGTCGGAGGAATTCCGGTTGGTGTTAAAGACGGTGGCGATCAGGAACACCGCACTCACGCCCGCGCCCACGGCCGCTTCCGTAAAGGCCACGTCCACCGCGCTCATGCCCGCCCAAAGCAGGCACATCAAGAAGCTATACACGCCAAAGATCATCGAGGCCGCCAGCAGATCTTTGACCTGAAGCGAAATGATGGCCGTCACCACCAGGAAGATCAGGATGACGATGTTCAGACTGTAGATGTCCAGTTTGGCAAGATATAGCATCGTCGTCATTCGGCTTGGTTCTGGGCCTCCTTAGCCTCTTTGAGTTCGTCTTTCACCACCTGCGGGTCGATTCCGTCCTCATAACCCGCTTCCATCAACGCATGGGTGCTGGTGGGACTGGTCAGCATGATGAAGAGGGAAACGCCGACGAGTTTCACGATCACAATCACGGGCTTGTACCAATCGTCATGACCCACGGCATGGATCACGTCACAGACGTGATACACGGCAAACCCGCCGATAATGAGCATGGTGGAAAGGGTGTCGCCCTTACCCGCGGCATGCATTCGCGAGTAGAAATCCGGGAAACGCACCAGGCCAATCGCGCCTCCGACGAACATGAAGAGGCCAATGGCAATCATCACCACTCCAGTGATGGCGAGCACCATCTCCACATTCCCGTTCGGCGCCGTGGGTTCCGATGCGGCCAAAAGAGGAGTGGTCCAATTAATGTTCATGGGCCGGTCCCTCCTCGATGTGGGTGGATACCTTGCGCACCTTGAAGAAGTAGCGCGCGGCGGCGATGGATCCGATGAAGTTCAGCATGGCATAGGCCAGGGCGAAATCGATAAACATGTCCACGCGCCCATGGATTTCCCCGATGATCACGAGCAGCACGGCGGTCTTGGTGCCGATCACGTTCACCGCCACAATCCGGTCGATCGCTGTGGGGCCCACGATTACCCGGTACAGGGGAAAAATCACCAGAACGAGCAGTAAAATGCCCGCCGCGGTAAAGATCTGTTTCAAGATTTCCTCGTCCATCCCCTTAAGCCTCAGCCGGTCGTTCCCCGTAGATTTGCCCGATT
>JBHIXE010000026.1:3853-23861 GCA_041984905.1 Verrucomicrobiales bacterium | reverse complement strand
ATTTCGGATTTCGGATTTCGGATTTCGGATTTCGGATTTCGGATTTCGGATTTTCGTCCCCACGATCACTCCGGCAATTTCTCCCCCGACCAAGGACAGAACTTCCAGGTCACATGCGCGTCCCGCCCATTGGGACACTTACGGGGGATATAGAGACAATCGAGGGGGAGGGCCAGACTGACCTCCATGACATCGCTCTGGTTGTTCTGGATCTCGATCTGGAGTTGGCCTTCTTCGTAGACATCGACCAGCCGGCTGCCATTCGCGGTGACGTCGTCAAAGACGATGAGGTGCAGGTTCTGGCCCATGTTGCCCATGGCGCCGGCCAGGACCGGACGCATCGTGAGCAGGAGGTTGTTGAGCTCGGCACTGCGATTCTTGGATGGGGCAACGGTCGTCTTCTCGCCCTTGGCGTTTTCATAGCTGACCTTCAAGGTGGAGACGACTTTGGCCTCGGGATAGAAGTCGAAATTTCCCAGGTCATCGATGTCCGCCTGAACGACGCCCAGCACAGCGTAGCCCTTCAAGGAATCGAGCACCTGTTGGGTGGTTCCGGCATCCTGACTGGGATCGGCCATCATGGAAACCGCCCAGAACTCGTGAGGAATCCACCAGAGGAAGGTCATGTGCTCCGGCTCGGGAGAGACGATGATCTGGGTCTCCTCCGTCATGGCGTTGACATCGACCTCTGCGACAGGCTTGCGGTCGATCGCAAAGAGGG
The DNA here is from genome assembly GCA_041984905.1 of Verrucomicrobiales bacterium. Taxonomy (GTDB): domain Bacteria; phylum Verrucomicrobiota; class Verrucomicrobiia; order Verrucomicrobiales; family DEV007; genus JBHIXE01. The sequence continues at coordinate 23,140 of JBHIXE010000026.1, read as the reverse complement.
ATGTGGCGGCGAGGAGAGGGAGGATAAGGTGAGGAAGGATTGAGGGAGGTGTCCTCATAGTGGTGCAAGTCTCGGGATTGTTGGGAGAAAGGTCAATGGCGAAGCATAGGAGCTACGCGAAGCGTTTACGCTTGGATTCGACGGATAACAGTGCTCGATTTCTACCTATGAAGCACCCCCGTTTTCTCCTTTTGGCGCTCCTGATGTGTCTGAGTCCATACCTGCAGGCGCAGGACAAGCCCCTGAACTTCGTCGTCATCCTGGTGGATGACATGGGCTGGATGGACCTGTCTTGCCAGGGCAGTGACTACTACAAGACTCCTAATATCGATCGGCTCGCCACGGAGGGGATGCGCTTTACGAATGGCTACGCGGCCTGCGCGGTGTGTTCTCCGAGCCGGGCTGCGGTTCAGACGGGAAGGTATCCCGCCCGGATTGGGGTGACCGACTGGATCCGGGCTCGGTTCCAACGCGGAGGCATCGGTACGCCAGAGGCGAATCCCACGGAGTATGTGGTGGCAAAGGGCAAGAACCTGGCCTGCCCACCCAATCCCTACTGGATGGAGCACGAGGAGATCACGATCGCGGAGGCGCTGAAGCCGAAAGGCTACAAGACCGCTCATTTGGGCAAATGGCATCTGGGGGATGAGGCCTGGTATCCCACGGGGCAAGGGTATGACGTGAATGTGGGAGGGTGCGACTATGGCCAGCCGCCTTCCTACTTCGATCCCTACAACAATCCCAAGCACAAGCATGAGATGATCCAGGAGGGCATTCCGGGGATTCCCGGCCGCAAGGAGGGAGAATTCCTCACGCATCGCGAAGCCGACGAAGCCTGTGACTTGATCCGGAAGTGGAAGGACAAGCCCTTCTTCATTCACATGGCTCACTACGCCGTGCACACCCCGATTCAGGCGATTCCAGAAGTGGCCGCGAAGTATGAGGAAGAAGGAAAGAGCGAGATGAATGCGAAGTACGCGGCCCTGGTCGAGTCCGTCGATGATTCCACGGGGCAGATCCTCGACACTCTGGACGAACTTGGCCTCGCCGAACGCACCGTGATTATCTTCACCAGCGACAATGGAGGGCTGGACAACGGGGGGAACCCCACGGAGAACGCGCCCCTGCGCAGTGGTAAAGGCTATGCCTATGAGGGAGGGATCCGCGTCCCCTTTTTGGTGCGTTGGCCGGGTGTGGTGCCTGCAGGCGAAGTGTCGACCAGCCCAATCTGCTCCATCGACGTTTTCCCGACGATTCTGGAGGCGGCCGAGGTGCCCCTGCCGGAGGATCGCATCATCGATGGGGTTTCCCTGGTGGATCACCTGAAGTCCGGCGGTGCCAACAATCTGGGACGCGACGAACTGATCTGGCACTTTCCCCATTACCGGCACAATCCCGGTCCTTACTCCATCATTCGGAAGGGGAACTACAAGCTGATCAAATTCTGGGAGGGCATCACCGAACTCTACGACCTGGGCCCTGACCTCGCGGAAGAGCATAATCTGGCCTCGACCATGCCCGAGAAAGTTAGTGAGCTTGAGGAACGCCTCATGGAGCAGCTGAGGGATTTGGACGCAAAGTTGCCAAAAGAGATCGCGTCCGAGTAACGATTCAATTCGTTGAGAGAAATAGGCTTACGTCAGGGAACTTTCTTGACGGAAACCCCAGACGAGGTAATGGAAAGAATAGTTGTTCTCAAAACTGAGAAGGCTCTAGACCTCACAACTCCCACCACCAAACCCAACTCTTATGAAAAAGCTTATCATTCTCGCCTCACTCGTCGTTCCTGGCTATCTGGCCTTCTCCGGCGGCGACGGTAGCGTTTACAAGGACTACGGCAAGGCTCCCGTGCTCGAACCCGTAGAGATCGACATTCATGTCGACAAAGACGGCGAGATCGATCTGGACATCGAAAACATGACCGCCCACGAACTGGAGCACGTCACTGCCGTATTGAAGCGTCATCGTCCCGTGGACGTGGAACTGACTCTTCCTGGAGATCTGGAAGACGAATACGAAACCCACGGTTGGCTTGGACCGAACGGTGAAGTGCTGAATACTCCGCTGCTTCCGGTTGTCGACGCCCTTGCCGCTAACGGAATCGCCTGGGAATCCGTCGAGATCGACTAATTCAAATTTGTAGACATAGGCCAGGCAACTGGCCACCACTTTAAAAGCCCTCGAGACTCCGGTCCCGGGGGCTTTTTGTTGCGGTTGACAAGTGCACCGCCAAGGGCTGAGGTGGAGCGCATGAACTCCCTTGTCCGTCTTTCCCTGGTCCTGCTCCTGGCAGGAACCGCGGTTGGTCAGCAAAAGACCCCCAATCCTCCTCGCAACGCCAATCCCATTCTGCTGGAAGCAGGGGATCAATCCGTGATTCCGGACGTGCCCCGGGACAAGGTGATCGCCTTCACGATGTACACCGTTCAGGACCGGATTTTGAAGCTTTCCGCTCAACTGTATCCGCTCAAGGAAGAGGAGTCCCATGAAGTGGTCCTGGAAGTGGAGAAGGATGGTTCCTGGGAGGAGATCGCCAGGGCGGACGCTGCCAAGGTCGGCTGGACCGCGACCTTCCGCGTCGAGAAATGGGATCACTCCAGGGATGCGAAGTATCGTGTGAGTCATTCCCTGGGCTCCACCTATGAAGGACTCATCCGCAAGGACCCGGTCGACAAGACCGTCATCCAGGCCGCAGTCTTCACCGGGAACTCGCCTGGTCCCGGCGGTGGCAAGATCTCCAAGCAGGACGTGGTGGATTACGTGGCCAAGCTGGACCCGGACATACTCATCTTCACGGGTGACCAGGTTTACAATCACTTCCGCCATACGGAATGGTGGCTGAAGTTTGGAGAACTCTTCGGGCCCGTCATGAAGGATCGCCCCACCTTGCAGTTGCCGGACGACCATGACATCGGCCAGCCGAATATGTGGGGCGCCGGCGGCCGGGCGACGGATCTGGATACCAAGGGCGGATATACTCGCCCCGCGGAGTATGTGAAGATGGTGGAGCGTCAGCAGACCTCTCACATGCCGGATCCCTATGATCCCACTCCGGTTGAGCAGGGGATCGGCGTTTACTACACCAGCATCAATGTCGGCGGCGTCGACTTCGCGGTGTTGGAGGATCGCAAGTTCAAGAGCGGCTGCTTTGACTTTGACATCAAGGGCCGCGGACTCGGCACCCGGCCGGATCATATCTATGAGAAGAACTACGATCCCTGGGAATTCGATGTGGAAGGGAAGAAGCTGCTGGGTGACCGCCAGTTGACTTTCCTCGATGAATGGGGACAGGACTGGGATGGCGTCGTCATGAAGGCGGTGGTGTCCCAAACCATCTTTGCCATGGCCTCGACTCATGGTGGCAGTGGCAAGGATCGCTACTACGCGGATTTTGACGCCAACGGGTGGCCGCAGACGGGCCGGAACAAGGCGGTGGAAGCGATGCGCCGCTGCTTCGCCATCCATCTGGCTGGAGACCAGCACCTTTCCACTCTGGCGCAGTACGGGCTTGATGACTGGCGGGATGCCGGCTGGGCCTTTGTGGTGCCTTCGATCGCCAATCTGTATCCCCGCTGGTGGGCCCCTGACAATCAGGAAGCCGGGAATCCGGAGCCCGGCGCTCCCGAGTTCACGGGCGACTACCTGGATGGGTTTGGCAACAAGTTCACCGTGTATGCTCATACCAACCCGCGCCAGACGAATCGCGAGCCCGCCGAGCTTCACGACCGCCTTCCCGGTTTTGGGGTGGTCTACTTCGACAAGGATTCCCGGGAGATCACGATGCACAACTGGCCGCGCCAACTGGATCCCACGGATCCGGCTAATGCGGACAAGCAGCATGAAGGCTGGCCGCGCACCATCAGCCAGTTTGATAACTATCCACAGACGGGCACGGCCTGGCTGCCCGGATTGCGGTTCCAAGGTATGGAAGATCCGGTGGTCCAGGTCATTGCGGAAGACAGCGGAGAAGTCCTCTTTACCGTTCGCGTCAACGGCACTGGATATCAGCCGAATGTACCCGTTCCGGGCAAGTACACCGTGAAGGTCAACGGTCGGGCTTTCACCGGTGTGGAAGCGGTGGAAGGCTCCAACCCAACGGTGCTCCCCATTCCCTGAATCCTCACGGAAGAGTAACCATGAAAATCCCTCCCTTTTTCCTGCTGCTGGTCGTAGCCGGCAGCCTGCAGGCGGCCGAGTTGCCGAACATGATCTTCATCCTGGCTGATGACCAGGGTTATGGAGACGTGTCCCATGCGGGTGGCTCCATCCCGACTCCAAACCTCGACAGGCTCGCGGCAGAAGGCATGCGCTTTACGGACGCGCACACGACGTCATCTGTCTGCACCCCGACCCGCTACAGCATCCTGACGGGCCGCTACAACTGGCGTTCGCCCCTCAAGAAAGGAGTGCTCTTCGGGCTCGACGAGCCTTTGATCCCTACAGACCGGCTGACTGTCGCGGGATTGCTGCAAGAGCAGGGATACCACACTGGAATCGTGGGCAAGTGGCACCTCGGTCTTGGTTGGCAGAAGCTACCCAACGGTGAAGTGCGGGAATCGACTTCCGGAGTGACGAAGGGCGAGGGCTGGGACATCGATTACTCCAAGCCGGTGACAGGCGGGCCCAACGAACTGGGGTTTGACCAGTCCTTCATCATCCCGGCATCACTGGACATGTTTCCCTATGTCTACCTGCGAGACGGCCTGGCGACGGAGGAAGCGACCATCACCAAAGCCTTTCATCGGCCGGGCCCCTCAGGAGCAGAGTTTGAAGCGATCAACTGTCTGAAGGATTTCGCGCGGGAAGCCCGGAACTTCATTGGTGCGGGTGCCGAGGGAGAGAAGCCCTTCTTCCTCTATCTTCCGCTGACCAGTCCTCACACGCCCATTGTTCCCTCTGAAGCCTGGCAGGGGAAATCGCCTCTGGGGCCTTATGGAGACTTCGTGATGGAGACGGACTGGGTGGTCGGCGAGGTCCTCGCGGAACTTGATGCGCGAAATGTGGCCAAGAACACCCTGGTGCTTTTCACGACCGACAACGGTTGCTCTCCCGCCGCCAAGATCAACGAGCTGGTGGAGAAGGGGCACAAGCCGAATGCGGATTGGCGTGGGCACAAGGCTGACATCTTTGAAGGTGGACACCGGATTCCCTTCCTGGTGCGTTGGCCGGCCAAGGTGGCAGCCGGATCTGAATCGGCGCAGCTTGTGAGCACGGTGGACTTCTACGCCACGGCGGCGGAAATCGCCGGCGCTGAGATACCGGACAATGCAGGGGAAGACTCCTTTTCGTTTCTTTCCATTCTGGAAGGCAAGGATGCACCTGCGCGGGACTACCTGATTCACCACTCCATCGCTGGTCAGTTCGCAATCCGGAGAGGAGACTGGAAGCTCTGTTTCTGCCCGGGATCCGGAGGCTGGAGCGATCCACGCCCTAGAGAGGCGTTGAAAGACGCAACTTTACCGCCGGTCCAGTTGTTCAATCTGGCAATTGATCCCGGCGAAACGGAGAACGTTCAAGACCAGCATCCGGAGATGGTCAAAGACCTGACCAAGCGATTGGTTGAAGCGATATCCAGGGGCCGAACCACTGAAGGGAGCCCTCAAGAGAACGATGGATGGCCTGACACCTTCGTTGAGCCCGTTCTCCAGGCCTACCCGGAACTGTCTGGTTCCGAGTAGGATAAGAAAGCAGTGGGACCTAACACTTTGTTTAGGGTTTTTAAAATTTCTTAGGCGGGTAGTTATTCGGGATTGCTTGTTTTATGAACTTATGGCAGATTATTTAAATATGGTTGCAGCTTTAAATAGCCAATCTCGTGAAGAATTGCGGGCCAAAGCTCAAGGGCTTTTTGGCCGTCGTTTGTTGACTCCCCGTGACTTTGAAACCGAATCCGGCCTGGATCAGCTCCCCCGTGGACTGCGTCAGGGCGCGATGGCGGTGTATCAATGGGCCAAGGACGAAATGTCTCTGGTCGTTCCCGTGACTGAAGAAGCCTTCAAGCGGGAAGCGATTTACTTTTCCATGGCTTCTGCCGAGGACCCGCAGGACGTGCGGGCAATCGCGACGGAACTCCATCATCAGGCAGAGATTTTTGACGTTTTGGATCCCAAGTCGGAACCCAGTGTCTTTTCCAAGGTGCTCGTGGTCATCTTCCCAAAACTGAATCGGGAGGTGAGCAATAGCATCATCGATCTGAAGCGGGAATTTGCCGCCCAAGGTCTCCTGTTGGAAGAGTTCGGGTCGCATCACGGTGGGGAAGCGACCACGGTCGTTCTGCGCTTGATGACGCCTTCAAGAATCTAAAGGCTGGCAAAATTTTTCCCTTCCGGGTCGTCGTGGCAGGCGTATGCTCTGCGATGATGCCCCTGAAGACTGTCCTGTTGTTAGTGTTCTTGCCTCTCGCGCTAGTCGCCTGTGAGACAGAGGAAGTTGTTTCTACTCAGGAAGGAATCGCTTCCCACTATTCTCCTGATCTCCACAAGGGACCGACCGCTAGCGGGGAGGTTTATGATCACGACAAACTGACCGCAGCTCACCGGACCTTACCCTTTGATACCCGGGTGCGGGTAACCCACCTCAAGAACGGGAAATCTGTCATCGTGCGGATCAACGACCGAGGTCCTTTTATAGAGGGGCGGATTATCGATCTCAGCGGACAAGCGGCCGAGAAGATCGGCTTGATCGGCCATGGACTGGCCAAGGTCAAGGTTGAGGTGCTCGGGAAACGTCAGGAGAAAGAAGAGGAGGCGGCGGCTGAGTAACCGGAAGCGGATCCTGGAGCAACCAGCTTCGCTTCAATCACCCACTCGGAAGAACGCCATCTGCTTCTTCTGAGAACTGACGTCGCAATCTGTCTCGATCCGCAAGGCACCGAGGGTTTTTGCGGAGGTATCCTGAGGGGTCAAGACCACCTCGTATTGCTTCCCGTCCTGGACCGTCACGAGTTGGGCGGAGAAGGAACTGCGGCTGGTGGAAACTTCCTTCACGTGAATCGGGTCGACTCCATCCATCACCTTCATGACCACTTTCTTAGGCGTGGCGCTTTCACCAACTTCCCATTTCACCATCTTGGGCTCGATCGTGATGATGGGCGTCGCTGTGATCACCAGGGTCAGCTTGATTTCCTCCTGATCCTTGAGGTTGGTGACCATGACGACCGACTTCTGATACGTACCCACTTCACCAGGCGTGGTGAACACCACATCGACCTGTCCGCTTTCCCCGGGGTCATAGAACTTCTTGTCCGCATTCGCCTTCAGGCAACCGCAGGTAGTCTCGATCCGCGAGACCTTGACCTTCCGGGAGGTGCTGTTGGTGAAGCGGAAAGTGACCGGCACCTTTCCTTCCACGACCGAAATGGTGCGTTCCAGGGTCTGGGCTTCGAAGGTCAGATCAGCCTGCGCGATGCCGACACCGAGCAGAGACAACAGCGGGATCAAGAAAAAGCGAGTCATAGGGAGGGCGTAAGCTCCCTGTAACTTCCGTAACCAGTCCCCGGGAGTCAACTCCGGAAACGCAACCTTGCCGCCACCGTCAGGCTAGAATGTCCTGCACGACCTTGCCATGCACGTCCGTGAGCCGGAAATCCCGGCCCGCGTAGCGATAGGTCAACCGTTCGTGATCGAAACCGAGGATTCGCAGAATGGTAGCGTGCAGGTCATGCACGTGAACCGTGTCTTCCACCGCCTTGAACCCGAACTCATCGGTCGCTCCGTGAATGTGTCCGCCACGCACGCCACCACCGGCCAACCACATGGAAAACCCGTAGTGATTGTGATCCCGGCCCAGCATGGTGTCGGGAGCATTGGCGCCTGGAGTGGGCAATTCTACCGTGGGGGTCCGGCCAAATTCGCCGCCCCAGATCACGAGCGTTTCATCCAGCATCCCCCGAAGGCGGAGATCGTCCAGCAGCGCACCGATTGCCTTATCGCACTCCTGCGCGAGTCTGGCGTGGTTCTTTTCGATAAGGGTATGGCTGTCCCAGGGTTGGCCCGCGCCGTGCCAGACCTGGATGAAGCGCACGCCGCGCTCGACCAGGCGCCGGGCAATCAACATCTGGCGACCCTGCACATCCCGGCCGTAGGAGTCCTGGATGTAGTCCGGTTCCTGGGACACGTCGAACGCGTCGCTGGCTTCCAACTGCATCCGGTAAGCGAGTTCCAGGGACTGAATCCGGGATTCCAGCTTGGCGTCCTCCTGACGACGCTGCATGTGGTGCTCGTTCAGTTGCTGGATCAGGTCCAGCTGTTCCCGTTGTTGTCGTAGCGGGATCTTGGAGTTCCGCACGTTCTCAATGAGGTTGTCCACCTTCGTATGCTTGGTGTCCACGTGGGTGCCCTGGAAGGCTCCGGGCAGGAAAGCGGAACGCCAGTTCTGAGATTCCACGATCGGCACGCCGTTGGGGCAGAGCGCCACAAAACCCGGGAGATTGTCATTCTCCGTTCCCAGTCCGTAGGTGACCCAGGCGCCCATGCTGGGGCGAGCAAGGCGTTCGTCGCCCGTGTTCATGAGCATCAGAGACGGCTCGTGATTCGGGACGTTGGCGTGCATGGAGCGGATCACGCACATGTCATCGACCGAGCGCGCTACATTCTTGAAGAGATCGCTCACCGGGATGCCGCTCTGGCCATACTGCTTGAAGGCAAAGGGCGAACCAAGGGCTGCGCCCGTCTTCCGTTCCGTCTTGATGTAGTCCCCCGGCAACTCCTTGCCGTTGTACTTCGTCAACGCCGGCTTCGGGTCAAAGGTATCCACCTGGGACGGTCCACCATTCATGAAGAGGTGGATGACATGCTTCACCTTGGACGGGAAGTGCGGCTGCCGCGCCAACAGCGGATTCATGGCGGAAGCCGTCGGTGCTGCCTGAGTCAGTTCCGGCATCAGGTTGCCGAGAGCCAGGGCGCCCATTCCCATGCCGCAACGGCGGAGGACATCGCGCCGGGTGTAGAAGTGTTGGTCAAAACTCATGAGTCTTTGGGGAGTGAGTGATTGGAGATTAGTCGACGAACATGAACTCGTTGGTGGCCAGAAGCGCCTGAGCATACATTTCCCACACCGTCGCTGGCCGGCTGGGTCCGCTGAACTGCTCGTTGTAATCCCATTTCTCGCCGACTGCATCGACGTTGCGGATGATCGGGGCCCAGCTGTAGGAGTCAAAGCTCGTGTTCCCGAAGCAATCCACGTAGAAGTCCAGGGTGTCGCCTTTGGCCATGGGAATGGTCGTCAGATCGGTCGCGGCACTTTTGGCGGGTTCGCAGACAGCTTCCTTCAGCAGGGTGGAACTGTTCTTTACGATTCGGCCTCGGACCGGGTCACCCTTGTCAGAGCTGCGTGCCAATTCTCCTTCCACGGAGATGGTGACATCAAAGGGCGCCGTCCAGCGAATCACAGATGCATGGGTGGGGCCAGACCCCGGATGTCCACCACCGTCATGCAGGTTCAGGTAGCTCAGGGGCGAATTCTTAACGGGGTATTCATCCGTGGGTTGCCATTGGTCCTTGTCCCAGACTTCAAACTTGGTGAAGTCGCCCTTCTTGGTCTCTACATCATAGTTGCCGTAGCCATATTGCCAGGGCGTGGCGTTCTGACGTTGACCTGCAAGAGGGTCTTCCCGTTGCTCCTGGGACTGGGAGACGATGAACTTCATGCTCAACTCCATCTCCAGGGGATCGGGTTCCCGGCCGTAAACGGCTTTGTAAAGCGCATTGATCCGGTCCTGTGGTTTGCTGATGTCATGCAACCCCGCGTGAGCGACCGTCTTGCGAGCGTTCTCGAGGATGAACGGGTGATTCAGGGTAAAGAGCCCCTGGGTCGGCACCGTGGTGTAGGCGCGCTTCGGAGTGTGTTCCTGGGGATTGGCAAAATCGAAGGTCTTGAAGACGGGAGGAAGATTCTGACGATCGATGAAGGCATAGACTGTGCGCCGGGTAGGATAGGGGGCATCTTCGATCTCTACGGACCTGCCAAAGAGCTTTTCATCCAGGCTGCCGTTCACCGCCAGATAGGAATCTCGCATGGATTCAAAGTCGAGCCGCTGGCGATTGAAATGCCAGAGCATCCGGTTTTCAGGATCGATCAGCTGCTGCTTGTGAGCATCGGGATGGATGCTGGCCTGTTGCCAGGTGTCCGATGTCAGAATGAGCGTGTGCAGCTTCTTGAGCGACCAGCCATTGTCCATGAACCAGTTGGCCAGCCAGTCGAGCAATGCCGGGTGGCTCGGCAGTTCGCCCTGGTGTCCAAAGTCGCTCGGAGTCGTCACCAGCCCTTTGCCGAAGTGGTGCATCCACACCCGGTTCACCAGCACTCGTGCCGTGAGCGGGTTGTCATGATCCGCGATTGCCTGAGCCATCTCCAGGCGGCCACTGCCTTTCTGGAATGGCTGCTGATCGGGACCCGCGACCACGCTGAGGAATTGACGGGGCACGCGATCGCCGCGGTTCCCTGGATTGCCCCGGACAAAGATGTTGGCGTCGGAGGGATTCTCCGTGTCTTTGAGAATCAGAGCGCGATCCGGGGCAAATTCTGAATTGGCGATGAACTTATCGACCTTGTTCCGGAGGTTGCGCAGTTCCACCTTGGCCTCGCGATCCAGCTTGGCCTCCAACTGGAAGGGGCGGTTGGCGATGTTCGGGAACTTCTCCGCCTGTTCGGCGAGTTTGGGCGCCAGGAAGTCATCCACCTCTTTCTGCAACTCATCCAGCTTGGCCTTGTAGGTACGGAACTCGGGAGTGTCATCCGGTTCCCGCAGGATGGGAGCTTCTTCCGGTTCCACCGAATTCTTGAAGACGCCGTAGAGGCTGTAGTAATCGCGGGTAGGGATGGGATCGAACTTGTGATCGTGGCAGCGGGCACAGCTGACAGTGAGGCCCATGAGACCACGGAAGGTCGTGTCAATCTGGTCATCGATCACGAGGTGAGCGCTTCCGGAACGTGCCAGCGTGAGGAACCCCATTGCGGCGAGGTGCTCCTTGGACTTCTCGTCAATAAGCTGCTCTGCGGCGATCTGGTAGAGCAGAAACTTGTCATAGGGCATGTCCTCGTTCAGAGCCCGGATCACCCAGTCGCGATAGGTGAAGCTGTAGACAAAGCGGCGTTCGCGGCCGCCGGCTTCATAGCCCTTCACATCCGAGTAGCGCGCCACATCCAGCCAGTGCCGTCCCCAGCGTTCCCCATAATGCGGGGAGTCGAGCAGGTGTTGGTAGAGCTTGTCCAGGGGCTGTTTTTCCCATTTCTGGATGTCCTCGTAGGAGGGAGGCAACCCCACCATGTCAAAGTAAGCCCGCCGAATCAGGGTGTATTTGTCTGCTTTCGGAGCCGGTTTCAGATTCTTCTCTTTCTGGCTCTGCAGGATGAAGGCGTCGATCGGGTTCTTGGCGCCCTTGGGCGGGGTGGATACCTGGAGCGGTTTGAAGGACCAGTGGTCCCGCAGATCATTCTTCGCGGCGATGGCTGCCTTGGCATCGCCATGATCGGGCCAGGGCATACCCAGTTCCAGCCAACGGGTGAGGGCCTCAATCTCCGGGTTGCCGAGCCGTGGCTTATCCTCCGGCATGTTGCTGATTCCTTGCTCTTCCCCCTCGTGGCGCACCGCCAGAAGCAGGGAACTGGAGCGGGGATCGGACAACTTCACCACCTTGCCAAAGTCTCCCCCTTTGAGAATTCCCTCGCGCGTATCCAACCTCAGGCCCGCTTCGGCCCGCTGCTCGCCATGGCATTCCACGCAGGAATTCGCCAGGAGCGGACGAATGGAAGTCTCAAAGAAATCAGCGTGTTGCGCGGCATTGGGATCTGCCTGCAGGGTGCCTGCAGAAATCAGCCCGATAAGAGTGAATAGAGTGAGGGAGCGGGAATTCACGTGTGTAGAGACAATGTGGCGTTGGCGCCGTTCACCTTCGCCCAGATTTTTTCCCCGAACAAAGGCATTGATTTCCCTACAGCTTCTTTTCAGAATTTCGAGCTTTCAACCCGACTAGCTACATCAAAACCTCATATTATGACTTCCAGTGATGCCTCACCCGCAGACAAGAAACTCTTTTGGGCATGCTTTATTGCCCTGGTAGCCACTTCATTCTTCTTTGGGCTCCGTTCCATTGTCGTTGGTGAACTGGCTGAAAAGTTTGATCTCTCCCAAACCGAAGTGGGGCAGCTACTTGGGGTTGGGCTTTGGCCTTTCGCCTTCAGCATCATCATCTTCAGCCTGATCATCGACAAGATTGGCTACAAGGCGAGTGCCATCTTCGCGATCCTGGCCCATGGAATCTCGGTCGTGGGGACGGTGGCCGCGATCATTACGGAGAACTATAACCTTCTCTATTTCAGCACCTTCCTGGTCGCAATCGCCAATGGCACGGTGGAGGCCTTCATCAACCCGGTGGTGGCCACGGTGTTCAACAAGGAGAAGGCCAAGTGGCTCAATATTCTTCACGCGGGTTGGCCTGCGGGCCTTGCTCTGGGAGCCGCTGCGGCGGTCCTCATGGGCTACGCCGGCGTTCCTCTGGTGGTGAAGTTCGGGGTGTGTTTCCTGCCGGTGATTGTCTATGCGCTCCTCACGATTCCCTGCGCGTTCCCCCTTCAAGAGCGGGTGGCTGCCGGGGTTTCCTACCGTGATATGCTTCGGGAAGTGGGCGGCATTGGCTTTTTCCTGATGGCCTGGCTCGTTGTGATGGGCGTCGGCCAGATCATGAATCACGCGTTTCCGCTGCTGGTTTCGATCGGAATTGCCGCGGTTATCGGCGCTGGAGCGGGATTCTACACCCGTTCCGCGGGGAACTGGATGTTCGTCCTGATCCTCATCACCATGCCATTCCTGGCCACGACGGAGCTGGGCACGGACACCTGGATGGATCAACTGCTGCAGGCTGACTTGGGCGAAATGGCGGCCTGGGTCTTTGTGATGATCTCCGTGATCATGACCATCCTCCGCTTCTTTGCGGGCCCGATCGTCCATCAGTTCTCCGCGATTGGATTGCTCGTCCTGAGCGCGGCTCTTGCGATTGTGGGGCTCCTCTTCCTGGGATTGGCTCCCGCGAACATCCTGATCGTGGCTGCAATTGTCTATGCGTTCGGGAAAACCTTCCTCTGGTCGACCACTCTCGGCGTGGTATCCGAGCAGTTCCCCAAGGGGGGAGCCCTGACTCTCAACGGGGTTTCCGCAGTGGGCGTGCTAGGTATGGGGATTCTCGGCGCGCCCTTGATGGGCTTGTTCCTGGATAAAGGGGTGGATGCGGATCTGCAGAAGGATCAGCCCGCCCTTTACGCCAAGGTTGATGGGGGCGTGTCACCCACGATGTTTGGCGATTCGCCCACGCTGGATCGGGAAGCCGTGGCGGGATTGAGCGCGACGGAGAGCGAGACCCTCCAGAAGGTGATCAACAAGAACAAGAAGCAGGCCTTTGTGCGGCAGGCCGCTTTGCCGGCGTTCATGCTTCTGGTTTATCTGGTTCTCTTCCTCTATTTCCGCTCCCGAGGAGGATACAAGCCCGTGGAACTCAGTTCCGTGAGCTCGCACTAGTGAGGCCGCTTGCGGATCCACTGGTCTGAAAAAGCGATCGGGCGTACCAAGCAGGGAAAAACCCCAGAAAAACCTGCTTGGCCGCCCAATCGATTGTGCGAATCCACAAAGAAAGTAGAGCTTATGAAAGCTATGTGGAGAAGAGCAGGTCCCGTGCCAATTTGCGCGCTCAGAGGCGCCTTCTTGATTGGCTTGGCTTTGCTGTGCAATTTTAGCCACTTGGAGGCCGATGAAGAGCGGCCGGTGGAAGCAAACACCTTCTCAATCGTCGCCTTTGATCCGGCCACTGGGGAGCTGGGGATCGCCGTGCAATCCAAGATTGTGGGAGTGGGCTCCGTGGTTCCCTTTGCCGAGGCGGGCGTTGGGGCCATAGCGACCCAGGCTTTTGCCAACACCCAATATGGTCCGGTCGGCCTGCAGCTCTTACGTCACGGGGCTTCCCCCGAAAAAGTGGTGCAGATGCTGACCCAGGTCGATCCTTTCCGGGAGGTGCGACAGCTCGGCGTGATCAATGCCCAGGGGGAAGGCGCCGCTTTCACGGGAGAAGGTTGCCAGCCTGAAGCGGGTCACCTGGTTGGTGAAGGGTTCACCGTGCAGGGGAATCTGCTGGCCGGGAAAGAAGTCATTCCCGCCATGGCGGAAGCGTTCCAGAATGCGGAGGGCGAGCTGGGTGCACGATTGATTGCGGCCCTTCACGCCGGTCAGGAAGCTGGGGGTGACCGCCGGGGTAAGCAATCGGCCGCGCTGCTGATCGTTCGCTCCGGTTGGGGATATGGCGGTCAGAGTGACCGCTTCCGGGACATCCGGGTCGACGACCACGAAACACCCATTGAGGAACTCGAGCGTATCTACGAGCTCCACAAGAAGATGTTTCCTCGCCCCAAGGAGCAATAAGTCAGTTCCCGAAGTCTCAGGCGCTGAGGACAGTATCCCTCTTATCCATCTGGTAATCGAAGAAGATACTGCTGCCGCCGAGAGCTGTAGCACCTCGTGCGAGCAGCGGAGGCAGCCGACGGTACTTGTCCGGTAGCGTTTCTTCCTCATCCGCGAGCGAAGGCACATAGGCTGAGCGCAGGCGGAACTCTTCGAGTCGATTGAAGATGGCGTCACGCACGATCCCGATGCTGGAACCACCACCGGTGAGGATCATTTCATCGATCCGCTCGTACTGGTGGGCCACCATGAAGTTCTCGGCGTATTCCGCGACGTCTTCACCGAACTGCTCGATGACATCCCGGATGCGATCCCATTCCTTGTCCTTACCGATCCAGGCCTTGGCACTCATCTGGAAGGGACGCCCATGCTGATAGACGTTCCGGTGGAAGGCTTCGAGGCGGCGCTGGTCGATGTCATCGGCGAGGCCGTCGAAAGTGGGCTGGTGTTCGGGATTGAGCACACCACGAACGCGCCAATCGAGGTCGGTGACGCCGATCGGGTAGGAGTTGCCGCCCAGGCGATTCATTTCCTTGTAGCAGCCGCCAAGGGGGACATCCAGTTCGGACAGGTCAAAGCCAATCATGGACAGGTCCAGGGTGTAACCACCCAGGTCCGCCACCAGCACCCAATACATCCGCTGGTAGAACTTGTTCTCCCGGCGATGAGCCATGGCGCGCAGGAATCGGGAGCCGCTGAACATGCGACCGTAGTCGGGCCACAGATCGCGCCGGCCATCCGGACACCAGACCGCATTGCGTCCTTCGCTGAAGACGCCGATCGAGTTGGCGACCGGTTCGGGAAGATAGGGGGCCACGTCTGCCATTTGAATCCCGCTGCGCTGCATCACCTGGTTCAAGCGTTGCTCTGCCTTGAGGCGGGCCCGCAAACTGGGAAGCGTAACGCGGAGCGGCACGGATTGCGGATCCATGATGCCCATTTCATAGAGATTGGGATCGATGAGGTTCTCGCGAAGCCATTTGAAATAGCCGGTGCCGATGGTTCCCACGTCCAGATCATCCGGAGCCTCTTCAAAGAAGTAGGGCTTCCAGTTCCGGTAGACCTGCACGTCATCCAGGTTAGAGCCGAGTTGCAGGACATCAGTGCCGAAGAACCAGCGGTCCCGGGAAGGAACGTGTGCGGCCAGCGTGGGCACGCAGGCATCCAGACCGTCGTCAAAGTCGAAGAGGGAATCCTTGGCCAGGTTGGTCTCTTCTTCCCGGGAGCGACGAATGCTGACTTTGGAATAGGAATTCCCAAAATCGATTGTGACTACTGCATCCATGAGAGGAGTGGGTTAGTTGGGTAAAACAATGGCTTTGGCCAGGATGCGTTTGCGCGGTCCGCGTTGCAGTATCCAGCCGGGTTCAATGATCGTGGCGGTATCTCCCGGGAATAAGGGGCCCTGGGATTGGTGCTCGATTCCGTTAAAGTTGACCTGCTCGTTGCGCTGGCCGAACCGGGACAGCCCCACGTTGTACATCGCCATTTCCAACTGCTCCCGTGCTTCGGCGTTTGAGACTTCGTTCCAGCAAAAGATGAGATGTTCGGAGACATCCCGCTGGAAATCCTGGTCGCTTTCCGTCTGGGCAACTGGAGGGGAAACGGCGGTTTCAGTTGGGGACTTTGTCAGGTGATTACAGGTTGGTTTATTGCCTGTGATGAATTCTAAAATCTCTTCCTCCGTGAGGTTGGTGGGTCGCAGTTTTTTTGAAGCTGACGTGTAGAGCTTGCGGATATCATCTAGATAATACCCGAGATTCAGCGGCTTCAGGCAGAGGCTTTCCCCGCGCAGATTTCCGTGAGCGGGCCAGATGTGAACTTCTGGATCCTTCTTCAGTTCCAGGAAAACGCGGTCGTAGAAAGGCTTGGGGGATTCAAATCCCAGAGCGGCCAGTTGCTTGACGAGAACCGCTTTCCAAAGCGGCTTGTCCCGGATCATCGATTTCGCTTCTTTTATATAGAAGCGGATCTCGTTCTCGTTCCAGAACCGGTCCCGCGACCAAGGGGAGATGCGAGCCCCTTCGACCAAACTGCGCAAGTGTTCAGCGATCTCACTCTTGCTGGCTCCCAAGGAGTTGCAACGCACAAGAATCTCGCTGCGACTGATCGGTTTGGCGCTCTCCCGCACCAAGGTCACAAGTTGGGCGTTAACCACTGACACGCCCTAACATATGCATCATGCACCACAGGGCAAGTACTGGAACGCCATTTTTTTGTTTTTATAAAAAATAGAAGTTGCGTCCCTGTCAGGCCCAGTCGCGAGGTTGTCCCTCTGGTCACGGACCTACTTGGTCGCCTCGTAGAGAGTTTGGATTTCGCTCGCGGCCAATTCCCGGTCCCACATCCGAAAGTCGTCCATCATTCCCTGAAAGTAGGTTCCGAAGCTGTGTCCAATGTGGCAGTCCTTGTGGTGACCCACGTTCGATCCCTCTTCGCGAATCGATTCTACGCGCTCTCCATCAATGTAGATCGACGACTGTTGCTGGCGCATGGTCCAGGCGAGATGATGCCAATTGCCCTGCAGGTTGCTTGAGATATGGACTTCGGTATTGAGCGTGCCGGGGCGCTTGTCAGCTCTGACCCGGATGGTTTGAGGGTCCCGCAGCGCCAGATTGACGTCGTTTCCATTGGCGCCATCCCAATCGGAGTAGATCCCACCCTTGTCCAGGGGAGCTGTGTAGTAGATCCAGACGGCAATGGTCATGGTCTCCATATCGGGAGCAGGCTGAGCCAGCGTGATACGATCATTTTCACCGTCAAACATAAAAGCCCCGCCTACCTTGCCATCAGGGACCCACTTGGCTCCCTGATTCAGGCCCTTTCGCTCGTTACCGCTGTCGTCTTTTACTTCCGCGCCCGCATCTTGTGCATCGAACGAGTAATGAAGAATGAGGCCCTTGCTCAGCGCCTCCAATTCGCGCGACAGGACAGGATTGGTTTCTTCAGTTTCCCCTGTCGACTGGGCCGCCCATTTTTCTCTCAGGGCATCAATCCTCTTGGATTCTTCCAGCACTTGCTGGGCAGTGGCAAGATCGCCGGCCTTGGTGAGGGTGACCACCATGGCGTTGAGCTTGGTCACCAGGCCTTCACTATCCCGCAGCAATTGTTTGTGGATTACCGCCTGGCGCTCTGCCAGCACGTCCTGATAGATCTTTTGGAGTTGGTTCAGTTGGGGGAATTCTTCTTTGCTGACCGGTTTGGAAGCACCTGTACGGAAGTTCTCCTTTTCATTCTTGACCATGAGAGACTTGCTGAGGTCTCCGGCGCCCAGGGAACTCTTGAGAAGGGCGTCGAGTTGGTTCTCGTACTTCTGGTGCAGGTCCTCGAGATGTTGATTGGCCAGAATCTGGCGTTTCAGCAGATCCTCTTTCAGCGCCTCCACTTCCTGCATGGAAGTGTCCGCCTCTTGCGCCCAGGCGATTCCCGCGGTCGAGAGAAGTCCTGCCAGGAGCGTTCTTATAATGGAGGCGCGAACAAGATAGAAACCTGGTAGCATAAGATTTAGGGGATTCTTTTGATCTCCAAGAAGCTTGGTAATCACAGGCTATCACGGCAAGCCAAAAAAATCCTGAGCCCAGAGACGCAAACCCAGGGAAGGGACCTCCTCCCTGGCGTTGCCCCTATCAGAATATTGCTGGCGAAAGGGGCCTTCTACTTCGCCTCGTTCCGATTCCAGTCGTAGTTCTGATAGGCGATCTTGATATTGTCGCCGAGCGGCTCGTCGCGGTATTGATTGATGAAGCCCTTAATGTCGCCGTTAGCGAAGTCTTCCGAGAACCATCTGAAGAGCTCGGAGACCTTGGCGGTTTTACCTTCGACCTTCACTCCGAGCGGGTTGTCGTTTACAAAAGCCTTCGTCTGAGCGGTTAGCTGGGCATCGAGTTTGTGACTGCTGTAAGCCTCTTCCAGGAGAGGGGGGCAACTGACACTGGCGCAGTTCAGGGCAAAGTGGACCCGCGGTTCATCAAAAGTCGGCCGGATGATCTCGTGTTCCAGGCGGTTGAAACTCATCTTCTCTCCGGCCACGGTAATGAGGTCACGACCAAAGAACGCGTTGCGCTTGATGGCGTTGGTATTGGATTTGGGATGATCCTGAAGGAAGAGATGCAGGATCCAGGCATTGTAGGCATTGATGTAGAACGCCAGTTCTTCATCGGAGCTGCCGGAGGGTTTGTCTGAGGCGATGGCCTCCACAACGCTCTCCAGTTTGGCGAGGTCATCCGCGTTCTTGGCCCAACCCTCGTAATCCACGCCGCTGGGTTTGGCATATTGGGAGAGGAGTTCGGAGAAGTCCGATTGCCAGTCCGCGCTGGCCGTGGTGGTGAGAGCCAAAGCCGCAGCGAAGGCGAGAGAAGGGATGAGGTTTTTCATTGTGAAGAGTTGGGGTGAGATCCGGAACGCAGATCTTTCAGTATCAGACAAGCGCCCTCAAGGATGCTTACAGGAAATGCGTTCCCGTTTATTGATCGTCATCCGCGGGCCAGTCTCCATGACGCAGGTTCTGGCGCAGCTTGCGACGGTCCGCCCGGTGCTGGATCTGGCGCTTCTGCTTGGGCGTCAGAGGTTCCTCATCTCGTGAAGGGGAGCGGCCCGCCATAATCGAGCCCAGGGGTTCGATCTCCGCGACCACATCGGCGAGGCCGAACTCCTCGATCTGGCTGCGCACCTGGGCGGGCGGTTTGTAGGCGGGTGCGCACTCGCTGAAGTCCGCCTTACCGAGATACCAGCGCACATCGAGTCCTGCC
The DNA here is from genome assembly GCA_041984905.1 of Verrucomicrobiales bacterium. Classification (GTDB taxonomy): domain Bacteria; phylum Verrucomicrobiota; class Verrucomicrobiia; order Verrucomicrobiales; family DEV007; genus JBHIXE01. The sequence goes on along the minus strand of JBHIXE010000026.1, from coordinate 3,949 downwards.
ACGGAGCGTTCGATCTCCTGGTTCATGGCGGCTAGGTCCATGGTTCCGTCCTTCCGCTTGAATTGATTGAGGGTGGCGCGACGGGAGAAGTTCCGG
>JBHIXE010000026.1:0-3843 GCA_041984905.1 Verrucomicrobiales bacterium | reverse complement strand
ATGGGGGGCGAAGGAGAGGTAATCGGTGTTGTCCTTCCCGAGAACCATGAGAACGGGGTTGTTCATGTTCAGCGGGATTAACCCGAGAAGCGGGTGTCCGGACTCGTCCTTCCAGGCCGGAGTCGCGCCCTTGCCATGCAGGAAGAGATCGCCCCGCCGCCAGACGAAGTTGTGCTCCGTGCTGAGGGAAGGAGCCAGCGCGGTGGCGGAGGCCCGCTCCAGGAACCGCTGGTGAATGGACTCATGGTTGGCCCGGGTCCAGCGGCCGATGTATTGCAGGGCTTCCCAGTAATCCTGACCCTGTTCCGTGTCCAGCGAGAGCCAGGCAGCGGCGTCAGGGATATCCCGGGCAAGCTTCTCGGTCTGCTTGAGAGCCGCAGCCATGCCGCGCTTGTAAAGTTGTGCGCCGAGTCCTCGGGAACCGTGGTGAGTCACGAGGGCATAGCACTCGGACTTCGTGCCGAGCTTCTCTCGAATGGAGCGCGCGAACGCCTGTTGACCCGCGGCTTCCATGGCATCGAGGGCTTCGGGTGAAAAGCTGACTTTGCCCAGGAAAGCGAAATGGTTCCCGTCGCCCTGGTCCGCCATGTGGGCTTCCGCGTGACTCTTGAGGCCTGCCAGAAACTTATTGTTCCAGACATCTTCATGGATCACGGGGTGATCGACCCGATCTTCCTCCGGACGACCGCCGGGACCAAACCGAGTGCTGTCCATCAGGTGATCCATCATTTCGGACACGTCTGCTTCCGCGCTGAAAAAGGTTCCCAGCAGGGAACAGCAGATGTCACTGCTGTGAGCCCCTGGCAGGATGGCATTGCGCACCGCAATCACGCCGCCCACGGGAATGGTGGCAGGGGCGTTCCCGGCAGGGCAGGCATCCGGCATAATGGCGCCGGCCTCGACGACAGGGCAGCACATCAGCTGGCTCATCAGCCGACGAACGGACGCGATGTTATTCTCATCCGCCGGAGTGACCGGAGCGATGGCTTCGCCAAATTCCAGAGGCGTTTCCCGCATGAGCCGGCGCTTGTCCGGCTTGGGAAACTTCCGTTCCAGCAGCTTGAGGATGTACTTGGGGTTGGGAATGCCCTTGGCCTCCAGAGCTTCCACTTCCGCCAGCAATTGGGGAACCTCCTCCTCAGGCCATCCGGCCTCTACTAAATCCTGTCCCGTGAACATTGGCATGGGACCATCTAGTTTACAGCCAAAGTATGCCCCGGCAACGGGAGTCGCGCGAAATGTATCCTGTCAGCTGCCGAAATCCGGAGGGCTGACTAGGCCTCTGGCTCGGCTCCTTCCTCAGTTGCCTCTTCGCTCTCACCAGGTGCAGGGCTCGGCTTTTGGAGAGACGGGTCGAGCAATAAGGGCGAGCGCAGAAACCAGCCACGCAGGTAGGCCTGATCATCCTTGATGCGAAAGGTGAAAGTTTCGGTGCCTGGTCCATTCTCAAACTCGGTTTCCTGAGTGAGGACGATTTCCGTCTGGAGATTGTAGGAGTTGGCATTCCAAGACACTTGTCTGGTCGATTTCACCGGCCCGGTTCGCTCGCGCATGTTGCGCAGGAAAGTGATCAGGTCCTCTTTGGGTTGTGAGTTCTGAAGGTCGGCGTGGGCGGTAGCGTAGATTGTTTCATAGTCCTTCGCATCATAGAGCTTGTGGAAGTCCGCTAGACCGGCTTTTGCGGTGGCAGTGCTTTTGACTGGATTGCAGCCAACCACCAAGAGGAAACTAACCAGAGTGAAGATAGCGGAAGCAAAGGATCTCATCGATAGCCTTCGGGTTTCGCCTATCAAACCCAAAGATTTGTTTGAGGGCAATATAATTCCTCACCCGAGCGTCGGGGCGTCAGGAATGCTGGCTCAGTTCCCGTTAGCTCGAAGAGGGGTCTAGGAGCCCATCACCTTGCCCATGGAGACGCTGGTCGCCTGCTGGCCTTTATCGATGGAGAGCACCTCGACCTCTTGCTCGTAGAGAATCGAGGGATTGCCGCCGTTCAGTTGCAGTTCGTCGATCTCGATGGTCATCTGCGCGGAAGGATCCCGCCAGACACTTTCCGGGGAGCGTTCCGTAGGGTGATGCACCAGCAGTTCCTTGCCGAAGAATTTTCCGGGCGTGATGACCTGAATGATCGTGCCAGGCTGGAATCGGGAGACCCCATCGCGGCCGATCTGCATGGCGTCAGGGATGTAATCCCTCACGATCGCCTGCAACTTGATGCGCTGACCAATCTCCCGCAGCGATTTGTAGTCCGGATCTTCATTGGGAAGGTATTCGCCGACCTGGGCTGCATTCGGGCCGTCCGTCTTGGAGGGAGAATAGTCGCAGCTGGCGAGAAGCAAGGCTGCGGGGAAGGAAAGAAGGAGAGGGAGGAATCGGGTCATCATCTGGGCTCTTGAATTTAACGAATCAAACAGAGATTCATTCAAGTGGGCTAAGTTACCTGAGAAGGGAGTGTGACCGCGTGCAATGAGAATTTAGCAGGAAAACGCCCAGAAAATCCAGAAGGAACTGCGCTTCCTGAGGACCCAGCGATCAGTCCGCGATGAAGAACTTGTGGATGGTTTCCTGCCGGTAGGTCTGCCCCGGACGAAGCAGGGTGGAAGGGAAGGTGGAGCGATTGGGGGAATCTGGGAAGTGTTGGCACTCCAGGCAGAGCCCTTGCTGCGGACCATATGGCCTTCCGCGAGAACCGTATTTCTCGCTGAGATGATTGGCGGTGTAGACCTGAACGCCAGGAGCTGTGGTCCAGACCTCCATGACACGTCCGCTACGGCGATCGATAACCTTGGCCGCGAAGCTGAGATCCCCGGACTTCAGGTGCTTGATGACATAGCAATGATCGTAGCCACCCGGGACCTCGTGAATGCGCAGGCCGATCTTGCTGGGCAGGGTGAAATCCATGGGCGTCTGCATCACCGGTTTCAAACTGCCGGTGGGAATCTTGCGCTCGTCCACATCCAGATATCGGGCGGCGTTCAACTGGAGTTTGTGGTGCAGCACGGTCCCGGATCCTGCTCCGCTCAAGTTCCAGTAGGTATGGTTGGTGAGATTGACGTGCGTGGGCTTGGTGGTGCTGGCCTCGTAGATCAGGCGCAACTCGTTGGCGTTGTTCAGGATGTAGGTCACACTGGCGGTTACTTCACCGGGGAAACCTTCGTGCCCGTCGGGACTGACCAACTCGAAGCGGACCCCTGCGTATTCCGGACCGGAGACTTCCGTCCCTCTCCAGTTCTGCCGCTGAAATCCGGTCTTGCCTCCGTGAATGTGGACGCCTGTTTTGGCATTGACCGTTTCCAGGTCGTAGCGTTGCCCGTCAATGGTGAATCCACCTTTGTCGATCCGGTTGGCGTAACGGCCTACCACCGAGCCTAGCAGGGGATGCGACTCCAGGTAGTCTTCGGGAGCGTCCAGGGACAAGGTGATGTTGTCCATCCGCCCGTTGCGATCCGGCACCTCCAGTCCTACGAGGGTGGCGCCATAGCTGAGAATGCGGGCCTCCAACCCGTCGGAATTCTTCAGGGTGAACCGCTTCAATGGGGTTCCGTCCGGGGCTTCTCCGCAGGTCTCAATCATGGAAAATTGGGCCTGCAGCCCCGTGATTCCCAAGCTCATCGCCAACAAGATGGCGCCGATCTTCATGCGTACAGATCATCAGATCCTGATGGGGAATCAAGCTCTATCGTAGGAACCACTAGGGTTGCTTTCGGGAATCGCGCAGAAAGAGTTAGGCAATGGCCCGGTTCCACGTCTAATTTGCGCCAACGAACCCCCGACTTGGAATGATGAATCGCACTCCCGGAATCTTCTTTCTTCTTTCCCTCTTTCTCCCCGCACTCCAGGCAG
>JBHIXE010000025.1:16837-24220 GCA_041984905.1 Verrucomicrobiales bacterium | reverse complement strand
ACCGGCTACCGAACTTGTAGGCCTCCGGCCTGGAGAATGGTTCCATCTGGCATGCGCTCCGTACAGCGCCGCCTCCCACAACATGGGCACATCCCCACCTAAAATGCTCTAGGCAAAGGTTGAACCTCTCCGGCCCTGGAATGGATTCGGAAAACAAAAGCGCGAAGCGCTGAGGAGCTGTGCCGGGGAGTGACCAAAGGGAACCCCCGGAATGCTGACCACCACCTTGTTGCCACGTCAGTGGCGACTGCATCGGCGGGGAGAGAGAATCCCGGTCTCCCTGTCTGATTGTCTCCCAGTCTCACTGTCGTTGTAGGGATGCCCGGAAAGAGCATCCCTACAACCGCACCCAGTCTTTGAGCTCCGGGTGTTCGAAGATCATCTGTTCCTGGATGGTCAAGTCCTGACCCGCTCCCGCTTCGAGCGCGCGCTCATACATGGCGTGGGCGATACCCACATCTGTGTAGGCGAGACCCACGGCATTGAAGTAGGTACGCTCTTCGGGAGTAGTGCGACCTGGTTTCTCTCCTGCAATGAGTTCCAGGAGGTTGCCGTGGATGTCAGAGTCCGCGAGTTTGCCATCCTTGTACATCCGGCTCAAAGTCTGTGTCCGATGCTTCACCGTTTCCCAGTCGTCACACACGATCTTATCGCATTGTAGGGCGACCCCATAGTCGTCTTCCCAACCTCCGACGTGGCTGTAGAAGGCACCGGGCTTCATCCATTCCGGCTTGAGCAAGGGCGCCTGAGCACTGGTCGCGGTGACGAGGATGTCCGCGCCTTCCATGGACTTCTGCAGATCCGTCTTCGTGCCGAAGATCTTCATGTCCGGGAAGAGGGGAGACATCTCACGGACAAACTGCTCCTCTTCATGATCATACTTCGCCGCTACCCGGCATTCCTTGAGGCCCGGGAAAACCGTCTTCATGGCAATAAGGTGCATCTTCGATTGTTCCCCAGCACCGATGAATCCGATGTTCTCCGAGTCTTCTCGCGCCAGGTGCTTGGCCGCGATCCCGCCCATGGCTCCCACTCGCATGTTGGAACAAAGAGTGCCTTCCATGAAAGCAATGGGGAACCCGTGCTCGATCTCTGAGAGGATGATCACGGCGGAAAGGTTCTGGAGCCCGTATTTCACCGGGTTGGGAGGAAATACGGAAACCCATTTCACGCCGCAGACCTTCTTTTCCAGAAAGGTGGCGGGCAAACAATTGATTCGCTCCTGGGTTTCATCGTTGAAGATCTGGACGATCTTCTCGGGAAAAAGAATGCCTCCGGATTCATAGAGGCACATGGCTTCCTCGGCTGCCGCCATGGCGAGTCGAAGGTCGAGACACCCCGCCTTAAGGAGGTCTTCCTGAGAAAAGTATCGGCATTTCAGTTCGTGTGAGGCCATAAGAAAATAGTATGACCTGCCTCGTAATCTCACTCCTCGTCCCTTGCGCAAAGCGACGCTTGAGTTGCGTTCTTCCTCGTTCCGGTTCAGGGGTTTGGAACGTATCTTAAGTAGATGAATCCTCTGGTGGTGTTCTTTGATGGCGAGTGCGCGCTCTGCAATTCCCAGGTCCAACTGGTGTTGGATCTGGATAAACGGCAGCGGATCTCCTTCGCGCCTCTCCAGGGCAAGACCGCCGAGCGAATCTGGCAACTGCACCCCGAACTTCGTCCGGAGCCGGGCGGAAGTTTCAAGAGCATGGTGGCGGTGCGGGAACTGGAGACGGACGCACCTCGGATTTGGCTGCGATCCGATGCCGCGCTGGAGATTGCCAGGGAGGTGGGCGGACCGATGCGCCTGTTTGGGATCTGCCGCCTGGTGCCGCGCCCGATCCGGGATGGCGTCTACAATTTCATTGCCCGCAATCGCTATCGATGGTTTGGCAAGGCCGAGACCTGCCAGTTCCGGCCCGACATCGATCCCACGCGTTTCCTGGAGTGATCCAAGCGGGTATGACACGTGGCGAGGTGCCTTGGCATTGACGCTGCATGGCCCTCCGATAGGATGCTCCTCATGAAACCCCAATCCACTCCTGGTAGACCGGTGCGTCTGAATTGGAGAATTCTCACGGCGCTGTTGTTCCTGACTGGGTTCCAGGGAGTTCATGCTGAAGGAGAATCTGTCCCAGATGGGTATGGCCAACTGGAGGTAGCCCCAAGACTGATCCCAGGAGGCACGGACGAGGAAGGCCGGGACTACGCCTATCTCGGGCAACCTGCCCAAAACGCCAAGCTGATCCTGACAGCCAGCAATGGCTTCTTCACCAAGGGCGTGGCGCAGGCCAAAGGCGAGTCTTCGCTGCCCAAGGTGGGCGATGAAGAACTGATCCAGCCCAACTTCGAGTTTCTGGACTGGAAGGCGGAAGAAGGATCGCTGCGCTGGCACCTTTACATCGCGCAGCCGGGCCTTGCACGCTTCGGCGTTCATCTGGATAGCGAGGGCGGCGCGGAGGTGGAAGCGTCCTTTGCAGGGGAGAGGAAGATCGTGACTGCCGCGAGGTCAGGACCGGACGAGGCTCAGCCCTGGAATCTGGAATATCAGATCGACGAGCCAGGGGAATACACGCTGGCTCTAGCGGCGAAGCCGTCCTCAAACGGTGCGTCCGTGGGCCAGCTCTATCGCATCGATGCCTATGGCCCAGCCCTCGAAGGCGCTCATCTCCTTCGGGTGCGTTGGCGGCCCGCCGCGGTTCATGGCGGGTACGACACGGAACAAGTTCACGATGCCAAGCTGCTGGTCTTTACCACGCGAAGCATGACGCCGGTCTCCAATTATTCCCCCATCACGACGCCCTTCGGCTACTATGGAACTAGTTTTGAGGCTGATCGGCGCAGCAATGGCAGTTTCAACTTCTCCATGTGGGGTAAGGAAGGGGCTGCACAGGACTTGAAGACCATGCCGCATTTGCTGGCCGTGGGATCTCCGGAAGGAGAGTTCAGCGGGTTTGGGCACGAGGGCTCTGGGGTGAAACCACGTGGGTGGGATCCCATGCCGGACCGTCCGGAGATCGTGGTGCAGGCATTGCGACTGGAGCCGGGCGAACTCTACGATTCCTACTACGGTTACTACTATGATCATCCGAGTGAGAGCTGGAAGCTCTACGGGGCAGGGAACAAGTGGCATGGCGGGAAGCCCACGGAACATCTCAAGCTGGGATCTTTTTGTGAGGTGCCGGGACCGCCTCAAGTGGAGCGCACGGGGGATGTGTATCGCGAAGTGCGGCGACGCGCCTGGGTCTACCAAGATGGGGATTGGCTGCCGTTGGAGATCTACAAGCCGGGCGGCGAGGGCAGTTCCGGTGATCCGCCGGTGAACAAGAGTTGGTACACGACGAAGGACGGAGAATACGCGATGGGCTGTGGAGGCATCCGTCTCTACCGGCACAAGGATTCGCTGATCAAGCCCGGTGGCGGCGCACTTCCGGAGTTCCTTAGCGCCGCGAAGATCGAGGCTGTGTTTCGATTGCCAATCGAATACGGAACCGTGCAAGCCCCGGAGATTGCTTCTGACCAGGCCGTCCTGGATATCGAGGTCATTCGAGGCGGCGAGTTAGGGAAGGGCGCCGTCTACTATGGCACTCGGGACGCCCTGACCTTTGCTCCCAGAGAATTGCACGGCACGGAGAAAAAATCGGAGTTGAGCCAGGCCGTGAACGACATGTCCTGGGAGCAAATGGCAGAAATGCCCTCGGTCGAGATTGGGCACAACCAGGTGCAACTGAGAGAGCTGAAGCCGGAGACCAACTACTACTACCGGGTTTTGACCAGCAACGCGGAGAGTCAGGTGTGGACCAGCGAGACGGGTTCCTTCACCACGTTGAGAGCTGGTGCTCTACCAGTCTCCAGCCCTGTCACGACCATGGAAAGTGAGCCCTTCCGCACATGGTCCTACCAGATCGACGGCGAACTACGTACGCTCGAAGCCCGAATGACCAGCATCTCCGGAGATCAGATCACCCTGGAGCGAAAGACCGACGGCAAGTCAGGTACAATGAAGCTGAAGCTGTTCTCCGCAGAGGATCAGCAATACGTGGATTCCAGACGCTAGAGCATGTTCTTTTAATCGGTTTTGTATGAGGGATCGTCGTTCCTAGAACCAATTAGATCTATGAGTGACAACGTTAGTTTGAGGGATGCATCCAAAGTGGAAGCGTTACACAATTCCCTCGCCCCAGTGCCAAGTGTGATCATCCTATTCTGTTGCTTTTTCTTAGTAGTAGGATCGGAAGCCCAAGAGAAAGCTGATCAACCCAAAGTGGAAGAGCAGCTAGTGCTAGTAGCACCTGATCTAGGGCGAATTTCAGAGATTGAGACGTCAGAAGAATTCGCTCAATTCCTCCAAGACTACACGATTCAAGGAAATCTCAATGCAGCATCCGCAATTGAGCGAGTTGGTGCTAGAACAATAGTAATGCAGATTTTTCGTATCGCAGAGGCAAAGGGCATACGAAGTGTGCGAGTTCGCAAGGATGCTGATCTAATAAAATTACTCTGTGCGGCACACACAGAAGTAAAATCACTCTGTGAGACAGGTGGCGACTTGGTAGATCTACGTGAAGTCGTTCCTGTTCTGGAGTTGATCAATAAAGAAGAACGAAGGCAAAGTGGTCTAATCGAGAAGGCGGAGTAGCGAACCATTCTTCAGGCCGGAGGCCTATAAGTTCGGTAGCCGGTGGTCAAGCGAGGCACGAGCGACACCACCGGGACCCAAGCAGGCACGACGAACCCCAAACGGGGTTCTAGGAAGCTCCATAACGGAGACGTCTTTCCTGATTGCGACGCTTTCCAGGACCCCGCTGGGGTCCATCGATTGATTCCTCTTTCCGGTGGTGTCGCTCGTCCCTCGCTTGACCACCGGCTACCGAACTTATAGGCCTCCGGCCTGAAGAATGGACTTCCTCGCGTTCACCAATGGCAGAGCTGCTTAGATGGATGCACCCCCTAAGAGTTGCTCTGAGCCCTGGCAATCTGGTTACTTCAGTCCTTCCAGAATCGTCTCGCTGTAGCGTAGTTCGCCGGTGAAGGCGTCGAAGAACTGGAAGATCACCTGCGGGTGAGGGAAGGCGACCCAGCGCTCTTCGCCTCGTTCCACGGGATTATTGAAGACGTTGTTCACCTGGACCACGCAGTAGGTGGGATAGGTCCGATTGGCTCGCGGGATGTCGTTCATCGCGTAGGTGGACCAGCGGATATCGCACTCGCGAGGGCCGTATTTGAACTTGCCATTGGCGGGGCGGTCGCCTTCATCATCCTGCGGAGCATGGTTGATGGAGTTGTGAGGACCGCTCGCGAACTCCCAGAGGTTATCCGTGATTTGGATGGCGAAGGAATTGTGCAGGTCACCCGTCAGGACAAACACGGGCTTGTCCAGCTTGTCGCAGAATTGAATGAGTTCCTCGCGTTCTTCCAGGAAGACCGTCCAGGCGTCGTCCTTCTTCACCGCCTTGTTCTTGTCTTCACCGCCGCCGCTGCCGATGTGCGGCACCATGAAATTCACCGATGAGATGATGAAGAAGAAGTCCGCGTCACTCTCCGCCACGCCATCCATGAGCCATTTGAGCTGTTGCTTGCCGAGCATGGAAGCGCCGGGTTTGTCCGGATTCTCGACATCGTGCAGGTCGCGATGGGAACGGGTGTCCAGGAAGAAGAAGTCGCAGTTACTCAGGCTGAATTTGCCGTAGCAGCGGCGGCCGATGGAGTAGGTTTGCTCACCGTCCGCGACTGCTGCTGGTTCGATGCGGAGCTGATTCGGACCAAGCACTTCTGCAATCCGGTAGACTTTGGAGTTCGGATCGCCCGGTTCCAGGTCCAGTTCCATATCCATGACCCCAGCGGTCTCGGTTCCCCAGTGGACATGGAGGTTCGCGTATTCCTCCAGATCCATCTTGGTGAAGTCCGCTTCCGGATCGGTCAGGATATCGCTGCCCTCTTCGAACTTGGCGCGACCGAAATGCACGGGCTTCTCGTGAGCCTTGGGATTGGACCAAGCCAGATAATCGTCCCAAGCCTGGACGCCGATATCCCGGAAGACGGCGCGGCGATTCACATACCCGGTCTCGGCCGTCCCGTAGATGTCATTGAGCGCCTCGTGATCGTCATAGGTGTAGAAGCTGGGCACATGGCGATGCCACTCGCTCAGGTTGCGTCCACGACTGAGGAAGGTCTTGTAGTTCTCCCAGACACCAGTGATGGTCGGCGCGAGATCCACCACGCGAGGCTTCTGATTTGGCTCCAGACCCACTTGCTTGAGCCACTTGTCTGCCGGGTATTCCCGTTCCTGCTCGTAAAGCCAGTCGCCATTGAGAATGGCAAACTGGATGGTGTCCTTCACCTGCTCGTTGAGGGTGTCGTAGACCGGCGAAGTCGGGCCCACACTATCGCCGCCTCCCTTGGGATTGTTACCGCAGGCGAACTCGAAGCGGAAGTTGAAGAGGCCTTCCGGATTGTATTCCGTATTCTTAAAGTCTTCCGCTGCGGGCAGGGTGACGAAGGACCCGCTCAATTGGTGATCGTAGACCCGGTAGTGGTAGCGGGTGTTGGGCTCCAGACCCGTAAGCGTGATGATGCCGGTGTTGTCGTGTTCCACCTGGGTGGTGACGGGATCCGTGAGTTGATTCAGATTGTCGGGATCCGTGCCCCAATAGACTTGGACCGGGCCAGCCTCATCCGTACGCACCCAGAGACTCATGCTGTCCGTGGCAGGACGACCGAGCATGGGGCCGTGGGTCACGCGAACCGTGGTGGGAGGGCCGTCCTGAGCAAAGAGCGAAGTGCTGAGGAGCGAAAGGCAGAGAGCGAGAAGTGGAGTTTTCAGATTCATAACGGGGGTCGAGTCTTGGTTAGCTCAAGGGGCGGAAAGCGTCTAGCCTCAAATCCAGCTTTTCCCCGTAATGCCGGAATCACTTTTCCGTCGAAGCGCGGTATCCAATCTGCTAGTCCTATCGTTTCCCTTCGATCTCCTGTCATGAACTCACGCTCTCTTCTCAGTCTCGGACTCCTTCTGACGCTTACTTCCACCTGGGCCAGCGACTGGGCCGCCTGGCGTGGTCCCAATGCCAATGGAATCGCGGCCGCCGGACAAGACACCCCGACGCAATGGGATGAAACCACCAATATCGTCTGGAAAGCGGAAGTCCCGGGTCGCGGTCATTCCTCGCCAGTCGTAGTGGGGGATCGCATCTTCCTGACCACCGCCGATGATGAGGCCAAGACGCAATCGGTCCTCGCATATGACCGGGCTTCCGGTGAGAAGCTCTGGCAGACTCAGGTTTATCAAGGCGTGTTAGTGCCAATAGACTGGGGGCTTCGGTGGAAATATCAAACATGATCCACATATTACCACTACTCTCTATGCCTTGCTCATATTGGCAATGTTTGATGCCGTTGATG
>JBHIXE010000025.1:16546-16827 GCA_041984905.1 Verrucomicrobiales bacterium | reverse complement strand
ACCCACGCCAGCCCGACCGTGGCCAGCGATGGCGAGCGCGTCTTTGCCGTCTTCAACAACGACGGCGTGTTCCTGGCCGTCCTGGATGTGGAAGGCAATCCTCTCTGGTCCAAGAAGGTGGGCGGTTACCAGCCTCGCTATCCCTTCGGCTATGCACCCTCACCGCTTCTCTATGGCGATACCGTGATCGTGTCTTCCGAGTTCGAGCCGGACGGGTTCATCGCAGCCTATGACAAGGTCAGCGGAGAAGAGGTCTGGCGGACGCCTCGCAATACCGCCAC
>JBHIXE010000025.1:0-16514 GCA_041984905.1 Verrucomicrobiales bacterium | reverse complement strand
TCGTCGCCACGATCGATGGAAAGGACCAACTCCTGCTCAGCGGCGCCAACAAGGTTTCCAGCTACGATCCCAAGACCGGCTCACTGCTCTGGGCCGCCAATGGTGGACCTTCGGCGACCTGTGGGACCGTTGTGTGGCTGGACGGACTGGCCTTCGCCAGCGGTGGATATCCGGAGAAGGAAACGGTCGCCGTGCACACGGACGGCTCGGCGAAAGTCGCCTGGACCAATTCCGAGAAATCCTACGAGCAATCCATGCTCGCGGCGAATGGTCATCTCTACACGGTGACGGACGCCGGGATCGCGATCTGCTGGCGCGCTTCGGACGGCAAGGAAATGTGGAAAGAGCGGCTCCCCGGTGGACCGATCAGTGCCTCACCCGTGATGGTGAATGACCGGATCTACGCCACCAATGAAGCGGGCACGACCTTCATCTTCAAGTCGGACCCGGCCCAGTTTGAGCTCGTCGCGACAAACAAGCTGGGTGACGAAGCCTTCGCCACGCCCGCCTATGTCGACAACCGCATCTACAAGCGGGTCTCTCACCAGACCAGTGGTGGTCTGCAGGAGATGCTGTATTGCATCGGGGAATAGGCGTTCGCAGAGTCCGAAAAGCGGAAGCGGCAGATGTAGCGGAATCCGTGAGGATTTCGAAGCGTCAACCTCGGCAAAACCGAGGCTAGCGGATCGAAAAGCTCACGCTTTCCGCTACAGTTTTGGCTCCTTATGCTCCCAGAGACTTCTCGATTCGCTCGCAGACTTCTTCGGCGTTCTCGCGCGTGTTGAACGCGGAAATCCGGAAGTAGCCTTCACCCGCGGCGCCGAATCCAGCACCCGGCGTGATGACCACGTTCACTTCCTGCAGCATCTTGTCGAACATGCCCCAGCTATCGACACCTTCGGGGCATTTCACCCAGATGTAGGGAGCGTTGATCCCGCCATACACCGGCAGACCGACCTTCTGGCAGGCTTCGCGAAGAAGCTTGGCATTGCCCATGTAGTGCTCGACGAGGGACGCGATTTGCTTTTTGCCTCCATCACTGAACGCCGCAGCGGCTCCCTTTTGCACGACGTAGCTGGCACCGTTGAACTTGGTGCTCTGACGGCGTGACCAGAGGGGATGGATCTCCTGTTTGGAACCGTCCGTCTTGGTGCCGGTCAGGCCCTTGGGCACCACGGTGTAGGCGCAACGCACGCCGGTGAAGCCTGCATTCTTGGAGAAGCTGCGGAACTCGATCGCGCACTCGCGAGCGCCAGGAATCTCGTAGATGGAATGCGGCACATCATCCTCGGTGATGTAGGCCTCGTAGGCAGCATCATAGAGGATGATGGAGCCGTTGGCCTTGGCGTAATCCACCCAGGCCTGAAGCTGATCGCGAGTCGCGGTCGCGCCTGTCGGGTTGTTGGGGTAGCAGAGGTAAATCAGGTCGACCTTCTCGTTGGGAATCGCGGGGACGAAATCATTTTCCGGAGTGCAGGGCATGTAGACCAGCCCGCCGTAAGCGCCACTCGCATTGGCTTCACCAGTGTTACCCGCCATCACGTTGGTGTCCACGTAGACGGGGTAGACTGGATCGGTGATGGCGATCTTGTTCCCAGGACCAAAGATGTCGAGGATGTTGCCGGTGTCGCACTTGGAACCATCGGAGACGAACACTTCATCTGCGGCGACTTCCACGCCGGCGAAGGCATGGTCCGCCACGGCTTCCCGAAGGAAAGGGTAGCCTTGTTCCGGGCCGTAACCCGCGAAAGTGTCGCGCTTGCCGAGTTCATCGACGGCGACGTGCATGGCCTCGCGGCAGGCCACGGGCAGGGGTTCGGTCACGTCCCCGATCCCGCAGCGGATGATCCGCTTGGCAGCTTCGGGGTTTTCTTCAGTGAAAGTGCGGACGCGGCGGCCGATTTCGGGGAAGAGGTAGCCAGCCTTGAGCTTGAGGTAGTTGTCGTTGATGCGAGCCATTTTGGGAATAGGTCAGGTCAGGGGGATCGGAGGAAAAAAGGCTCCCGCTCGCGAAAGTCAAGAGGTGGTGGAGGGAACATTTCCTTTCTCAATCTCTTTCGTAAGGGAGGTCGACAATAGGTTCAGCCTGGCTTGGGCGAGCGACATGTATGATTAATGACTCTGAGTCCGACAGGTTCTTGAAGCGATGCCAAACGCTTGAGACATATGCGAAACCGTGGCCAGGGCCCATTTGTTCCTGTCTGACAGACTCCTCATCTTTTCCATTCGCGAATTCGATCATTCCGTTGCCGCTTTGCACAAAGAGGAATTCGTGGCCTTCATGGGAGCGAAATGGAGTCTGCTTTTCGGGACCGAGTTCCAGAACATCAATTCGAGTTCCAAAAGGGGCAACCTCGTCGGGATGCAGCGCTCTGATCCCGAATAGATTCTTTTCATTGAAGCCGAACTGAGCAGGAGGAAATGCCCTAATATCCTCTTTGTCAGGTTGTTGACAATAGTCGATGAAGAGCTGCAGGCACTTGAATCCGTGGGCCTTGAGAATGGGGGTAATTTCGTCCCACTTGATGCCAGTAGTCCCCTCCATTCGCTTCGAGAATGCATCGCTGCTGATAACTGGCTGCCCCGCCTCAAGGGTAATGGTCTTGTATTTTTCGTATACGTCAGAAATCTTGTGATTATTGCGATCGCGGTATTCCTGCAGCTTTCGAAGGGCAAGTTGGGAGTCTGGAAACCACATAGAGAGCAAGTTGCTGGGGGTGAATGGACTGGGAGTCTTGAGGAACGCGATGATAGGTGACGATATTGGTTCTTGCATCCTCAAACTGTGGTCGTCATCCAGTTTCTTCGAGGCCATCATTTGACGAATTAGGTGGGTGTTTATCGCCTGTCCGTGTGAAAACAAAACTCCCGGGAACCCTGTTTCCCGGGAGTCGCGTTATCTTGGAAAAGATTGGAGTTGGCGGAGTGAGGTGTCTCTTAAGGTAGAGAAGCTGTTTCAGCCAGGATTGGAGGGATCTTTTGTCTCCAGTTTATTGGCGTCATCCGCCTTCACCAAGAGGTTGATCGTGTCCTGTGAATCTTCTTCTGAATGAGTGGTGATTGTAGGGGGGGAATGGAAGTGCGCGTTGTAAATGATGACTTGGTAGGTCTGCGATACAAGATACTCTCGAAAGCCTTTGGTGATAGCGTAGTAGGTGTATGCTCCGGAAATCAGCATCGAAATGCCAGAAATCATCATAGAGCCCCCCAAGATAACGAGCTCCCAAATTTGTAGCTTGAGGAGGTGGTCCGGGGAAGGAGCCGCTGGTGCCACTTCACCGATAGAACCGCCAGGGAGGTCAGATGTTGGCGAAATCACTGGAAGTCCAAGGCTTCTCAGCATCTCGCGCAATCCTCCCAAGGCGGAGGTATCGGTGAATAGGATAATTATTCCATCCACAAATAGGGCTGCCGAGAGAAGGTAGCCTGTTATTGCGAATGGGAGAAGGAGCAGTACCAAGACAACTAACGCTCTGTATACTGCTTGCCGGGTCGGCCTGGAAGAACCAGCCGCCGGGTTTAGGTGCCGATCATTCTTTTTCATCACGGATTGTTTCTCTCGGCGCGCCCCAAAGACTGTGGAAGAGAGGAGCGTTCCGAACTTCAGGTTAAAGGTTACGGATCTGTCATTGATTGGTCAGCGTTAGGAAGGTTGGGGACAAGGAGAGCGGGTTGCTCATTTTAAGGTGGTTGCCCATCGCCATTCTTGAGGGCGATCGTTCTGATGCCGAGAAAGCAGAATACATGCCAGAGAGTATAAAATTCTTTTTGGAGGGAACAGTGATAGTGAATGCGGCAAGCGGCCTCAGAGCTGGATAATTCTCAATTTATTTTGCTTATCGTTAGGCGTCTGGAGAAAAACGCAAGAATGTCAGCATGGATGCTGGAATTCTGTTCGTAGATAGCGGTTTTATTTCTGCCAGGACGACAATTTATCCAGGTAGCTCAGGATTTATTGAGGCTGCTCTCGAAAATTTTTTGACAGGTCCAGAACAAAGTTGATGATGGGACCTTCATCACTGGATTGTTACGCTGCGGGTTCGCCCGTGACATCCAATCTAAAAATGGACCCTGTGCGAGGGGGTGGAAGCCTTCGCGCAGGGTTTGTCTCTTTTTGACCATCAGTTGCTAAGAAGAGGCGGCTTGCGCAAGGCCCAGGGCTTCGCTTCTTCCAATTGCGCTGCCAATTGTAGTAGCTGATCCTCACGCCCATACCGGCCCACGAACTGCACGCCGATGGGGAGGTTGTCCGCATTCCAGTGGAGCGGCACCGACATGGCCGGTTGGCCGGTCGCATTGAAGGGCGGGGTGTAGCCCACGAAGTTGAAGGCGGTGTCTGCGATCCGCTCAATGCCGGCGATGGCCTTGGCGAGCTGGCTGATCTGAAGGTGGGAGAGCGTCTTCATGATCATCGTCTCGGTCTCGGAGAGCTTGAGAGAACCGACAGGGATCGGGGGCTCGGCAAGCGTGGGGCTGAGAAAGAGATCATGCTCCTCAAAAAAGGCTCCGATCTGGCGAACGGCCTTCTGGATCTTGTGCTGAGCGCGGACGAATTCCGCGGAACTGGTCGCATCGCCCAGCATGCCGAGCACCCAGGTCGTGGGCTCGACGTCCGAGGGAGTGGCCTTGCGACCAATGACCTCGATGGCCTCCTCCAGTTCGGCCCGAACCTCACCGCACATGATCGTCATGAAGGCTTGGGCAAACTCGGTGGGATCAAATGCGGGAGCGGCCTCGACGACTTCGTGGCCCAGTTCCTCGCAGAGTTTGACGGTCGCGTTGACGGCAGCGACACAGTCCGGGTGCACCGTTTTGCTGAGCAGGGGATCCGTGGTGAAAGCGATCCGGAGTTTGCCAGGTGACTCATGCATGGTCTCCAGGTAAGGGCGATCGGGCGGAGGAGGAATCGTGAGGGCGCCAGGTTCCGGTCCTTGCAGCACATCGAGCAAGGCCGCGCTGTCCCGAACGGAGCGGGTGAGAGCGTGGTGCACGCCAAACCCTTGCCAGATGGCGCTGGAGTCAGGCCCCAAGGGCGTCCGGTCGCGGGTCGGTTTCAGACCGAAGAGTCCGCAACAGGAAGCCGGGATGCGGATCGAGCCGCCGCCATCGCTCGCGTGCGCCACGGGCACCATCCGGGCCGCCACGGCTGTGCCCGCTCCACCGCTGGAACCGCCCGAGGTCCGGTCGAGATTCCAGGGATTGCGGGTGATTCCGTAAGCTTCCGATTCCGTGCAGGGAGGCACGCCAAATTCCGGTGCGCTGCTCTTTCCCACGAAGAGAAGGCCCGCCGCACGGAGGCGCTTCACCACTTCGGAGTCGTGATCCGGCACGTAATCCTTGTAGAGCCGGCTACCGCCTCCCATGGGCGCTCCGGCCAAGGCGGTGCCGAGATCCTTGATGAGCGTCGGCACCCCGCAGAAAGGAGCGTCGTAATCCACCGACTTCGCGGCTTCCAGCGCTTCCTCATAGAGCTTGTAGACAACGGCGTTGAGCTTGGGATTGGACTGCTCGATCTGGTTGATGGCGGCATCCACCAGTTCTTTGGGGGAAACCTCTTTGCGGCGCACCAGATCGGCGAGCGCCAGGCCATCGTTGGAAGTGTAGGGGTCGGGAAGCATGCCGGTGTTTCAGGTTAGACGGCAGGCCCGGCCTTCGCCAATCACGCTTTGTGATTTTGCGCGAGTGACGAGCGACCGGGATAACCTGAAAACGCGGGGCGGGGCCTACCGGATTACCTTCCGGGAAAAGGCCACAATGAACAGACCCCAGAGCATGGTGCCCATGAGCGCTTCCACCGCCAAAGGCAGCAGAGGCCAGCCTTGGGCATTGCTGAGATGTTCGCCGGTGAATCCCGCCGTGAAGACGGACACACTGGTCAGCAGCCCAAAGAGCGCCTGATTCATCGGATAGGTCATTGGCTGATGCGGAATCGGTGGCTGATCGATGGTGAAGTTCTGCCAGCCAAAGGCGTAGACCACCGCAAATAGGGTCATCAACACCATCGCTGTCGCCACTGCTCGAAAGGGCTTGGCGCCGTATCCGCAGCCCCGATCCAGGAACCAGTATTCGCAGGCCTTGAATAGCATCGTCCAAGGCTTTGCCCAGGAGGTCGGCCGCGCCTTGCGCTTGTTCACCTTGAACCGGTAAAAGGCCCAGTCTTCTTCGTCGTAACGGCTCAGGATCTGGAAGTTGCGCTTGAGCAGGCCGTATTCCTCCGCGGCCTCGGCATGGTGCTTCTTGTTCTCCGCCGCAATCCGGCCTTCCAGCTGATCCGCACCGATCAGCATCCGGCTGAAGAGGGCGTTGCGGAAAGCGAAGCATTGCTGGGGACCTTGCTGGATGGATTCCAGGTAGATCACGTCATGCAGCTTGGCCTTGGAGAAGTCCACCAGCGCATTAAACTGGCAACCCGAGAACTCCAGCTTCTTGGACACGGTGGAACCTCGCAGGAGAAGGTCGTCCTTGAAGATGCTGTTGCTCGATTGCAGACCTTCATCCGCGTGGAAGCTGCGCAGGTCGACCTTCTTGTGAAAGGTGGACTTGTTCAGTTCCAGCCACCCCTTGAAGCGCGCTTCCCAAACCCGAATGGTCCCGTGGAATTCGCAATCCACAAAGCGGCAGAGGCTCTCCGTGACTACGTTGTCCATGCGAAGGTTGCCCAGGAACTGGACCTTGCCGAACTCAGCGCGATAGAGCGTGCTACCACGCAGGTCGCAGACATTGCCGATGGTCACGTTGGCTCCAATCAAGGGCCGGTGCAGCTGGCAACTGTTCAGGTTGAGCCCGCCCTGCAGATTCGCGTCGACGATCTTGAATCGCTTGAGCTCCACATTCTGGAACACAACGGGTTGCGCGAAGTCGCCGGTCAGCTTGAGGCCGGAGATCGAGGTGTTGTGGATAGGCTTGCCTTCCGCAATCAGTTGCAGGGCTTGCTCAGGTGTCATGCCAGCACCGTTCTCGAGAACGGGCTGCGATTGCGTGTCAGTGGTGTCCATGGTGCGTGCGTGGATCAGGCAGGAGGCCAGGATTCCAAGCTGACCTTCCCGGGATGAGCGGCGGTTCCCAGTTCGGGAATCATCGCGTTGTAACGGGTCTTGATCTTCGCCTCCGCTTTACCGGCGGACTTGCGGATCTTTCCTATCATCCAAGAACTGACGGGAAACAGGGTGATGAATTCGAATTTGTCTTCGATTTTTGCTCCATAGAACAAGGCCGCCGCATCGTCGTTGGCTTTGGAGAAATTCACGATCCGCGTCACCAAAGTCACCGGGACGTCCTGAATCGTTTCCGTGAGTGTCGAACCCGTGAAGCGAGAAGGATCGAAAACCGTCCCTTCGGGTCGCTTCCGATCCAGGTAGTCCGCAAAAACGATGGTGCAGAGATCGGTGAGGTTTCCGAGCAGGGTGCCCGTCTTGGGATTGGGGGAGAGATAACTTTTCGGCAGCTCGAGGCCACGCTCCAGGTTGCCCTTGCACCAGCGCGCTCGCTTGTAGCCAAAGGAGGTCTTCAAATTGCTCAAGAGATAACCGTAAGTGTGGAGCAGACCCGCGTTGGTGGTTTCCGTTTCCGGATCGAAGGGGCGCCCGGTCCACTCACAGAGCAGGCGCAACAGATTGGGATGCACGGTGCTGGTTTGCGCCCCCGCATCGATATTGGTGCTGGTTCCCCAAGCCAGGAAACGCTCGGGATGCTTGGCGTCTTCGGCGATCTGGCGCTCCAGGGAAGGCCGGGAAGCTTTCAACGTCTGGCGAAGTTTGGAGAGAGTAAGCAGGTTGTCCTGCGCCAGGGTGGAGAGCTGCTTGGTCAGCGTGGGAAGAGCCAGGTCTTTGGATTGGGTTTTCATGGCTGAGAAAACGGAAGGTTGTCAGCGGGAGGCTGCTTGCTACCATCAACGCTATGAAGATCCCCTGTCCCTTACAATTCCTCACGTTTTTTCTCATTGCCGGCCTCACAACAGGGCTTGCGGCGGAACCCGAAGCAGGGGCAGAGCCGAAGGTGGAGAACCTGGGCTGGAAGCGGGAGCCCTTCAAGCAGGTGGATGACATCACGCTGAATGTCTGGATCAAGACGCCGGAAGGCCATACCGCGGACAGTTCCACTCCGGCAATGGTCTTTTTCTACGGCGGTGGTTGGAAAGGGCGGAACATCGCGCACTTGCAGCCTCAGGGCGATTACCTGGTCTCTCGTGGCATGGTCGTAGTCCTGGCCGACTATCGCGCGGAATCCAAGTATGGCGGCACGCCTTTTGATTGCACGGAAGACGCCAAGTCCGCGATGCGCTGGGTGAGGGCTAATGCCAAGCGGTTGGGAATCGATCCCAACAAGATTGCTGCGGGAGGCGGATCCGCTGGAGGCCATCTGGCAGCCGCCACGGCAACCGTTCCTGGACTGAATGCGGAGACCGATGATCTGGATGTGAGCCCGGTGCCGAATGCGCTGGTTCTCTTCAACCCGGTGTATGACAACGGCCCTAAAGGCTATGGTTATGAGAGAGTTGGGGGTCGCTATGAGGAAATCTCTCCCTTGCACAACATCGATGCCGACACGCCGCCGACCATCGTCTTCCTGGGAAGTCAGGACAAGCTGATCCCCGTCGAGACGGCGGAAGCCTATGAGGCCAAGATGAAGGAAGCCGGCGTGCGTTGTGAGACCCACATCTACGAAGGGCGCGGGCATGGATTCTTCAATCCGGGCAAGGGGGGCAAGTCGGATGATTACGTGGACACGGTCAAGAAGATGGACGCGTTCCTGGTGTCGCTAGGTTTCCTGAAGGGTGAGGCGACCGAGCCTCCGATTCCGCCAAAGTCCTAAGGGTAGGTCCTAGGATACGGTCACGGGTTCGGCCGGCTTCTCGTTGCGGAAGTAGTGAGGCCGGACCCAGGCCAGGAAAGCAATCGCCCCGACCGCATAGAGGATGATGTAGGCCCACTGGTTGGAGTTCTCCCGGATCGCGTCCAGTTGAGCCTCTGTGTAGGTTCCCGTCGACTCATAGAACGCTCCCATATCCATGTTGGACATGGAGAGTCCACCAGCGGAAAGACCAAGGGCCGTCATCCCGACCAAGACCCACCAGGCCCAGGGTTTCAGCTGGAGCATTACCCAACAAGCGGCGGCCATCGCCACTCCCGCCAGGACCAGTAGTCCCAGTATCCCGAGGGGCAATAGGGGCCTCTCAAACATTCCAATGCCGGAGAGGTAGTCCCCATAGGGCCAGGCACAGCAGAGGGTAATCAGGGCTGACCATACCATCATGGTCCAGACGGCCAGGATGGGAACCGGGTATCCCTCGGTCCAGGCTTTGACGCCGCGAACCCGTTGAAAGTGCTCGACGGTAAGCCGGACGTTGCGCATGCCGTAGATGAGAATGAGAAACGCCGCTGGAGCCAGATACATTCCCAGCCCCATAATCAGGGATAGAATCACGAACCAACTGGTGTTGATAGGTAGCGAGACGGATCCGCCGCTACCGCTAGAGGGGGAACTCATGGAGGCTTCCATCGAAGCCATGGTCATATTGAAAGAGAAGGCGGACCCAATTGTTCCAAGGATCGCAAGCCCGGCGAGGGCCCAGCCCAAGGAGTAGAGGAGGTCACGAGCCCACTTCCGGCATTGAATGGACCCGATCCCGAGCCAGACGAGGCAGGCACAGGTGACGATCATGAAGAGGACGGACGCATTCATGAGCGTCTCCATGCTTTCCTTTTGCGTTCCGGACTCCATGGCGCTCATGGCAGCTGGCATGAACTGCAGGTAGGCGACGCCCATGCAGGCGCAGCTCAGGCCTGCCAGGATGATGAGGATCCCCATGACCAGGAGGAGCGTCTTCATGTTCGGAAAGTCCTGGTCCAGAACGGGAGCGGGGGCAGAAGAAGGATTCATGAGCCGACTGTTTTAGTGAAGCGCGAGGGGCAAATCCAGAAGAGAAGTGAATTCTAACCTTCACCCAATGCCTTGGGCTCATTGGCCGCATCAAAGAAGCGCTTGATCCAGGCCAGGTACCCGATGACCGCGATGGAGGTGAGAACGGTAGGCAGCCAGTTGGTGGACATTTCAAAGATCACTTCGAGGAGTTCCGGAGGCATCTCACTTTCAATCTCGGTGCGGGCGTTCTCCGGAAGTCCAAGGTTGGCCAGCCAGCCCCAGACCGTCTCGATATCGAGCCGGGTCATGAACATGAGGTAGAGGGCTGTGGACATGACCGAACTGATCATCAGGATCCACCAGGCCAGGGGATGGAGCCTGGGTGTCAGGTAGGCGACCGCAGCCATGAGCCCAATCGAGACCAGGAGTCCAGCAAAGATCAGGGTGACGGTGGAGGTCGGCAGAAAGATTCCGGCAAAGGGCAGGGCGGGAATGGCGACCGTGATCAGATAGCCCGCCGCGATGATTGCCGTCAGCCACATCACCAGAACCGGGACGGGCACCCGGTCCGTCCAACGCGGC
Source organism: Verrucomicrobiales bacterium (assembly GCA_041984905.1). Taxonomy (GTDB): domain Bacteria; phylum Verrucomicrobiota; class Verrucomicrobiia; order Verrucomicrobiales; family DEV007; genus JBHIXE01. Next base: position 6,071 of record JBHIXE010000025.1, on the reverse strand, counting down.
TCGGGATCGTACATCTCACAGGTCAGCCTCACATTACGCAGGCCGAAGACAATGATGAGGATGACGCCCGGCACAGCGTTGATCGCCAGGCTGAAAAGCATCCAGACGACGCTGAGCCCGCCCATGATTCCGGTGGGCATGGGAGGTGGAGTGGGCGGCGCGGCAGGTGCTCCCGATCCTCCGGAACCAGAACCCGTTGACGACGCCACTGTGGACGGGAGCTCCATCATGATCTCCATCATCTTGAGGTATCCCGGGATGAATCCCAGCATGGCGATTCCACTGATCACGATCCATCCCGTGTAGAGCCAGCCCAGGCTATAGAGGAGTTTCCAGGACCAGCGGCGGCAGAGAATCGTACCCACTCCCAGCCAGATCTGAGCCGCCGCCATCATGAACGCCGCAACCATGAAGGCGATGGACGCCAGCGGGATAACGGGTGCGAGTTTCTGCAGAAATTCCAAATTCAATTCGGCGGCGTTCTCATCCATCTCGATCTCCCCGGACTGCACCGCCGCCTCGAACTCACGCATGGCCTCCGTCACACCCGTGAGCATCAGGGCATACATCCCTCCGCCGCAGACCGTTCCCAAGCCTGCCAGAGCGATGATGACTCCCACAATGATGAGGAGAACCTTCATGTCCGATGAAGGGCTGATCTTCTTGGGGGACGACGAGGGGACCGGAGGCGGGGTTGAGCTACTCATTCCGGTGGTTTGACGAGTCAGTGGGCATTTTGCAGTACTTTTTTCTGCGGAATGGGGAAGTGAGCGCAGCGCTTGGAAGCTGGATCCAGAGACCGCCGGATACTTCATATGTCCTCTAAATATCGGGACAGGAGGGCTCAACGGGGAGGACTGGATATCGCCACAAGCCGGGGAGTCTAGCCAATCGGCCTAACCAAGAAGCCTTTTTCGGGGTTGCTTCATCTCAAAGGTGGTGGACGATTGGACTCACACTTTCGGACATTATTCTATTTATGGATTTAAAACTTTCACCTGGGCGGCCGTATCCTCTTGGAGCCTCACGACTGCCAGATGGATCCTGGAATTTCGCGATTTTTTCCCAACACGCCTCGGCTATCGATCTCTGCTTGTTTGATGAGAACGATCCGGGACGGGACCTGACCCGCATTCGGCTTCCGGAGCAATCGGGATCGGTCTGGCACGTCGCGGTTCAGGGGCTGTCAGGAGGGCAACACTATGGCTATCGCGTGCATGGACCCTGGGATCCGGCCGCGGGACACCGCTTCAATCCCTACAAACTGCTCATCGATCCCTACGCGAAAGCGCTTTCCGGCCGCTTGCAGAGCCACCCTTCCATGTGCAATCCCAGCAACGAAGGGGCGGACAAGCGGGACACCGCCTCTCATGTGCCCAAGAGCGTGCTGGTCGAGAATGACTTTGATTGGGGAGACGAGGAACGGCCAGACATCGATCCCACGGAACGAGTCATCTTCGAAACCCACGTCGCGGGTTTCACGAAGCGCTTTCCCAAGCTTCCCAAGAAGATTCGCGGGACCTACGCCGGGTTGGCGCACAAGAACGTGATCGATTACATCAAGGGTCTGGGCGTGACCACCGTGCAGTTGATGCCGGTGCATCATCACATTGATGACGGCTTCCTCCTGGATCGCGATCTCACCAACTATTGGGGCTATCAGACGCTCGGCTTCTTTGCTCCGGAAAGTCGCTATGCCTCCACCAACACGCTGCGTGGGGAGCATGTGAATGAGTTCAAGGCCATGGTCAAGCAGATGCACAAGGCCGGTCTGGAGGTGATTCTGGACGTGGTCTACAACCACACGGGTGAAGAATCGCCCATGGGACCGACTACCTGTTTCCGCGGCGTGGACAACCACTCCTACTACCGTCACGAACCGCGGGATCCTTCCCGGTATCGGGATTTCACGGGCTGCGGCAACACCCTGGACATGCGTCATCCTTATGTCCTGCGCTTTGTGCTGGATAGCATGCGTTACTGGGTCGAGGAAATGCACGTGGACGGCTTCCGCTTTGACCTGGCGGCCACTCTGGGCCGGGAGAGCGATGGATTCTTCCGGGAAAGCGCCTTTTTCAAGGCGGTGAACCAGGATCCGGTCCTCAACCGGACGCTGCTCATTGCCGAGCCCTGGGACCTGGGACCCGGAGGCTACCAGGTGGGTGGATTCCCGGAAGGTTGGATGGAGCTGAACGGGAAGTTCCGGGACACCATGCGCCGGTTCTGGCTGGGTGAGTATGGCATGCTGCCGGACTTCGCCTCTCGCCTGACCGGGAGTGAGGATCACTACGCCGCAAGCCGTCGCCGGCCCCAGGCCAGTGTGAACTTCATCACCTCCCACGACGGATTTACGCTCTACGACCTCGTGAGCTACAATGGAAAGCACAACGAGGCCAACGGCGAAAACAACAACGATGGGGACTCCAACAACCACTCTTTCAATCACGGTGTGGAAGGTCCCACGGACGATCCCGAGGTCTTGTCCAACCGCGACAAGCATCGGCGCAACCTCATCGCCACCATGTTCATTTCCCAGGGCACGCCTTTCATCCTCGCGGGTGATGAACGGGGCCGGACGCAGCAGGGGAATAACAACGCCTACTGTCAGGACAATCAGCTGAGTTGGGTCGACTGGTCAACCAACGCCCGGCAGGAGAAGTTCCTGAAGTTCTTCCGGCAGATGGCTCAGTTCCGCCGCAAGCATCCGGAACTGCGGAGACGGGAATTCTTCCATGGCCAGGTCATCGATTCCAAGGGAACGCGGGACGTCGTCTGGATGGGCTTCAATACGGATGAGCACCGCACCGAAGACTGGTTTATCGATGCGCCTGGACAGCTGTTGGCCCTGATCGACGGCAAGGTCCTGCTCATTATCAACGCCAATCCCGAGCCCGCGCTGGCGGGATTGCCCGAAGGAAGCTGGAGGCATGTCATTGATACCACGCTGCCGGAAGGCTTTGTCTCTGGAAAGGCCGTTGTCACTGGGAGCCTCGTCATTGCGGGAGCCAGTGTTCAGGTCTTCGAAAGCATTTCATAGTGGGGCCAGTTCCCGATTTAGGCATTCAATCGTCCAGGGGCGGAGCGGAATCCGTAAGCCCCTGGACTTTCTCCCCGCAGACCTTAGTTTGAAGTGGCATGACCCGCCTGACCGATGATTTCCGCCGAAAAACAACAAGCGCTGCAAAAGCGCATGGAAGCGTTGGGTATCCGTGAGGATGACCTGGTGGAGAAATTTGTGCTCGGCTCCGGTAGCGGCGGTCAAAAGATCAACAAGACGAATTCCTGCGTCTATCTCCGCCACGAACCCACAGGTATCGAGATCAAGTGTCAGCGGGAGCGTTCCCGCAGCCTGAACCGGCATCTCGCTCGTGAAGAGCTTTGCGACCGGATCGAGGGGGAACGGCAAGCGAAGGCGGAAGCACGGATCCAGAGGCGGGAGAAGGCCCGCCGTCGCAACCGGCGTCCCAGCAAGGCCGCCCGCAAGCGAGCCGTCGAGGGCAAGCGCCGGCGCGCAGTGGTCAAGAAGCTCCGCGGGAAAGTCTCCTCCGACTAGTCAACCGGCTGCCCCGTTCAGGTGCTGCTGGCTCGCTGGAGTCCGCTGAAGCGACGTCGTGACGTCGTATTCTGAAGTTCTCTCCCCGCTACAAAGGGGCACGAACTGTGCCTAGGCCAGTCGTCCTAGTGCCAAATCGAACGGGCTCTATAGGGGATTCCTGTAATAATTATGGTAAAACTCCTAATTATTTTGAAATTATGTAATTTTAAGATTAGCTTTTTGAGATACATGACTTAACGATGATCGCTTCCCCACATTCCAAGGCCGATATCCTGGTGGTTGATGACAACCCGGACAATCTGCGACTTCTCTGCGGTGCGCTTAAAGAGCGCGACTTCAATGCCCGGGCGGCACCGAGTGGGAAACTGGCCTTGGAAGCTGCTTTATCCCGGAGACCGGACATCATCCTCATGGATATCAATATGCCGGACATGGACGGCTATGAGACCTGCCGGGGGATGAAAGAGCACGAGGAACTCCGAGAGATTCCAGTCATCTTTGTGAGCGCCCTGGGAGAGACCGTGGACAAGGTCCGGGCGTTTGAGTGCGGCGGCGTCGACTATCTGACCAAGCCTGTGAAGTTCGAAGAAGTGGAGGCTCGGGTGAACACGCACCTGACCATCAGAACATTGCAGACGGAGCTGGAGTCCAAGTATCAGGAACTCCGGGACCTGGAAGTTCACCGGGATCAATTGACGCATATGGTGGCTCACGACTTGAGGAGTCCGCTGGGAGTCATCATCGGGAGCCTCGATTTCGTGCTCCAGTGCGGGGCGGACAACCTGGATCCCCTCACGCGGGACATGGTCCGGGGCTCGTTACAGGCAGCGGGTGTGCTGAACCGTCTCGTGGATGACATGCTGGACGTCAGCCGGTTGGAAGATCAGAAGATGCCTTTGGATATGGCTACGGTCTCCATCCAGGACGTTCTGGATGAGGTCGCCGGAGCGGTCTCCCTGGAGGGACGCCGGCTGGAAATCGAACTCCGGGATGATGTCTCCACCTTCTACGGTGATGAGAAGCTGATTCGCCGGGTACTTACCAACTTCCTGAACAACGCCGTCAAATACAGCCCGCCGGACGGCCTGGTCCGGATGGTCGCGGACTCCGTGGGAGATTTCACCCGGTTCCAAGTGGAAGATCAGGGGCGCGGGATTCCCAAGGAATACCACGACAAGATCTTCGAGAAGTTCGGCCAGGTTCGCGATGGCTCGGAACACATCCGGGTCTCTTCTTCAGGGCTGGGACTGACCTTCTGCCAACTTGCCGTAGAGGCCCATGGGGGCTCCATCGGCGTGGCGAGTGAGGAAGGAGAGGGCAGCACCTTCTGGTTCACGATTCCGCAAACGCTGGAAATGCTAAAGGCGGCCTGAGAAAGGCTGGAGGCTTAGACAACGCAAAGATGAAAAGTATGGGAGGAATGAAGACAGGGAAATGGAAGTGGCGGCTCTACGGCCTGCTGATGGCGTGCGTGGCAGGACTGGCACCTGCCATGGGCGGACAGGACGCGGAGGATGCCGGGTTTGCGGAATTGGAGAGCGAAACGGAGAGCGAAAGAGTTTTCGAGCAGCCTCTGGAGGAGCTTCCCCTGGGCGATCATCCGGTTCCTCAAGAGGCGGGTGAGTGGCAGGTGGGGGTATCGGCCCTTTATCTCAGCGGTTCGGAAGACCGCACCACGGACCTCGCTCTGGAGATTGAATATGGCCTGACGGATCGACTCCAGATTGAGACGGAGATTCCCTACGAGTGGCAGGGAGAGGAAGCGGAAGGCTTTCCCGGCGTCGAACTGGGATTGCAGGGAGCCATCCTGGAAACGGATCGACTGATTGCTTCTCTGGCACTTCAGGCCGAACTCACGGGGGAGGAACCCGCCTGGGAGGCCGCCTGGCTGGTGGGCCTGAACCTGGACCCCGTCACCCTCTTTCTGGGGCTGGGCTACGAATTTGGCGAGGAGGAGGAAGTGATGGTGGATGTCGCCCTGGCCTGTCCTTGTCCGGTGGGAACCGCGATTCTGGAAGTGAGCGGCGAGTTGGGAGAGGAAGAGGACGAAGTCTATCTCACCCCCGGCCTCGCCCGGAAGTGGGCAGAGAATGGAGAATGGCTGGTGGGAATTCCCGTGGGGCTAACGAACGACTCCGCCGATTGGGGGGTCGTCGCCAGGTTAACGTTTGAATTTTGAGTGTCGCCGTCATGCCGTTGCGAGTTTGGATTAACCTGGGATTGATTGGCATTCTGACGATCGTCGTTGTCGTGGCCCTGGCAGGGTTTCGCTCGAACCAGCTGTTGCACGCTCAACTGGAACTGGCGATTTTTGAGCGAGTCTCTCAAATGGCGGCCCTCAACGAGGCAGCGTTGGCGTCCGGACAGATTCAGGAGATGCTTAGCCAGCACTCGGATTCCATGAGTTCAACCCACCGGTTCCGGCGCCGGGAAGTGACCCATGAGTTGAGGATGGAGGACTACTTCAGTCGCTTGAAGCATTCCATCATCAAGTATGGGGCGCTCGAAGAGGCGG
>JBHIXE010000024.1:316-24498 GCA_041984905.1 Verrucomicrobiales bacterium | reverse complement strand
TGGCTCACGAAGATGAAATCAATCCGGGAGTAGACGTCCGCCACGTCCCAGTAGTGCGTCCAGGTCAGCCCGGAGCTATCTTGGAGCGCGAGGGCTCTCAAGTAGGTAGAGGAACCGCTGAGCCCTTGGATCGCCCGGATGGAGGGAGAATCACGCGTGTCGTTGAAATCTCCATAGACCAGGAGATTCGCATGCGGCTCCGCTTCGAGAATCCGTTCCGCATGCTGGCGCAGGAGATGGGCTTCATTGCGCCGGATCAAGGCCTGGTCCGCCACCGCCACTTCCCTCCGGCTCTTCAAATGGGCGCCCAGGCACCGGACTTCGTAATCCGGCGCCACCTGGATGGTGACATCCAGAAAGCCTCGTGAGACCGGCAACTCCATCTCCTTGAGCTGGTAGGTCAAATGCGGTCGAGATTGCCGGGAGAGAATGGGGAAGCGGCTCAGCAATGCGAGATGCCGCTCACTGGAACCTTCCACCCATTCAATGTGGGGAAGGTCGACTTCTGCGTCGCCCAGCTGCTTCTGGAGATCGGTGACGGCGTCGAGTTCGCCAATTTCGCAGACGCCCAGGATATCCGGGCGTGCCGCGACCAGCAGTTCGAGGAGAACGGAGCGTTTGACCCGATCTGCCTTCGCGGGGGCGAGGTAATTCTCCAGATTATAGCCGACGAACCGCACCGAAGGGGGCTCAGCGGCTGGGAGGATCGCCGGGAAGGCGATCCCCAGTGCCAGGATCAGCAGTAGCGCCCGATTAAGCGTGGTGCTCGCTGTCGGTCTTGACCTCAGTCTCGGTCGTGTCAGGAGAGGGAGAGGAAGTGGACGCTTCCGCCGTCTGCGCGGCTTCGCCGGTGGAGGCGGGAACCGGGTTGGCGGTCTGGTATTGCTCCTTCCGCTTGTTCTCTTCCAAGCGGCGTTCCTGTTCCTGAACTTCCCATTCCGCACGACGGATCTCGTCTTCGAACTCGCGTCTTGCGTTCTTGAACTCACCCATGGCTTTGCCAACGCCACGCGCCAGTTCAGGGAGTTTCTTCGCGCCAAACAAAAGCAGAATGACGACGAAGATGATGATCATTTCGCTTCCACCAGGAAGGCCCATAGTCGTAAGTCAGTAAAAGTTGATTTGGGGGGTGAGGTCCGCAGCGAAAGGGGAATTCAGCTGGCGGAAGTTTCGCTCTTTTCCTTGTCGGACTTGGAAGCAGTCGTGGAAGATTGCTCTTCCAGATCTTCGCGGCCCTTCTTGAATTCGGTGATGCTCTCACCCAGGCTGCGAGCCAGCGCGGGGAGTTTCTTGGCTCCGAAGAGCAAGATGATCACGAAAAGGATAATGGCGATTTGGACGGGTCCTGGCATCATAAGCCTGTAGAAATTTGGAGGTTGATTATCGGATTATAAAAAGCTGCCGAGCGTAAGGGGAACGTTGGGCGTTGATATGCAATACACGGCCTTCCACGCTAGAACATTCCTAAATTGTTTTTCGCAACCACAGCTCGTTGCGCCGCTCGTAACTTTCAGCATAGGGCGGCTCTTCGGGGTTTGCAATCCTTAGATTTCGCCAGCACCCTCTCTGTTCAATGCCGGATCAACTGCCGATTTTTGAGATTGAAGAGGAACTCGTGACGCAGCTGGCTCCGGGCGACTATCGCCGGCTCATACTCGAAGCGCCCACGGGTTCCGGCAAGTCCACACAGGTGCCTCAAATGCTCTTGGATCGAGGTGTGCTTGGGCCCACTGGACAGGTGGTCGTGCTGCAACCCCGGCGCGTTGCGGCGCGGATGCTGGCCCGGCGTGTGGCCTCTGAACGGGGAGTCCCATGCGGCGATGAGGTTGGGTTTCAGGTGCGCTTTGCCAATCAGACCAGCGGCAAGACCCGGATCCGCTACGTCACCGAAGGGGTGTTGCTTCGTCAGATGTTGGAGAATCCAAACCTGGATGGCATCAGCGCGATTGTGTTCGACGAGTTTCACGAGCGGCATTTCTTCGGGGATATCACTCTGGCTCGGGCTCGGCAGATCCAGGAAGAGCGCCGGCCGGATCTGGCGCTTCTCGTGATGTCCGCGACCCTGGATGGGGAGCAGATTTCCGAGTGGCTCGATGGAGCGCCCCGCTTGACTTCGGAAGGGCGGACTTACCCGGTCGATATTCGCTATTCGCCGCCTCGTGAGCGCCAGAAGGGAGAGATCTGGGATCACATCGCACGGGTTTACGCCGAGCATGTGCGGGAGACGGGGGAGACCTGCGACGCTCTCGTGTTTCTTCCCGGCGCTTACGAGATTCGCAAGACGATCGAGGCTTTTCGGCGCGAGTCCTGGGCCCGGCACATCGAGATTCTTCCGCTGCACGGCGATCTGGGACCTCGGGATCAGGACCGGGCAGTGATGCCCAGCGACAAACCCAAGATCGTAGTCGCGACCAACGTCGCGGAAACCTCGCTTACCATCGGTGGCATCAAGCTGGTGATCGATAGCGGGCTGGCGCGGATGAGCGACTTTGACACCCGGCGCGGGATCAACACGCTGACGATTCAGAAGATCAGTCAGGCAAGCGCGGATCAGCGGGCGGGTCGAGCGGGCCGAACCTCTGCCGGCACTTGCATCCGGCTCTGGTCCGAGGCGGATCACGCCCGTCGTCCCCTGCAGACCGTGCCCGAGATCCAGCGCATGGATTTGGCGGAGGTGGCGCTGACCCTGAAAGCCCAGGGAGTTAAGGATCTGGATGCCTTTGGCTGGTTTGAGAAGCCGGACGAAGCCGGGCTGAAGCGAGCCATTGCCCAACTCAAGGATCTGGGGGCTTTGCATCCGGAGACAGGCGCCATCACGGACCTGGGCTATCGCCTGGCCAAATTTCCGGTGACGCCGCGCTATGGCCGAGTCCTCATTGAAGCGGTCGATTTCGGGTGTTTCGACGCGATGACGGAGGTTGTGGCGATGACCCAGGGCAAGTCCATCTTTGTGCGCCGGAAATCCCGAGGCTCGGACTTGAACCGGGAAGACTTCATCGATCCAAGCGATCAATCTGATTTTCAGCCGGCTTTGCGCGCCTTGAAAGCGGCGCGGGATTTCAAGTTCGATCCCGATCAATGCGCCCGTCTTGGAATTCACGGTCGGGCTGCGGGCGAAACGGAACGCCTGGCACGACTCCTCCAGAAACACGGTCCGGCAGAAGACAGCACGGAGCTCACCGGCGATATCCTGGCGCGATGCCTCCTGGCAGGTTTCCCGGATCAAGTGGCCGTGCGGCTCAATATGGCCAACCGCGCCTGCGCCCTGGTCGGAGGACGGCGCGGTCGATTGAGCGACGAGAGTTGTGTGGAGAAGAGCGAGCTCTTCGTCACCACGGAAATCGCTGAGATCGAGGGGCGAGAGGTGAACGTCGTGCTCAACCTCAACACAGCAATCACCCGTGAAATGCTGTCGGAGCTGCATCCCAACGCGTTCAGCGAAGGCGAGTCCGCGGATTGGGATCCGCGTGAGCGGCGTGTCGTCGCGCTCAAGGCGGTGAAGTTCCGCGATCTGATCCTGGAATCCAAACCCGGCGCCGAACCTCCGCGAGCCTTGGCCGCCGAATTGTTGGCTCGGGAAGTCGCGGCGGGGAACCTGGTCCTCAAGATGTGGGATCGATCCGTGGAACAATGGATCGCAAGGCTCAATACGCTGGCCGTGGCGATGCCGGAATTTGAGTTGCCTCAGGTCGGTGAAGATGACCGGCTTGCCATTTACGAGCAGATCTGTCTGGGCTCCTTTACCTACAAGCAGATCAAGGAAAAACCCGTGATGCATCATGTGAAGTCGGTGCTCGCGCCTCATCAGCAGGGCTTGATCGATCGCTATGCGCCCGATCGGATGGAGCTACCCAACGGCAAGCGCGCTCGAATTCGCTACAGCAGTGGGGACAAACCGGTTTTGTCCGCTCAGTTACAGCATCTCTACGACGTGAAACAGACTCCCACTGTGGCGGATGGACGGATCAAGTTGAAGGTGGAGATCCTGGCCCCCAATCAACGACCGGTTCAGATCACCGAGGATCTCGCTGGGTTCTGGGAGAACAGCTACGCCGCAGTGAAGAACGAGCTCAAGGGACGGTATCCGAAGCATGAATGGCGCTGAGCGGCCATTCCTGCTTCGAGACAATGAGACAGGGAGAGGGGAGCGGTTGCGTGTCTGTCGGAGCGCGAGCGGCTCGCTCGCCAGCGTCAGTAGGTGCGAAGCATCCGGTTGGAGTTCACGCTTCAGCGTGCGCGAAGCCTATCCGTTGCGAAGAACCTAGCCGAGTGTTCCAGGCCATTGCCACATGGCATACCACCGAATTCTGAGCCGATTGGCGAGATTCTCCGCACACGCTGAAGCGTGAACTCCAACCGGATGCTCCGGCACATCTTCCGCAATGCGAGCGAGGCCGCTCGCGCTCCGCATCCGCAGGCCTCCGCCTACCACTCCATCCGTTCCAGCGGCTCTTCCGGCGGCTGGAGGAATCCCTGCTCCACGAGGAATCGGTCCGATTCGTGAAGCGTCGCATCAAAGCCCTGAGGGCTGACGTTGAAATTGTAGAAGGTGTGATCGACGCCTTCGAAGACGAACATCTCGCACACGTTTTGCTTCGCTCGCATCTGCTTGGCGAACTTGGTCACTTGATCCACGGGCATGAAGCGGTCTTCGCTACCGTGGAAGATAATCATCGGCGGGAAACCCTTTTCCACATGCTTGATGGGGCTGGCCTGGGCGGCGAGTTCCGCATCGCCAAACTTCTCAAGAAGACCGGTTCCTTTCCGGGTGACGTCCGTGATCGGGTTGAAGAGCAGCAAGGCGTCGGGGACACAGGTGATGTTGGGATCGCTGGGATCATCCGCGAGACCGGGGATCATGGCGGCGGAAAGCGCGAGCATGCCTCCGCCACTGCCCCCGGCCGCAATCACGGCGTGGGTGTCCACCTTGAGGACCTCGGCATTGTAGCGAATCCACCGGATCGCAGAGCGAGCATCCGACATGGCTTCCATAGGGCCGGTTCCATGGAGGGAATTGACCCGGTATTCCACGAGCACGGTCATGGCTCCGCGGCTGAGGAAATGCAGAGCCTGGGGCGCGAATTGGGTGATCAATCCCTTGTCCCACAAGCTGGAAAAGAAGAAGAGAATGGCGGGTTTCAGCCGATTGGGTTCGTCCTGCGGCCGGAAGATGTGAGCGCGCAATTCCACGCCTTCCGCCGTCTCTTTGTAGACGTGTTCCTCGGCTGCTTCCAACAGCCGGTTTTGGCGTTCCATTACCGATTCACCTGAGAACGTACTCATCCCACTAAAGAACCGAACATGAGGCCGGTTTGCAAAAAGATCGATTCGAAGCTCGAGATCGTTTAGAGTTTCAGTTCTTCCTGCTCTTCGCAACTTGTTTTGATGATGACCCAACCCCCCAAACCTCCTCCACTAAAGCCGCTCCCCCGGCTGACGACCGCTCTGGCCGGGCTGATTCTCCTGGGTGCATCGATGTCTGGGCAGGCCCAGGGGTTCCGGGCAGAAATGGAGCGCGCGTATCAGGGATTCAAGAGCTCCATCATCACCAAGAACTACCCCATGTTCGAGCGTTACACCGCGAGTCATCGCGTGGCGCAGACCCACAACATGGTCGTTTCCCGGAAGGACAAGTGGCCTGATGCCATGTTCAACATCCCTTTCCAACTGCCGGAAATTGGAGCTTTGACCTACCTGACCACCTTGGAAGTGGGGCGCACGGCCAATATGGTCTACTTCGGCAAGGTTGACTTTGGCGTCCTCGACCCTGGCGTGGAGATCCCGGAGAATATTCTCCTGCTCTGTTTTGTTCAGGAGGGGAACGACTGGAAGTTCGATCGCACTCGCTTCTTCAACCTTGGCCAGGAACCCGGCATCCGGCATTTGGCCAAGACTCGCGATCTGTCGTTCCTCAACGATCCGGTCTTCCGTCCCACGGGAGAAGTGCCGGAGGTGCCGGAGAAGATTCAGCCACCGGATTATGTGGGTGAGATGTTCATCGCCTCGGTAGGGTATGAGACCACCATTCAGCTCGGAGACTTGCATGAGTCCTATGTGAATGACGGCATCATCACGGATGTGGTCATTGGAGGACTGTCCAAAGCGGGCAAGGACATCACGATCACGGTCAAGCCTGTCGAATTGCCCGACGACGTGGAGCCACGGCTCGAAATCGAGGTCTGGGCGTTGCGTCCTGGAAAGCCCGCAACCCGGGTCTGGATGTACAAACCGGACCTCAGCGCGGAAGTGCCGGAAACCCACAAGGGGAAAGTGTGGGCAAATGCAGTGACAATCCGGGGAGGGTAGTACAAGGTTAGAGCCCGATGCGTCGCCCTTTGTTTTTTAGCCTGTTGACCGTCTGTGCCTCGCTGATTCTGGCGGGGTGTCTCACGGACGGACTTCCCATTGTTGGTTCCGATGAAGACGGGAATGGAGTGCCCTCCGTCCCGGAGACCGGTCCCACTCCGGAATGGGGCTATTCCGGTAATACCGGTCCCGAGAACTGGGCTTCCCTGGCTCCTGAATGGTTCCTCGCGGCGGAAGGCAAACGCCAATCTCCGATCGACATTGACGAAGCCCGGCTGACCGGCGCGCTCTTTCCCATCAATGAGGAGTATGAATCGTCCGGGCTAAATCTGCGCAATACCGGTCACGGAATCGAGCAGCGGTATTTTCCGGGGAGTCATGTGAACATCGGCAATCAGAACTTTGAGCTGAAGACCTTCGACTTTCATTGTCCTAGCGAGCACACCCTGCGCGGACAGGAATTCCCCATGGAGATGCAGTTGACTCATGAAGGGCCGCTGGGGCAATTGCTCGTCATCAGCCTGCTCTTTGAAGAAGGTCAGAAGAACGCTTTCCTGGATTCCATCTGGTCTCACTTGCCCACGGAACCCGGAACCAAAGCCGAGCTTCCCAATGTGCTTGTGGACGCGGGTAGTGTCCTGCCCAGTGACAAGGCCTACTATTTCTATGAAGGCTCCCTGACCCATCCTCCCTGCACGGAAGGGGTACAGTGGTATATCCTGAGACAGACCGCTCAATTGTCACCAGATCAGCTCAAGCAGATGCAGAAGCTCTACTCCGGAAACTCCCGGCCGACCCAGGCTCTGAACGAGCGCCGGGTCTGGATGACAAACTAACAGGGGTCTGCGATTCCACTTGCTAGGCGAATCGCGATCAGAAATGCTGCGGGCATGCGCTATGGTCCGCTTCTGATTCTTCCGTTTCTCTCTGTCGCAAGCCTCTGGAGTCAAGAGACTCAGCCCGAGCCCGAGATTCCGAAGGTCGTGGTCCGGCCTGAGATCCCCTCGCCTGAGATTGCCTTGGAAGCGATGAAGCGGGCGACCTTCTTCTATCGCACACAAGTTTCCGTGGCTGGAGGATACGCCTGGGAATGGCCGGCGGACCGCTCCGTCTCTCATGGAGAAAACCGGGAATCGCCCAGCCTGATCATGATCCAGCCGCCCGGCACGCCTTCGATGGGGCTTGCGATGCTCGAAGCCTGGAAGGCGACGGGCGACCCGCTCTTTCTTCAGGGCGCCAAAGAAGCGGCGCATTGCCTTGCCTGGATTCAGCTCTCCTCAGGTGGTTGGCCCGCGGACTTCGACTTCAATCCTCTGGTGGCGTCCCGATGGCACTATCGCAGAGACCTCGCGGCGGGTGATACGGATCCCGGAAAGCGCTCGGCTCGATCTTCTCTGGACGACAACAAGACCCAGTCCGCGCTGCTCTTTCTCCTGGAATTTGCCCAGACGGAACCCGGCAAAGCGGATGCGCAATTGCAGGAAACCCTGAAGTTTGGGATGGACGGCCTTCTTGCGGCTCAGTTTCCCAATGGCGGCTGGCCTCAACAGTATTCCGGACCTGCCGATCCGGAGGCCCCCATTATCAAGGCCAGCTACGCCGAAGAGTGGTCGCGAGAGTTCCCCCATCAGGACTACACCGGCTACTACACCCTCAACGACGGGAATCTATATCAGGTCGCGCGCCTGCTCGTCCGGGCACACGAATTGACCGGTGAGGATCGCTACATGGAGTCTCTTAAGAAGTTGGGCGAATTCCACAAGTTGGCGCAGTTTCCCGAGCCGCAAGCCATCTGGGCCCAGCAATACGATCACGAGATGCACGCCGCCTGGGCTCGCAAGTTTGAGCCTCCGTCCGTCAGTTCTCTGGAAAGTTTCGCCGCCATGAAAACCCTGGCCGAGATCTGGCTCGCGACCGGAGACAAAGACTGGCTCGAACCGATCCCGCGAGCGCTGAAGTGGTTCCAGGCCAATCAGTTGCCGGACAAACGCTGGGCGCGCTTCTACGAGCTTCAGACCAACCAGCCCCTCTATTGCGTCGCGGACACCTACGAGATTACCTACGATGATAGCAACGTTCCCACGCACTATGGATTCAAGAGCCAGCCAGACTTGGCCGAGCAACTGGAGCGCTTTGAAGACTTCGTAAAGCGGGATCGCAAGGAGATCCTGGCCGCGCAACAGGATCCGGCGACCGCTGAGGATTGGGCCGTGAAAGCGCGCCGCATGCGGAAAGGCATCTGGGGTGCGGTGGACGAGCTGGACTCCAAAGGCCGCTGGATGGAAGGCGACAGGATCAGTGCCAGGCTCTACGTCAAGAACATGCGGGAGTTGAGCACCTTTGTGGATGCCGCGAACAAGGGCGGGGAGGAGTTTCAGGAGATGCTGCAGAAATCCATTCGGGAAGCAGAGAAAGAGGCCGCGAAAAAAGCAGAGGAGGCAGCTAAGAAAGCTGCGGAGCAGGGAGCCCTTCAGTAGCAGAATGACATTGCCATTTAGACGACTTTTCTTCAGTGTCGTAGCATGGGTGAGTCAGGGAAGGGTTTGGCACTAGGTTGGGTGACTCTTGTATTGCTGCTAACAAACCTGACAGGATTGGAGCGAGAAGACGGGTCGCAGTTAGTGAAGTTTCACTACGTAGGAGTCGTAAGTGCCAATCAACTGTGTTTCCGTGATAGCTTTCTGAACCAATTCTTGCGTGAATCGAACATTCTGACTCAGGCTAAAGGGTCGCTGACCTATGGTCTCTGGGTGGAGGAAGATTATGCGCCAGCTGTCCATGCCCTTCTGAAGGCGGTCATCGCAACTGGCACTGAGGAGGAGAGAGGGGATTTCTGGGTTCCTGACAAACTGGGCGGTGGACGCCCCATTATCGGTGTTCCAGCAGAACTCTGCATAGAATGGAGAGAGAGGCAGCGACAGGAATGGGAGGACTACAAAAAGGGTGCGGACGAGAAAGCCGCAGAGAAGGGAGCGTCTCAGAGGGAGCCTGACCCCAAGGAATCCGAGTCATGATATGGAACGGGGGGCATTCCGCGGCACCCTTTGTCGAAAAAGTTACTTGTGAGGGGCACAAAATTCTGGAGATCCGTTGCCGGGTACGGGTTATATTGGCCACCGTGCAGCTTCCCCACTGTATCCTGAATCTTTGTCTCTGGGCCGGGTTGGTGTTCCCGGGCCTGGTCTTGGGGCAGACACCCTTCGAGGTGCGTGCCTGGACGGGGGTGGATGGGAAGAAAACCTACGCCAAGATGGTCAGCGCGACCTGGGAGACGGTGACCCTCAAGCTCTACGATGGGAGCCAGAAAGAAGTGCCGCTGAGTTCGTTTTCCGAGGCGGACCAGGAATATGTGGCCAGTTTCCGGGCTCAAGGGCTCACGATGGATTCCTCCAACCTGGTGTTTCCGGCCGTGGCGCTGGTGGATCCCGATGATGTCCGGGTTTCGGGGAGCAATCGCAACTTCAACACCCGCCATTTCCGGTTTGAGACCGAGAAGAAGGAAACCAACAGCTTTATCTCCGAAGCGGCGGAAGTGTTCGAGGCGACTCTGTTTGCGGTGGGGCAGTTGCCCTTGGGAATCGATCCGCAACCGCCGGAAGGGATGGATCGCTACTACGCCCGTTTCCTGACTCGCGAGTCCTTTGACGTGGAGCGGAACAAGTTCGATACCCACGACGTTCCCGGTCAGGTCGTAGCGGGATTCTATAGCTCGGCACAGAAGACGATCTACGTGACCTATGGGGCAATTGCCTATCAGACCGGGGGCGGGGAGGTCCGCACCGGCGGCAGCACCTTCACGATCCGGGCTGTGGATACCCGCACCCTGATCCATGAGATCACGCATCAGGTCATGCACGACTGGCTGGAAATCACGCCCATCTGGCTGGCGGAAGGTCTGGCAGAGTATGTGGCGACGGTTCCCTATAATGAGGGACTCTTCGCCTTCAAAGACGTCGAGAAAGGGCTCAAAGAGAAGCTGCAGTCCCGAAATGGGGGCGGCCTGACGGTGCGGATGATGCATCCGGCGACGCTTATTGAGGGATCGCTCGATGACTGGGGCGGGACGCTGCACGAGTACCTGTCCTCGCTTCTCTTAACCTACTATTTCATGCACATGGATCGCGGGGAGAATGGAGAAACCCTGCGTGCCTACATGCACCTCATTGGACATAGCCGGAACCAGACCAAGGAATTCATCACGAACTACAATGAGGCTTTGGAGGATTTCGAGCGGAAACGGCTCGCCTACAACAAGGATGTCGAGACCTACAACGCCGATCTGGTGACCTATCGAAAGGAAGTCGCGGAATACAACGCGAGGGTGGATCAGTATAATCAGCAACTCCGGCAGGGAATCCCGGAACCGCAACGGGTTGTCGTGGGCCAGATTCCCGAACCGCCGACGCCTCCGGAGAAGTTAAAGGTCCCGGAGATCCTGGAAAAAGATCATGGCCCGAGAGTGATTGACCTCTACGAGCGATCCACCGTCAAAGGGAAGCCGGCGCTCTATCAGGATCGCTCTCCAGAACAACTCGCCGCGGAGATTCGCGCGGCCTACGCCAAGATCGGGATTACCGTGACTATGGATCCGGTCAAAGTGAAAGCAGCGGAGTAAGGCATCGGAGAGAAGTGGAGGGGGGCGATTTTGCGGAAAAATATTTGTCCCGCAAGAAGGAGGAAAACGCCGCCGTGTTGCAGATGAAGCAACACAACTATGAATCGCCCCTTCCTCTTTGTGGCTGCCCTGATTTGGGTAGCCATCACCCCGCTGGCGCAAGCGGAGAAGCCGAACGTCCTTTTCATCGCCGTTGACGACCTCAACGACTGGGTCGGCTACCTGGGCGGTCATCCTCAGGGGCTGACGCCCAACATCGATGCGTTGGCGGCGCGCGGAATGGCTTTCACCAACGCGCATTGCACCACGCCGGCCTGCAATCCCTCTCGCGCGGCGATCATGAGTGGGATGCGCCCTTACGCGAATGGCGTCTACGCCAATTCCAACGACTGGGTGAAGGCACTGAAAGATATCACCACGCTGGACAAGTTCTTCCTGGGCAGTGGCTACGAAGTGCGAGGCGGAGGCAAGATCTATCACGGAACCAAGGGCAATCCCGGCGCTTACGACGAGTGGTGGCCGCGTCCCGGTGACGCTCCCACGCCCCACAATAAGAACGGGCTCAAGAAGTCGCACTTCGACTGGGGGCCGATCGAATGTGACGACGACGGGATGGGTGACCACCAATTGGTCAATTGGGCGGTCGACCAACTGAAGGCGGATCACGAGAAGCCGCTCTTGCTCTTCGTGGGCTTCGTCAAGCCACACCTTCCGTTCTACGCGCCTGAGAAATACTTCGAGCAATTCCCCTTGGAGCAGACCCAGTTGCCCGTGGTGCTGGAGAATGATCTGGATGACATCCCGGATGCAGGCGTGAAGATGGCCAAGCCGGAAGGGGATCATGCCGATGTGATCGAGGCCGGAGAATGGAAGAAGGCTGTTCAGGCCTATCTGGCGACGATTGCGTTTGTCGATCACGAAGTCGGCCGACTCATCCAGGGGCTGGAAGACAGTGGCAAGGCCGACAACACGGTGATCGTCTTCTGGGGTGATCACGGCTGGCATCTTGGTGAGAAGCAACACTGGCGGAAGTTCGCACTATGGAATGACACCACCCACGTGCCCTTCATCATGGTGGCGCCCGGGGTGACCCAGCCCAATAGCACCTGCGATGCACCCGTGGATTTGCTGGGGGTTTATCCTACCCTGGTCGATCTCTGCGGCCTGAATGCTCCAGAGCATCTGCAAGGAGCCAACCTGCGGCCGCTGCTCGAAAATCCTCTGGCGGAATGGACCACCCCAGCCATCAGCACGCATGGCATGGGCAATCACATGGTCCAGACCAAGTATCAGCGCTACATCCGCTACGCGAATGGGGAGGAGGAGTTCTACGACCATCGGGAGGATCCCAATGAGTGGAAGAATCTGGCCGGACTGGAGGAGACCAAGGCCGCCCGTGAGGAAATGGCCAAGTGGATGCCCACAGAGGAGGTTCCCATGGTCAAAGGCAAAGAGGACCTCATGAAGGACGAGAAGCAGAAGAAGAAAAAAGAGCAGGCCAAGCAGAAGGCCCAGGAAAAGAAGAAGTGAGAATGTCGGGAGGGGACCGGAAAAAATGCGCCTCGGGGCGATGAAAGATCAGCTGGTTGGAAGGCGTGATCAAACTACCAAGGGAAACGCAGCAACCACTCCATCATTTCCATGAATGTTACCCCAGCTAAAATTCTCGTTTCCATCGCGTTAGCAGCCCTGCTTGCCAGCGCTGGAGCTGCAGCCCAGAAGCCGGATGCCTCCCAGAAGATCGACCGGATCCTCGCCAAGGAGTGGAAGGACAACGGCCTGGAGCCTAACGCAATCACCACCGACGAGGTTTTTGTGCGCCGGGTTTACCTGGATGTCGCGGGACGGATCCCGACCTATGAAGAAGCCACAACCTTCCTGAATTCCAAGGCTCAGGACAAGCGGGCCCAACTCATCGACGATCTGCTCGAGAGTGAGGGATACGTGAACCACTTCTTCAACTACTGGGCCGACATCCTCCGCATCAACAACAACCTGGGAGGCGGTCAGAACATCACCCCTTTCTATATCGATTTTGTGCGGGAGGCCCTGGAGTCGAACATGCCTTACGATCAGTTCGTGAGCCGCCTCATCACGGCGGAGGGGCAGGCAATTGAGAATGGCGCGATTGGCTATTCCTATCGGGATCGCGGCATGCCTCTCGATCACATGGCGAACACCGTGCGGATCTTTCTTGGCACCCGCCTGGAGTGCGCTCAATGCCATAACCATCCGTTCGATACCTGGACGCAGATGGATTTCTACAAGATGGCGGCCTTCAGCTACGGGATGAATTCCAATGCTCAGGGGTACGCCGGCTACGGGAAGATCCGCTCTGAGATTGGCAAGATAGCCGACAATGCCGACGAACGCCGGGATATGCAGCGCGCCTTTCAGGAGCTGGTACGCCCGTTGCGGAACAACAACCGGGTGGAGTATCAAAATCGTCTTCCGCAACTTCCTCACGATTATCAATACACGGACGCAAAGCCCAAGGAACGAGTCGGGCCTGCCGTCATGTTTGGAGGCGCAGGGGAAGTGGCCAGGGCAGAGGAGCGCTTGCAGACCTATGCCGAGTGGATGACCTCACCGGAGAATCCGCGATTCACCACTGTGATCGCCAATCGTCTTTGGAAAAAGCTGATGGGCATCGGCATCTATGAACCGGTGGATGAGTTCATGGCCGCTTCCGAGCCTTCGAACGCTGCCCTGATGAAGCACCTGGAGGACGAGATGGTGGCTTCCGGCTACGATATGAAGGACTTCTTGCGGATGGTCCTCAATTCGGATGCCTACCAGCGCGAAGCTACGACCAAGGAAGTTGAACTTGGTGAACCCTATCATTTCACGGGCCCGGTGCTGCGCCGGATGACCGCCGAACAGATCTGGGACTCCGTCGTGACTCTGGTGAATCCCAATCCTGAAATGGAAGATTGGAAGCGAGATCAGCAGCAGCACCTGCGGGTGGAACAGCAAATGCGGATGCAGGAAGTGGTCGAGAATAAGACCGAGGAAGAGTTGATCGAACTCACCAGGCAGGTTGCCAGGTATCAGGAGAAGCTCCGTGAGGAAACGGAGGAGATGACCAAGAAGGCTCAAGAGCTCCGCGCTGAGGGGAAGAGTAAAGAGGCGAACGAACTCGCCCGGGAAGCTGGCCGTCTGCGCAACAAGCTGAGGGACCGCATCGAGGAAATGGTCTACGAGCCCGGTCTCAAGGAGCTTGGCGTGGAGTATGCCGCTATGGAGCTTCCCAACGGGGAGAGCATGGATGTGCCGCCTCAGGTGATCAAACCCAATGGGCAGATCTCGAGTGCCCTTCGCAGGGTTCAGGACCGGGTCGAGGAAGAGCTGATTCAGGAAGAGATGGATGCTCGTGGGGTCGAGGATGAACAGCTGCAAAAGCGATATATGAGCATGCGTAAGAGTGCCGGCCGGTATCTGCGGGCTGCCCATCTGTCCTCGCCAGCGCCAGACTCGCACTTCCTGCGGATGTTTGGTCAGTCGGACCGGGAAACGATCGAGAACGCTTCCAGCGAAGCTTCAGTGCCTCAGGTATTGAACCTCATGAATGGTCCGGATTTCCCCCAGGTTTCCGGAAACAATTCCTACCTGACCTGGCAACTCGAGCAGGTCGATTCCATGGAGGACAAGATCGATATGATCTTCCTCAGCATGCTGTCCCGCAAACCTACGGAGGAGGAACGCGGAATAATTCTGTCCTCCGTCGAGCAGCGCGGGGAAAAGGTCTGTGCGGATGCAATCTTCGCGCTGATGAATGGTCACGAATTTCTTTATGTCCAGTAAGGCGGTTAGCCCTCAGCACAGCTGAAAACTCCAAATCACGTCACCATGAAAGAACTTCTGAACCATTCCTCGGATCCATCCCGGCGCGGCTTCATCGCCAAGGCCGCCAGCACTTTCCTGGGGGTTGGGTTGAGCCCCATGCTGGGAGGGCGCGTGTTTGCGGCGGGTGAGAACGCCAGTCCGCTCCAGCAGATCGCCACGGCCAAGCGCGTCATTTACCTTTACATGAGTGGGGGGATGACCCACCTGGATACCTTTGACCTCAAGCCCAAGCACGAGAACCAGGGCGCCACGAAGGCGATCCACTCCAGCGCCGATTTCCAGATCTCCGCCAATCTGCCGCGATTGGCAAAACTGGGCCATCACCTGGCGGTGATCAATTCCATGTATTCCACCACGGGAGCGCACCAACAGGCGCGTTACCTGGCGCATACCTCCTACGAGATGCGCGGCACCATTCAGCACCCGGCACTGGGCGCTTGGCTCCTGACGTTCCGGGACCGGATGAATCAGACGCTTCCCGGAAACGTTGTGATCAGTGGCGATAGCCGTCATCCCGGGTCTGGATTCTTCCCTGCCAAAGTGGGGCCGCTCATGATTGGCGCTCCGGACAAGGGTCTCCAGAATGTGAAAGCGCGCATGGACGAGCGGGAGTTCGACTATCGAATGGGCTTGACCCGGGAACTGAGCGAAGGGTTCGCCCAACGCTATGATTACAAGGGAGTTTCGGCTTACACGGAGATGTATGACGACGCCGTGAAGCTGATGAGCAGCCAGGACCTGAAGGCTTTTGACCTGAGCGAGGAACCCAAGGAAATTCGCGAGGCCTACGGCAATGATAAGTTCGGCCAGGGCTGTCTGCTTGCGCGTCGACTGGTGGAGAATGATGTTCGCTTTGTCGAAGTTTCTCTGGGAGGCTGGGACACACACCAGAGCAACTTCACTCGCGTGCCGGAGCGTTGCGATATCCTGGACCGCGGCATGGGAGCGTTGATTTCCGATCTGGAAACTCGCGGGTTGCTGAACGATACCCTGGTGGTACTCGCCACGGAATTTGGCCGGACGCCTCGCATCAATCAGAACGTGGGACGTGACCACTATCCCAAGGCTTTCTCCACGGTCCTGGCCGGCGGCGGCGTGACGGGAGGTCAGAAATACGGCAGGACGGACGAAGGCGGCGAACAGGTCGTGGAAGACAAAGTCGCACATGAAGACTTGAACGCGACCATCGCCTATGCTCTAGGACTTCCGTTGAATCACGTACTGTATAGCCCGAGCAAGCGACCCTTTACCGTGGCACAGAACGGGAAACCGATTACCAGACTATTTGCTTAAGCCCCCAAGCTACTACCAGAAGCAAGAGCCGCTTCCAGCCCTCTGCTGGGGGCGGCTCCTTTTCCTTAGATTAAAAGAACCGAAACTAGAGAAACCACCTAGAGAGCAGGAAACCAAGAACATAGAGTTGTGAGAATCTGTTGGGCCAGTTTGATGAGAGGGAGAATGGAGGGAGAGAGAAAGCACGGATGCTGGATGCACCGTGGCTTCTACCTGGCCGTTTTCGCGGGATTGCTTGCCGTGGCGCCACCTGCCATGGCTCAGGAATGGCAGAGAAAGCGCGCTGATAAGGCTGTCGACAATCTGCTGGAGGAAAAGGCTCAAGCTGCCGAATGGGAGGTGGATCCGGCAACCATTGAGCCCAGCGAGAAATCTCGCTATCACGATCCCAATAACCCCAACGAACCGCCCCAGCCTCCGGACGATCCCGCTTCCCACCAGCTCATGCGCAAGGTGGACGGCAAGCCGGGGTCCCGGAAGTGGAAGCAGGAAGGCAGTGTCGCTGCCCTGTCCACTGATGAGTGGCTCAAGCATCTCCCCCTGGATGAAGAGGGGCGGGTGATCCTGAATTCTGAGACCGCGATCCTTCTGGCGCTCCTCCATTCCCGGGATTACCAGGGAGAACGAGAAGACCTCTACCTCTCCGCCCTGGATGTCACTCAACAACGGTTCCGGTTCGACAATCAATTCTCCCTGGGCAATCGCACCCAGCGCACTCTGGTCGGGCCAGACCGCAACGGTCGAACAGAGAACGCCACTCTTACCGATGGGGAAATCTTCCGCCGCACAGCGACTGGAGGAGAACTGGTTCTGGGACTTGCCAATTCCGTGCTCTGGGATATTTCCGGGAGTTCCGACGCGGTGCTTTCTTCCGTGGTGAACTTTGGCGTCGTGCAGCCGCTGCTGCGTTTCAGCGCCCGGGATTTTGTTCTGGAAGAGCTCTCCCAGTCCGAGCGCGATCTTCTGGCCAATGTCCGTCGCATGAAACAGTTCCAGCAGGGGTTCTATATTGAGACCATTGCGGGCCGGACGGTCGCTACGGGGCCGACCTCAGGTTCTCCGGGGCTGGGATCCGCACCGCTGGTAGCCGGTTCGCCTTCCTCGGGCGGTGCGGGTGGATTCCTGGGGCTGCTCCAGAATCGCCAACAGATTCGCAACCAGGAAGCCAGTGTCTCCGCGTTGCAGGATTCCCTTGCCCAGCTTCAGGCCGCCTTTGACGCAGGCCGGATCAGTAACCGGCTCCAGGTGGATCAGGCGCGGCAGGCTCTCTATAACGGTCAGAGCCGGCTGTTGACCTCTTATGCCTCCTTCGATTCCTCGGTCGATAGTTACAAGGTTTCTCTCGGTTTGCCTCCAGACATGGATGTGATGATCGAGGACACCTTGCTGGAGCAATTCGAACTGGTGGATCCGCTCATCAGCCAGTTGCAGAGCCGGGTGGCTCGCATTCTGGACTCCCTGCGTCTGCGCCGGAAGATCAGCTCCGCGGAAATCCTCGACCAGCAACTGGAGAAACTGGGGGAACTGCAGCCCGTCATTGACCGGCAGATTGAGAGAGCCCGGGGCGACCTGCAACTTCTGCAACAGAATCTGCCGGAGCGTCGTTCTCAGATGGAGCGGCTGATGGGCCGGCCCGAGCTTCAGAACGTCCGGATGGATCCGGCTCTCTTTGATGCGGATATTCTGGAAGGTCTGTCCGGACAGCTTTCCAAGAGCCTGGACGCGTTGGAGGAGAAGATCGCGGCGACCATGAAGAATCTGGCTGCGCTTCGGGAAGTGCCGCCCACTGAGGATCAGTTGGACCGGGCACGGGGCAATGTGGTTTCCGTGACGACGGGACTTTCCAGTCACCTGCTGGAGCTCTCCCTGATTCAGGCCTCGGCCCGCCTGGAATCGGTGACCTTGACGCCCATCGATCTGGAAATGGAACTCGCCTACAGCCTGGCAGAAGACCATCGATTGGACTGGATGAATGCCCGCGCGGGATTGGTAGACGCCTGGCGCCAGATCGCGGTGGATCAAGAAGCTCTCAAGACAGGATTGAACCTTATCGTTAGTGGCGATGTCCCTACCGTGGGAGATGATGCTTTTGATTTCCGGGGAGACTCGGGACGTCTGCAGTTTGGGTTGGAATTGGATACCCCGCTGCGGCGCCTGATCGAACGGAATAACTACAAAGCCACTCTCATCGACTATCAGCGTGCCCGCCGATCCTACATGCTATTCGAAGACCGAGTATCCCAGAGCCTGCGCAACACCTTGCGGATCGTTCAACTGAGCCAGTTGAACTTTGAGGTGCGTCGTGCTGCGGTGCGGGTCGCCATCGCGCAGGTGGACCTGGCGCGACTTCGCCTGAATGAGCCGCCCAAACCGGGCGAAAGGGGAGCGCAGTTTGGCGCCACTACGGCTCGAGACTTGGTTTCGGCCTTGGGAGACCTGCTGGATGCGCAGAATGACTTCCTGGGCGTCTGGGTCAACTTTGAAGTGTTGCGCATGCTGTTGGACTTCGAGCTCGGCACCATGCGGTTGGACGAACAGGGGCTTTGGGTAGATCCCGGTCCAGTCACGCCTGCTTCCCTGGAAGGATTTAGGAAACCGGAAGGTCCTCTCATCGTGGTGGACGCCGCCGGGGAGACGCGAGCTTCCACTGTAGAAAATTCTGAAATCGTCTCTGAGGCAGTCGCCTTGGACGATGAACAAAACGCCAAAGGTCTTCGGGCCGTCTTATCGATTTTTGGTAAGCGAAAACTCAAGCACTAGCACTACACACACCACACTATGAGCAACGAACAGGAGACATCTGCAAAGAAGAGCTACTCCAAGTGGATTCGCTTGGGAGCGATCGCGATCGTCGTCGTGGGAGGCATGATCTTCCTGGTCCAGGCCAACAAGCCTGAGGGAGACAAGAAACAGGTCGTTGATGCCAAGGACCTGCTGACTTCTCCCGTGGAATTTGGAACCTTCGTCCAGCAGGTCGTCGAGTCTGGAGAAGTGGAGAGTTCCAGTAACGTGGAAATTCGCTGTGAAGTGGACACCCCCTCTGCCGGCCTGGCGATTGTCGAGATTGTGCCGGAAGGCAGCTATGTGAATGAGGGGGACTTCCTGGTGCGCCTGGATGGCTCGGATCTTCAGGATCGGCTGGTGACCCGCCAGATTGACGCCAACAGCAGCCGCGCCGAAGTGGCTCAGGCCAAGGCAGACCTTCAGGGCGCTCGCCTGGAGTTGGAAGAATACAAGTCCGGCCGCTTCCGGGAACAGGAAGAGCAGATGGAGAGTGACGAGTTCGTCGCCAAAGAGAATATGCGCCGGGCGGAGGAGTATCTGCGTTACAGCCGGGCGCTCGCTGAGAAGGGATATGTCTCCGAAGTTCAGCTTCAGGCGGACCAGTTTGCCGTGGAGAAAGCCACCAAGGAATTGGAAGTGTCCCGCACCAAGCTGGAAGTGCTGCGCAAGTTCACCAAGGAAAAGGTGATCACCCAGTTGGAGGCGGACATTGAGAAGTTTGAAGCCCGTCTTTCTTCCGCGGAGCGTGCCCTGGAGATCGACGAGCGTCAGTTGGCGGAAGTGGAAGAGGAAATCGCTGCCTGCACCATTTATGCGCCGACCTCTGGTCAGGTCGTTTATGCCAACAAGGTGAACTCGGCCGAAGAGCCGCTCATTGAGCAGGGTAAGTTCGTTCGGGAGAACCAGGAAATCATCCGCCTGCCGGATCCCAAGCGCATGCAGGTGAGTGCGGAAGTGAACGAAGCGCGCATCGATATGCTCAAGGAAGGCATGGAGGTACGCATTCGTATCGATGCCTTGCCGGGTGAAATGCTGAGTGGCGAACTGGTCAAGGTGACGGAATTCCCGCTGCCCCGGAAGAACTCCTACACGGCTCACATCAAGAACTATGGGGCCACCATCCAGATCAAGAGTCCTCCACCCAGCCTGAAATCCGGGATGACGGCGGAAGTGGCCATCATCGTCCAGGAAAAGGAAGACGCCACCCAGGTGCCGGTGCAGGCCGTGTTTGAAAGAAACAAGCGCTTCTACTGCCTCGTGAGTGCGGGTACTGGCAGACAAGCCATTACCGCCCGGGAAATCGAAATCGCCGCCTCCAATGACAATTACGTGATGGTTGAGAAAGGCGTGGAAGTGGATGAGCAGGTTGTGCTCAGTCCGGAGTCCTATGCCGATCAAGTGGAGCTTCCGGCTCCGGCCAAAGTGGCGTCTCGCGCGGATAACCCCGAGAAGAAGGTCAAGAAACTGGCCGCCAAGTAGCCCATTACCGCGTGAGCAAGGTCCAACCCCCAGAAACGGATCGCGCCGTCTCGCAGGAGATTGCGGTTCGCATTGAGAATTTGCGCAAGGCCTACAATGTAGGTGGCGAGCCTCTGGAGGTGTTGAAGGGCATCAAGATGCTGGTCCCGAAAGGGGACTACGTCGCCATCATGGGGCCGTCCGGCTCGGGGAAGAGCACTTTCCTCAATCTGCTGGGGTGTCTGGACCGGGCCACCTCGGGAATCTACGAGCTGGCCAGCGAGAATGTCGCTACCCTGGATGACGAGCGTCTGGCGGACATTCGGGCCCACAACATTGGGTTCGTCTTTCAGAGCTACAACCTCATTCCCACGCTGACCGTCCTGGAGAATATTCAGGCTCCGTTGTTCTACCGGGGACACATCACCACGGAGGACCGGGAGCGCAGCTCTGGCGGAGATGGTGGGTCTGGGAGAGCGCCTGGATCACCGTCCCCCGCAGCTCTCCGGGGGACAACAGCAGCGTGCCGGCATTGCCCGCAGTCTCATCAATGATCCGGAGTTCATCCTGGCGGACGAGCCCACGGGGAACCTGGACTCCGTTACCACGGTGGAGATTCTGGATCTGCTGGACCGGCTCAATGCCGAGGGGAAGACCATCATCATGGTCACTCACGAAGAAGATGTGGCTCAGAGGGCTCGACGCGTCGTCCGCTTGAAAGACGGCGTGGTGCAGTCGGACGAGCGGCACCGGGAGATCGAGCCCACGCCCGTCAAACCCATTGTCGAGGTGGAGCACCATGCCCACATCACGATGGCGGATCGCTTCCAGACCACGGTGAAACAGTTCATGCGTCCCTGGAGCCTGGGCGTGAAAAGCCTCTATCTGCACCCCATGCGTTCCCTGCTCACCGTGCTGGGTATCTTCATTGGGGTGGCCTCGGTTATCTGGCTTCTGGCAATTGGGGAAGGCATCAGTGCCAAGGCTCAGGAAGAGATCGCCCGGCTGGGCGCGACCAATATCATTGTTCATTCCGTTCAGCCGCCCCGAGATCCCAAGAACCCCTACAACCGGCTCTATGGGGTGAACCGGGAGGAGATCGATGGGTTGACCAAGACGGTGCCATCGATCACCAAGGCCATTGCCTATCAGGAGTTGAGCCGGGCTCAATTTGGGTATGCCGGCAGGATCGAAAGCCAGGTGCTACGGGGGATTTCTCCAGACTACTCCACGTTGTCTCATCTTGTGGCGACCAAAGGACGATTCTTGAGTCCCACGGACAGTGCCGCAGAAGCCAAGGTCATCATCCTTGGCTCCGAATTGGCCAGAAAATTGTTTCCCTACGAGGACCCGATAGGGAAGTCCATTCAGCTGACCACCTATGACATCAGCGACTACTACAAGATTGTTGGAGTGGTGGCTCCGGAGGGCAAGTCGCAGGCAGACCTGGAGAATGACCTCAACGCCAATGCGGGTTTCATTCCACTCACGACTTACTGGCGGAACGTCTACGATTTTTACAGCCGGGATGACAAGGGCGTGCCGACCGTGGCCGCGGTGACCTTTCAGCTTCAGGATCAAAGCTTCGTCATGCAGACGGCCTCCATCATCCGGGAGCAACTGGACAAGTGGCACGAGAAAGATGACTTCGATGTGGTGGTGCCACTGGAACTCTTGGAGAGGGCCAAGAGCACCCGGATCATGTTTATCGCCATGCTGGGCCTGGTCGCGGCGATCTCGCTCGTGGTTGGGGGCATTGGCATCATGAACATCATGCTGGCGACAGTGACAGAGCGGACCCGGGAGATTGGGATTCGCCGGGCCCTCGGCGCCAAGCGAAAGGACATCACCCGCCAGTTCCTGGTGGAAACCATCGTGCTGTCCGTAGTGGGCGGTGCCGTAGGGATCATCGCCGGATTCCTCGCCAAGCCTATGATCATCGGGCTGCGCTCATTCCTCAGCACGACAGTGCCTGAGATGATGGCGGCCGCGCCGGAGTCGATTCAGACCCTGGTTCCTATCGTGGTTCCCTGGTCGATTCCCCTGGCTTTTGGGATTTCGGTGGTCGTTGGAGTGGTGTTCGGATTGTATCCCGCCAACCGCGCTGCGGCCATGGACCCGATCGAAGCTCTTCGCCATGTGAACTGAATCCGCTTGAGTTCGCGGCCCCCCTCAACTAGACCAACTTTTATGAGACCCCTCACGCTTGCTCTTCTCCTCACTTGCCTCACCCCCCTTTGGACTTTTGCCGATGACCTCTGGGTCACCTATGAAGGGAAGGAGGGACTACCCGGCAGCGGCAAACACATCGTGCTGATCTCAGGCGATGAAGAGTACCGCTCTGAAGAAGCGATGCCCTTGCTTGGCAAGATTCTGGCCCAGCATCACGGGTTCAAGTGCACGGTGCTCTTCGCGATCGATCCCGAGACCGGGACCATCGATCCGAATCAAAGCAGCAACATCCCTGGGACGGAGGCCCTGAACAGCGCCGATATGATGATCCTGGGACTGCGTTTCCGGGATCTGCCAGCGGAACAGATGAAGCCGATCGATGACTTTGTGCAGTCTGGCAAGCCCATCATGGGATTGCGCACTTCCACCCACGCCTTCAACATTGGCAACGCGGAAAGCCCCTACAAGCATTACCACTGGAAGAGCGCCGACAAGTGGATTGGAGGCTTTGGTCAGGCGGTTCTGGGCGAGACCTGGATCAGCCACCATGGCAAGCACAAGAAAGAGGGAACCCGGGGAGTGATCGAAGACTCCGCCAAGGGGCATCCTATTCTCAACGGCGTGGATGATGTCTTTGGCGCCACGGACGTTTACGGCGTGAAGAATCTCGATACGGAGAGCGACGCCAAAGTCCTCATGTGGGGAGCTATCACCGAGTCCCTGGAACCGAATTCTGCCATCCTGAAAGACGATCCCCGGAATCAGCCCATGATGCCAGTCTTTTGGCTGCGGGAATTCACGGGAGACAAGGGTAAGACGACGAAAGTGATCACCACGACCATGGGTTCCGCCGATGACCTCAAGAACGAAGACCTGCGCCGCATGCTCGTGAACGCCGTTTTCTGGGCCACCGGCCTCGAAGTCCCTGAAGAAGCCAACGTCGCGACCATTGGCGACTTCAATCCTTCCTTCTACGGCTTCCAGCGTGAAGAAGGCTACTGGCTCAACAAGGGCCTCAAGCCGAGTGACTTCAAGCTGGAGTAATCAGCCGAAGCCGGGTGCGGCAGCTTACATGGCGGCCGTCGCGCCACGAGTCGAGACTGTAGGAGGCAAAGCGAACTCCGCAGTGAGGGCATTGGACCCACCCGTCACTGCGTAGGTGCGCGTCCATAACTCCCCGATCCTGATCGATCTCCTTTTCTGTCGGAGGACGAGGAGGGATCTTAACAATCCGTCGCCCCTTGGCAGTGTGGATTGAGGTGCGTGCTGGGTCTTCCGCAGCCCAGGGCGGCAGACTCCACAGCCCATCCCAGTGGGTCGCCTGACAGACCGGGGTGGATGAGCATCTCACATCCAGCACACCCAGAGTGTTGGAGAAAGGGGAGGCCCAGGAGACATCGAGGACGAGTCCGCCTCCACAATGCTCACAACGTAAGCTCATGACCTCTTCAATATTTCCATGAAGGATTATGTGCTCCATCAGCCGGTTCATGAACTTGAGATCGTTATTGGCAATTCCCCTGGTGTCAAAATAATGCTAGGCTCCTGTCATGGGAGCCTCTCTTCAAGCCGTGGCCAATCACATCTGGGAGGCCGAGGCCATCCTCTTCATCACCGGGGCGGGTATCTCCGTCGATTCCGGGCTGCCGACTTATCGAGGCGTAGCGGGATTGTATGAAGGACAGGCCACGCCGGAGGGAATCCCCAT
>JBHIXE010000024.1:0-306 GCA_041984905.1 Verrucomicrobiales bacterium | reverse complement strand
TCAGCAAGACCATGTTTGCTCAGGATCCGGCGCTGACCACGAAGTATCTCTGGCAGATCGGCGAAGCTTGCCGTGGGGCGAGGCCAAACCGCGGCCATGAGGTCATTGCGGAAATGGAACGGGAGAAGGAGAACGTTTGGGTGATGACTCAGAACGTCGATGGACTGCATCGGGCGGCTGGCAGCGGCAATCTCATCGAGGTGCATGGAAATGCCGAGAAGCTTCTCTGCACGGCCTGCTCCTTCACCTGTCTCGTTGAAGACTATGTGGAGGATGCTGATGCGCTGTCGCTACCTTTGCGCTGTC
>JBHIXE010000023.1:0-24986 GCA_041984905.1 Verrucomicrobiales bacterium | reverse complement strand
GGCGTACCACTCCCATTCCGCCCTTTCTCGGTGACGGTCAGGTAATTCATCAGCCTGAAGAAGACCCAGACCAGAATCGGCAAAATGAAGGTCGAGAACAACGCCCCCATGTATTCCGGGAAAAGCGGCATCTTCTCCCGCTGAGACATGCGCTCCAGAACCAGCAGGGACGCGGCATTCCCATCCACCCATTGGCGGATGCTCGCTTCATTGCCAGACTCCAGGAGGTCCTTCAGTTCCGCCTTTCGCTCATTGGCCAGTTCCTCCATGGCCACCCATTCCGCCCCTCGCTCGCTGAGCATGGGGTTGATGACCAGGGCCGGAAACAACAGGAGCCAGCCCACGGCAACAGATGCCGCGGTCAGCGAAATAAGGTCAAAGGTCCGGTGAATCCATCCCACCGAACCGGAAAGTCGCCAGTGATCGAAGATCCCCGCCAAGCTCATCCCCGCAATGTAGGCGAAGACGATGGCCAGCCCGGAACAGAGATTACTCAGGAAGCCGAGCCCACCCATGCCCTCCAAATCAAAGGGCGCAGGGTTCAGAGTGCCGCCCAGCACCATCCGCGTCACCAGCACTACCATCAGTCCCACGGTGAAGGCAAAAAAGACGATGATGAACATGTTCGTGATCAGCGCGACCAAACGAATCACGAAAATGCTCTTGGAGACGCGCCAGTCCCACCAGTAGACCTCTTTCTGTTTCTGGATGAATTGGCGCTGCTTGTTGATCTGCATGAGCCCGGAGAACAGGGCAAAGACGCCGAGCCCAATCATCAGGTAGGGTTCCACCAGAAGTGCCAAAGTCTCGTCGTAGACCTTCGCAAAGTGCTCTGTCCCAAATCGCGACTCAAAGCCTTGCGTGACCTGAGGCCAGCAAGTGCGCAGAAAGATGTAGGGAATGCCCATCACCAGCGGCAGCAGATTCCAGAGAATGAAGAATCCATCCCGGAAAAACGGCACCTTGCGAACCTGATGTTCGGCGGTGTCAGGAGGAAGATTTGCCAGGCCGGGCTGGCCATCCAGGGAGGATAGAACCTGACGCCGAGTGCCAATCCAAACGACGGCGATCCATTGAATCACGGCGATAGCCAGGCACACCAGGATCACGGTGTAAAGCCCCTCAATACTAAGCAGATAGTTGGTCCCTCCCATGCGGGCAAACCTTCAAAAAATAGCTCCTTCATTGCAAATCTTTTCTGCCCTTCAAGCATTCCCGAAACCCCTTGAAAACAATGGGGGGCTATAGGAAGATCACCCGAATGTCCGCCGATCGCACCCCCACCAACTCCGGAGTTTATTATTCGGGGTTGATGAGTCCCATCGTGGGGATTCTGGCGGGATGGTGTATCTCTCGACTGCTCTTCTCGACGGTGCGAGGCATGGAGCTGGGGCCCTTCATCCTCCTGCCGGCGGCAATTCTCTTGATGGTCGCCCTGCTCAAGCAGTCTCACTCGCTGGCGCAATCAAAGCTCTCCGTGGCCTCGGTCTTTATCGGTGCCGGCATGCTCGCGGATGCCTGCTACTACTGGCTGGTGAGACCCGGCTCGTTTGCGGCCTCGGAATTGACCTCACCCTGGGAAGCGAGGGCCTGGTGGGGTTCGCTAGTGGGCTTGGCGGCAATTCTGGTTTTCGTCTTCGCCCTACTGGGAATCACCAAGGCTCGTCCCTTCCGGCGCGCCAATCTGCATGAGGTGCGCTGGTGGGAAGCCGCTCTGGCCTTTGTCGCCTGCCTGGGAACGGTGCTGGCCTATCGCATCACGAACATCCTCTTGCGAGACGTCCCCAATGAAGATCGCTCTCTCATGATTGGCGGAATTGAGGTTCATCACTTCCATCACGGAATCGTGCTTTGGGTCCTGTTGCACCTCGCCATTGCCACGCGAACGCTCAAGCTCACGCCGATTGTGTTTCTGCTGGATGGCGTCTTTGCCGGCGCCGTGCTGGATCAACTCTCCTACATCCTGATCCGCAACTGCACCGATGACGCTTACTTCGGAAACATCTCCAACTGGGGCGCGGTGTTGGGAGTGGGGCTCTATGCCCTGGCGGTCCTCGGCCCCCGCTTAAAAAAAAACGGCTCATCCGGAAGCCTGAGCACCTCCGCAAACTGATCCTGCACCGCGCTCGCGGCTTTGACGAGTACGAGCACACCTTTCACGCCTTTCAGGAAGCCGTCCGCAGTCGCTCGACCTATCTGGAAGTGGACATCCGCGCTTCGAAGTCGAATACCTTCTATCTCTTTCACGGGAACCACTTCGGCTACGAGTTCGCGTTGGACGGCACCTTTGCTGATGCTTCGGACGAGACTCTGCGCTCCCTCACGCGCATCAATGGCGAACCGCTTCTCCCTCTGACCGAAGCTCTGGATTTCTACGCGGAGGAAGTCCGGGAGGGCAATCCCCAGATCCTCTGTCTCGATATCAAGGATTATGGGATGGAAGCCCAACTACTGGAGATGGTCCGAACCAGGGATCTGGAGGATCACATCGTCTTTGTCTCCTGGATTCCCCAGAGCCTGACGGATCTGGCCAAGCTGGGCGCGCGAACGCCACTGTTCTTCTCCCACTTGAACCTCTCTTGCCTGGGAGAAATGGGCCGGCAGTTCGCCACGTCCTGCGCCAATAGCGAGATCGAGATCGGCCATCTCGCTTTCATGGGGACAACGAGCAGCCTGGAACAGCTCGCGCCATCTTTACAGCGGGACCATCAGCACGGCTGGCTCATGTATCGGCTCCCTCAAGCGCTCATGGAAACCCTGGCTCAATCCAAGGGCGGCATC
The DNA here is from genome assembly GCA_041984905.1 of Verrucomicrobiales bacterium. Classification (GTDB taxonomy): domain Bacteria; phylum Verrucomicrobiota; class Verrucomicrobiia; order Verrucomicrobiales; family DEV007; genus JBHIXE01. The sequence goes on along the minus strand of JBHIXE010000023.1, from coordinate 22,205 downwards.
TGCGTGCCCACCTTCTCTGTGAGCCAGACCTTGTTTGATGAGTGCAGGGAGAACGGACTTCGGCTCTGGGTTTTCTCCGCCAAGAATCCGAAGCAGTACGCCAAGTTCGCGTCGATGGACGAAATCGACGGGGTGTTCTACGATGGCGCGCTCCCCGTCGGCTCTCCACTCGCCGATTGACTAAGTGCAATCCTCATTTGAGGATGCTGAGTGATGTTGAAATCCCCTTTCCTGCTCACTCTTGCATCGCTCGTACTGCTCGGAGCCCTGCAAGCCCAAGACAAACGCCCCAATATCCTCTTCGCTTTTGCGGATGACTGGGGGAAATACGCCAGTGCTTATGCAGCGATTGATGGGCCTGGCAGTGTCAATGAAGTCATCCAGACGCCGCACTTTGACCGAGTGGCCAAGGAAGGTGTGCTCTTCAAGCATGCCTACGTCACGGCGCCTTCCTGCACTCCCTGCCGTAGTTCGATCTTGTCGGGCCAATACTTCTTCCGCACGGGTCGTGGCGCGATTCTGCAGGGTGCCGTCTGGGGTTCCGAGATCCCGACCTATCCATTGATCCTTCGCGAAGACGGCTACCACGTGGGGTTCACTTACAAGGTATGGAGCCCCGGCACGCCCAAGGATGCAGGGCATGGAGGCAAAGAAGCCTCCTATCAAGACAACGGCCGCGCCTTCAATGGATTTAGCCAGGTCGCCACGAAGCAGATGGCAGCCGGCAAGACCGTGGACGAAGCCAAGGCCCAACTCTTCGCGGAGGTGGAGAAGAACTTCGATTCCTTCCTCGCGGACCGAAAAGAGGGCCAGCCTTTCTGCTATTGGTTTGGCCCTACCAATGTGCACCGCAAGTGGATCGCCGGATCTGGCAAGAAGCTTTGGGGAATCGATCCCGACTCTCTGGAAGGTCGCATGCCGGAGTTCCTGCCGGATGTCCACACCGTGCGGGAAGATCTCGCGGACTACCTCGGCGAAGCCATGGCTTTCGACACCGCCCTGGGCCTGCTCATGAAGAAGCTCGAAGAGATGGGCGAGTTGAATAACACCCTCATTGTGGTGAGCGGCGATCACGGCGCGCCCGGCTTCCCTCGGGGCAAGTGCAACCTCTACGACTTCGGCACTCATGTGGCCCTGGCAGCCCGCTGGCCGGAAGCGATTCCCGGAGATCGCGTGGTGGATGATTTCGTGAACCTCATGGACTTGGCTCCGACCTTCCTGGAAGTCGGTGGATCCGAGATTCCGGAGGTCATGACAGGTCGCAGCCTGATGCCGGTGTTTACCTCAGACAAATCCGGCCAGGTGGATCCCGAACGCACCTGGGTCATCACGGGCCGCGAACGTCACGTGGCCAATGCTCGCGAGGGTCAATTGCCCTATCCGCAGCGCGCCCTCCGCACCAAGGACTTCCTCTACATTCACAACTTCAAGCCGGATCGCTGGCCCATGGGCACGCCGACTGGCATCACGGACACCACTGCTCCAGACCGGGAAGCGCTCACGGAGAACACTTTCGCAGCGTTTGGGGATCTGGACGCCAGCCCGACCAAGGCCTGGATCGTGGAGAACCGCAATGAGCCCGGCATGGGGAAGTACTATGACTACGCCTTTGCCAAGCGTCCCCAGGAAGAGCTTTACGTGATCAGCAAGGATCCGGACCAGATCCATAACATGGCGGACAATCCCGAATACGCCGCCGTGCGAGACCAGATGCGCGATCAACTCATGACAAAGTTGAAGCAGGTTGAAGATCCCCGGGTTACAGGTGACGGCATGACCTTCGAGAAACCGCCTTTTTCGGGGCCGGTAACGGAATAGGGTTACTCGCCAACCAACATGAACCTCACCCTTCAAATTGATCCCCGCGACAATGTCGCTGTCGCACTTCAGGACCTGGATCCGGGCCGCGAAGTGTCCGGTGTGACCACACAGGAAGCGATTTCCGCCAAGCACAAGTTGGCGCTCCAGGCCTTCAAGCCGGGCGATCGTGTGCGCATGTATGGCGTGACCGTGGCCACGGTGGTCGAACCGATTGCGGCAGGCGGCTTGCTCACGACGAAGAACGTGCGGCATGAGTCGGATCAATTCAGCGCGGATCATCGCGATGCCGCCAAATGGGTCGCGCCGGACGTCACCAAGTGGAAAGAGCGCACCTTCTCCGGGTTTCATCGTAGCAATGGCGAGGTTGGCACGGCCAATCACTGGGTCGTGGTGCCCCTGGTGTTTTGTGAGAATCGGAACCTGCGGATCATGCGGGAAGCCCTGGAAGAGACGCTGGGCTATGATCGCAAGAGTCACTATGCTCGTTTGGTCTCCCGCCTTGGCGAGCTCAGGTCCAAGGGTGCCTCTCACGAGGATCTGCTGGCGGAGTCCCTCCCCGATCCAGGTCCCGGAAGAGATCGCATGTTTCCGAATGTGGACGGTGTGAAGTTCCTGATTCACGGCCTTGGTTGCGGTGGATCCCGGGACGATGCGGAGGCGCTTTGCGCGCTGCTGGCCGGCTACATCACGCATCCCAACGTCGCGGGTGCCACGGTCCTGAGCCTGGGTTGCCAGAATGCCCAGGTCACCATGTTAGAGCGGGAGATTGCCAAGCGCGCTCCCGGTTTTGATCGCCCTGTGCAGATCTACGAACAGCAGAAGTGGCAGAGCGAGCAGGCCATGCTTTCCGAAGCCTTGAAGCAACTCTTCGTGAATCTGGATCAGGCCAACGAACTGCAGCGCGAAGCCGCGCCCCTGAGCAAGCTCACCATTGGCCTGGAATGCGGTGGCTCGGACGGATTCTCCGGCATATCAGCGAATCCCACCCTTGGCCAATTGAGCGACATGATCGTGGCGCTGGGCGGCAAGGCGATTCTTTCCGAGTTTCCGGAACTCTGCGGTGTGGAACAGGAACTGATCAACCGCTGCACCTCCAAGGAATCCGCGGAACGGTTCGCCAGAATCATGCGCGCCTATGCCAAGCATGCCGAAGATGTAGGCTCCGCTCTGCACATGAATCCCTCACCGGGCAACATTGCGGACGGCCTCATCACCGATGCCATCAAATCCGCCGGCGCGGCTAAGAAAGGCGGCACCTCTCCGGTGGAGGATGTCCTGGATTACACCGAACCGGTCACCAAGGACGGACTAACCCTGCTCTGCACCCCTGGAAACGATGTGGAATCCACCACGGCCATGGCCGCTTCCGGAGCCAACCTCATCCTCTTCACCACAGGCCTGGGAACACCGACCGGCAACCCAGTCGCGCCCACCCTGAAAGTCGCCAGCAATCGGATTCTCGCTGATCGCATGAGCGACATCATCGACTTTGATACGGGCGCGATCATCGAGGGCAAAGCTGGCATCCCGGAACTGGCGGACGACCTCCTGGAGATGGTGACGCAAACGGCCAGCGGTGAATATGTGCCCAAGGCGGTGCGGTTGGGTCAGGACGATTTCCTGCCCTGGAAACGCGGCGTTTCCTTGTGATTGCACTCCCCGAAAGCCAGAACGGAGGATCCCCGTTGATTTCTTCTTGGAATGCGGAGGTTTCTCGCTAGGGTTTTGCGCCCGGAAACCCTTCCACCTTCCCTGCGCTGAGGCCCCTAAGAATCCCTTGCTATGCGATACACTGACAAAACCATTCTCATCACCGGAGCTGGATCCGGAATCGGCGCCGCCATGGCCCGGGAATTTGCTTCGGAAGGTGGTTTTGTATGGGTCGCGGATCTGGATGAAGCTCAGGGACATAAAATCGCCGAGGAAATTGGGGGCCAGTTCGTACGTTGCGACGTGTCCGACCACGCCGGTGTCGCGAAGCTCTTTGAAGAAATCCTGGCTGAACGCGAACTGGACGTGCTGGTCAACAATGCCGGGATCTCCCACATCGGGACCGTAGAAACCACCAGCGAAGAGGACTTCGACCGGATCTACAAGGTCAACGTCAAGGGCGTCTACAATTGCCTTCACGCCGTCATACCTCACTTCGTTTCCAAAGGAGGCGGCGCCATCCTGAACATGGCATCGGTCGCTTCCAAAGTGGGGTTGCCCGACCGCTTCGCCTACTCGATGAGCAAAGGCGCGGTCTACACCATGACGCTCTGTGTGGCGCGGGATTACGTGGACAAAGGGATCCGCTGCAACAGCATCTGCCCGGCTCGAGTTCACACCCCTTTCGTGGATGCCTATCTCGCCAAAAATTATCCCGGCGAAGAAGAACAGTGGTTCCAGAAGCTTTCCGCGGCCCAACCCATTGGCCGCATGGCCAAGCCGGATGAGATCGCCAAACTGGCGACGTATATGTGTTCCGAAGATGCCGGATTCGTGACCGGCGTCGCCTGGGATATCGACGGTGGATTCATGAACATCCGCTAACCTCACCCGAACATCTCTTTTTCCAAACTCACCTCATTCCATCTTACTGACTCAAGTCCCCATGAAACTGATTCGCTTTGGAGCTCCTGGACAGGAAAAACCCGGATTGCAATTGCCCGACGGCACCCGCATTGACGCGAGTGGTTTCGGCGAAGACTGGAATGAGGCGTTCTTTGGGAACGACGGCTTGAACCGGCTGCAATCCTGGGCAGACGCCAACGCTTCCAAATCTCCTCAGGTGGATCCCGGCGAACGGCTTGGACCAGCTCTCGCCCGCCCGAGCAAGCTGCTTTGCATCGGCCTGAATTTCAGCGATCACGCCGAGGAAACGGGCGCGACGCCTCCCGAAGAACCGATCGTATTTTCCAAGGCCACCAGTTCCTGGAGCGGTCCCAATGATGCGGTGGTGATTCCTCGCAAGAGCCAGAAGTCAGACTGGGAAGTGGAGTTGGCCGTCGTGATCGGCAAGCGCGCCAGTTATGTGAGCGAGTCCGAAGCCCTGGACTATGTCGCCGGCTATGCATTGCACAATGACTACAGCGAGCGCGAGTTCCAGATTGAGCGCGGTGGACAATGGGTAAAGGGCAAGAGCGCGGACACTTTCGCCCCTTTCGGCCCCTTCATGGCGACCAAGGACGAGATCGCGGACGTCAATGCCCTGGGCATGTGGCTAAAAGTGAACGGTGAAACCAAGCAGAATGGCTCCACCTCCAATCTGATCTTCAAGGTTCCGTTCCTGGTGAGCTATCTGAGCCAGTTCATGTCCCTATTGCCGGGAGACGTCATTTCCACCGGCACCCCGGCGGGAGTGGGCATGGGCTTCAAGCCGCCTCAATTCCTCAAGCCTGGCGATGTGGTGGAGCTCGGAATCGAGTCTCTTGGAGAACAACGTCAGGAGGCCAGGGCCTGGTCTGCTTGAAAGCAGCCATCTAACTTGTTACAAATGAGGTAGCAGATGCCGCAATCCGGCCGTGGCATAAGACCTGCTTCTCCAGTCCAACATCGAAAAGACCTTAGCCAACTTGTTTGAGAATTACGAAAAGGGAGATTTCTTCGATGAAATGTTCTCCGGGGAAGGCGATGCCGTCTTCCCTCACTACTCCGAATTGCTGGAGCGTTTCAACATGCTGAGCACCGATAAGTTGGAGGAACGCCAACAACGGGTATCAGCTTCTTTTTTGGAACAGGGGATCACTTTCACCGTCTACGGAGATGATCAGGGAACCGAGCGGATCTTCCCGTTCGACCTCATTCCTCGGGTAATTCCGGATTCGGAGTGGCGCACGATCGAAGAGGGCCTGACCCAGCGAATCGTGGCGCTCAACCTCTTCCTCAATGACATCTACAATAAGGGGAAGATCATCAAAGACGGGATCATCCCTGAAGAGGTGGTGAAGACCGCGGCGCACTACCGACCGGAAATGGTCGGGAAGAAAGTGCCCCGGGACATCTACATTCACATCTGCGGCTCTGACCTCATCCGGGACGGAAAGGGAGAATACCTCGTCCTGGAAGACAACGGCCGCTGCCCTTCCGGAGTCTCCTATCTCCTGGAAAACCGGGAGGCCATGAAGCGCGCTTTTCCAGGGCTTTACAGCTCCCTCGGCGTCCGGCCAGTCACGGAATATCCGGAGATGCTGCTGAAAACGCTGCAGTATCTGTCTCCACGGCAGACCCAGGAACCCGTCTGCGTGCTGATGACTCCAGGGGTCTACAATAGCGCCTACTTTGAGCACACTTTCCTGGCTCGACAGATGGGAATCGAGATTGTGGAAGGTCGCGACCTGATCGCGATTGATGGCTACGTCTTCATGCGCACCACCAAGGGGCTCGTCCAGGTGGATGTGATCTATCGCCGGATCGACGACGACTTCATTGATCCTACCGTCTTCCGTCCGGATTCTCTGCTTGGAGTTCCAGGGCTGATGGAAGCCTATCTCAAGGGCAACGTGGCTCTTGCCAATGCCGTAGGCACGGGCGTGGCGGATGACAAGGTGACCTATTGCTACGTCACCGACATGATCAAATACTACCTGGATCAGGATCCGATTCTCAACAATGTGCCGACCTACCTGGCTTCCCGGGAAGATGACGCGAAATACATGCTGGAGAATCTGGACAAACTGGTGGTGAAATCCGCCAATGAATCCGGTGGATACGGCATGCTCATGGGCCCTTCCTCCACCAAGAAAGAACGGGAGGAATTTGCCAAGAAAATCAAGGAATCACCCCGGAACTACATTGCGCAGCCGGTCGTCTCGCTGTCGCGCCACCCCACGATTTGTGAGGATGGGGCCGTTGAAGGACGTCACGTGGATCTGCGCCCCTTCATTCTATACGGGGAAGATGTAAAGATCATCCCCGGAGGGCTCACTCGCGTGGCGCTTCGCAAGGGATCCCTCGTCGTCAACTCATCCCAGGGTGGTGGCAGTAAAGACACCTGGGTGCTCTACCAATAAACCTTTCTCATGCTCTCCCGAGTTGCTCAAAGTCTCTACTGGCTCAGCCGATACATTGAACGCGCAGAGAATCTTGCCCGTCTCGTAGACGTCAATCGCCACCAGGCCCTGGAGGCTCCGCGCGGTTCTACTGGAGAAGAGACGGAGGATCCCTGGATGGCGGTTCTCTATGCCACTGGCTCCCAACCCGCTTTTTCGGATCCGAAAAAGAAGGACAAAGAGCTGGATCTCGGGCGCTTCATCACCCTGGAGCCCACTTATCCGGATTCGATTCGTGGATGTCTCGCTCAGGCCCGGGAGAACGCACGCATGGTCAGGGACCAGATTTCGGAAGAGATGTGGCTGGAGCTGAACCGCTCCTACCTCTTCTTCCAATCCTCTGAAGCGGAGTATGAGTGGAGTATTGACGCGGAATCGCTGCACCAGCGGGTGATCGAATTCTCCCTGCTCTTCCAGGGGCTCACAGACTCCACCATCCACCACGCGGAAGGCTGGCAGTTCATCAAGCTGGGCAAATACCTGGAACGGGCGGACAAGACCAGCCGCATCCTGGATATCCTTACTTTCCTCACGGAACCCGCTTCCAGCCAATGCGCGGCCGTGCTGCGTTCCTGCAGTGCTCTCTCCGCCTTCCGCGAGGAGTATCGCGGAGACATTACCCTGGAGAAAGTGGCGTCCTTCCTTCTCTTCTCTCAGAAGTTCCCGCGCTCCGTCCGGTTCTGCCTGCGGTCCATGGACGAACTGCTCCACGCGATTTCCGGAGAACCGCTCGGCTCCTATTCCAACGAAGCGGAACGGCTCACGGGAAGCATCCTGGCCAACTACAACTTCATCAGCATGGATGAAGTGATGCGGATCGGGCTGCACGAATTCATCGATGAGTTGCAGGTCAAGCTCAACGAGATCGGGCAATGCATCTTTGAGACCTACGTCCTGCTTCCCTTCGAACTCAGTGACGCTCCCACCATGGCCCGGCCTGGAAGCCAGTCCCAATGGCAGGCTCCTCAGCAGCAACAACAGCAGCAGCAGTAGCAGTAGCCAACACCAGCTTCCATCCATAGGCCTCAATCCGGTCGACAATGCGACTTCGCGTCCATCACCGTACTCATTATTCCTATCCATTGCCCGTCACGGATAGCAGCAACGACGTGCGTCTCTGCCCGAGAAACACGCCTTCGCAGACTTGTGAGTCCTCCCTCATTTTCACCCTGCCCGCCGCCCGCCTCACGCACTACTTCGATCTGAACCAGAACGTGGTCCACCACTTCGAAGTTCCGGATCCCCACACCACCCTCACCGTCTCCAGCACGGCGACGGTCACGACTTGCGATCCCGTGGATTTCGACCACCTGCCCTACGGGTTCGAGCACCGGGATCTACCGGACATCCGTGGGATCGAGTTCTGCTATCCCTACACGCAGGACAGCCACTACATCACGATCACTCCAGAGGTGTGGCGTCAGGCGGTGGACATCAAGGACATCTCCCAAGACGTCTTCCAGACCAGCTACAACATCATGGAGTACATCTGGAAGAACTACAAATATACGCCGGGAGCGACCAACGTTTCCACCCATGCCAACCAGGTCATCGACCAAAAGTGCGGTGTTTGCCAGGATTTCGCTCACGTGATGGTCTCCTACTGCCGGGCGTTGGGGATTCCGGCCCGCTAAGTGAGCGGCTATTTTTATGACGCGACCTGGGATCATCACCTGAGAGGAGCTCAGGCCTCTCACGCCTGGGTGGAAGTCTACATTCGCAACCACGGCTGGGTCGGGCTCGATCCCACCAACAACAAGGTCGTGGACTCTACTTACATCGTTTTGGCCACGGGCCGGGATTATGCGGAAGTCGCTCCCATCATCGGCACCTTCAGTGGCAAGGGCCGTAGCAAGTTGGACGTCCATGTCACGGTCGAGCTCCTGGATCGCCGGGAAGAGAAGGCGTCCTGAGCAAGACATTCGCGCTTCCACATGACGCGCCGGGAATTCGGCGGTAAGTATTCCGCTTACCGTTTCTCTCTGACCACATGAGTTCTGCTTCCGAGCCTTTTTCCTGGGATGATGCCATGCGCCTGTTGCCTGCGGGCAATCTCCCGCCGCTGTCCCCCTGCAAACTGACCTATGACCTGGTCTGGAATCAGTCCATGAAGGCTGGCACCGCGGAGATCGTGGTTTCCAAGGATGCCGACGAGCATTACCCGGACGATCAATTGGTGACGATCGAGGCCAAGACCGTGGGCATGGCCCGCATCATGTATTCCTTCGATGTGACCCACCGCGCCATCATCAATCGGGAGACCGGTCGTCCCGTGACCACGTCACACGTCCAGAAAGCCGGGAAGAACGCCCGCAGCTACAAGACGCTCTTCACGGGAAGTGGCGCCGTGACCGAAGCCGAGATCTATTCCGCCGGCATGCTGGACAAGAAGCCAGAACAACACCTTGAGTGCAGCAAGGTTCACGATCTGGTGACCACGGTCTTCTACGTCCGGGATGTCGCGGACAAGTGTGAGGATCAGATCCAGGTTCCCATTTTGGCGATGGACCAGGCCTTCCTCGCCAACTTCCGGCTGATTGGCCAGGAAGACATGAAGTTCCTGGGCAAGACCGCGCCTACCTGGAAACTCCAACTGGCTCTGTCTCAGCCCCACTTGGTCGGCAAATCCCACACTGAGAAGGTCCAATCCGCCTACGTCTGGTTCTCCGATGACGAGCTACGCTTGCCCGTCGAGATCCGGGCGGAAGCAGAAATGGGCACCGTCGACGTGAAATTGACGGGATACAAAGCCCTCTAGCCCGCTCCACACAGCCATCTCTGCGCGGGACGCACCAGCCTACTTGCTCTCCTCGATCAGCTTTGTGAACTCGTCGAAGAAGTACTTCGCGTCGTTCGGGCCAGGGGCGGCTTCGGGGTGATATTGCACACTGAAAACGGGCTCGCTCTTGTGGCGAATGCCTTCCACGGTGTGGTCGTTCAAGTTGATGTGAGTCACTTCCACATCGGAGGAGAGACTGTCCGCATCAATCGCAAAGCCATGGTTCTGGGAGGTAATGGCAATCTTGCCCGTGCGCAGATCCTTGACCGGCTGATTGCCACCGCGATGGCCGAACTTCAGCTTGAAGGTCTTGCCGTTGAAGACGTGACCCAACACCTGATGGCCCAGACAAATCGCGAAGATGGGCTTCTTGCCGATCAATTCGCGGATCTCCTTGTGCACGTAATCCAACGCCGCCGGATCGCCGGGACCATTGGAGAGGAATACGCCATCGGGATTCATCGCGAGCACATCCTTGGCGGGAGTCGTCGCACTGACCACATCCACCTTCAGCCCCTGCTGGCGCAGGCGGCGCAGGATGTTCCGCTTGATGCCCAGATCATAGGCCACGATGTGATGCTTGATCTCTGGCAGGGGCGCATGCCATTCGCCGCGCTCACCTTCCACCTGGTTGTCCTTGAGAGAGTTCTTCATCTCCCACTCGCCACTGTCGCCATCTTCGGGATCCCAGAGGTAATTCTCCTTGGTCGTGACCTCCTTCACGAAGTCGCTTCCCTCCATGGGAGGAGCATCCTTCGCCATCTGAATCGCTTTCTCCGGAGTCACGGAAGGATCCGAACTGAGCACCGCCCGCATCGCTCCGGACGAGCGAAGATGCTTGGTGAGGGCGCGGGTATCAATGCCCTGAATTCCGGGGATCTTCCAATACTTGAGATAACCGTCCAGGCTTTGGGTGGAGCGCCAGTTGCTGGGCACGGAACAAAGTTCCTCGATCACAAACCCGCGCACATGCGGTTCGTCGCTTTCCTGGTCGCTGGGATTCACCCCATAGTTCCCGATCAGCGGGTAGGTCATCGCCACGATTTGGCCCCGATAGGACGGATCCGTCAGCACCTCCTGGTAACCCGTCATGGAGGTGTTGAAGCAAGCTTCACCCGTGATCGTCTCCATGGCCCCAAAAGGAGTTCCATGAAAAACACGTCCGTCTTCAAGTGCTAGCAGAGCAGAACTCATTGGGAGGTGAACGTGACAGAGGGCTAACGGGTTGCAAGGAGTTTACCGAGATAATCGAAAAGCCCGGTGAAGAGCCCGTTACTTAATGTTTATTGACAATTTTTTCTGAGGAGTAGTGTATCGGCGTGACTCCTCGCCTGCGTGTCCTTCCGGCACTTCTCATCCTCGGTCTCCTAACCGCCTGCAGCACCACCGTCACGCCGGACACCCCACCCCTCACCCGGGCCGACGGCACCGTGGTCCCCCTGAAATGGGAGTTCGATCCTGGTGGCCGGGATCAATACAAGGTTCCCGTAACGGACGTGTATCTCATCGTGGGCGAGAAGAAGTATGTCATTCAGGAACGCGCCAATGGCGGCGACTTTGAAGTCTTCGGCCCCGCCGCCTGGAACAAGCTCCCCAGTTCCGCTCTGACGGCCTGTTACGCCCGTTGGGCCGGCCAGGGAGATGCCTTCTACGTGACCAGGCGGGACGGAGACACCATCGCCGTCTACAAAGGCCACTTTGAGGAGGTCTACGGCTTCGGGGGATTCCGCCTTCTCATGGAGCTCTCCTACTGAGCCTGTCAGCTAGTCCCACCTTCCCCGCTCAGACGCGAAGTTTTCCCTTGCCTCACCCGGGCACGGGCCTAAGTTGCCAATCCCTCTCTCCGGGCGAAAGGAGCCCCCAGTGGCCCGGAAGAAAACCCAGTCCTTCGACCTCGGGGGCAATGTCGGCAGGCTGAACCAACCAAACTAACCAACTCTAACCCATATTATGGCAATCGCGTCCGCGAATCCGGCTCTTAGCGAGCTGATCTCCCAAAACTTCAGAACCTTCCGGGAGAACTCCATCGTCAAAGGTAAAATCCTCGAGATCAAATCCCAAGTTGTCCTGGTGGACATTGGTTACAAGTCCGAGGGCGTCATCCCAGTCTCCGAATTCGAAGATGAAGAATTCGAAGTGGGTGATGAAATCGAAGTGCTGCTCGAGCGGCTCGAAAACGATGAGGGCATGGTCGTGCTCTCCAAGGAAAAGGCAGCCCACAAGCAAAACTGGGACAAGATCGTCAAGGTTTACGAAGACGGCGGCCTGGTGCGGGGCAAGGTCAAGAGCGTCGTCAAGGGCGGCCTCATGGTGAACGTGGGCGTGGAAGCCTTCCTCCCCGGTTCCCAGATCGACATCATTCCCCCCAAGGACCTCAACGAATACGTGGGGAACATTTACGAATTTAAGATCGTCAAGGTCAACGACGACCGGAAGAACATCGTTCTCTCCCGCCGGGAAGTCATCGAGGCGGAACGCGCCGAACAACGCGCCAAGTTCCTCGAGACGGTCAAGATTGGCGACACCGTGGAAGGTGTGATCAAGAATATCACCGACTTCGGTGCCTTCATCGACCTCAGCGGCATGGACGGCCTGCTCCATATCACCGACATGAGCTGGGGCCGGATCAACCACCCGAGCGAAATGCTCACGATTGGTCAGCCGATCACCGTTCAGATTCTGGACGTGGATCAGGAGAAGGAACGCGTTTCCCTCGGTCTCAAGCAGCTTCAGGACAACCCCTGGGAAAACATCGAAGAACGCTACCCTGTCAGCAAGCAGGTCAAGGGCCGCATCACCAAGCTGGTGCCTTACGGCGCGTTCGTCGAAATCGAGCCCGGTGTGGAAGGTCTTATCCACGTGTCCGAGCTCTCCTGGACCAAGCGCATTACCCGGCCGAGCGACGTGCTGGCTCTCGATCAGGAAATCGAGGCCGTGGTCCTGGCTATCAACAAGGAAGAGCAAAAGATCTCCCTTGGCGTTCGCCAACTCGAGCCGAATCCCTGGGACGCTATCGAAGAGCGCTACCCCATCGGCGGCAAGATCAAGGGCAAGATCCGCAACCTCACCGCTTATGGTGCCTTTGTGGAACTTGAAGACGGCATCGACGGCATGATCCACGTGTCTGACCTGAGCTGGACCCGCAAGATCAATCACCCCAGCGAAGTGCTGAAGAAGAACGACGAAATCGAGGCGCAAGTCATCGATATCGACAAGACCAACCAACGGATCTCCCTGGGCATCAAGCAGCTCGAGAGCGATCCGTGGGAAGCCATCGACACCCGCTTCAAGGTGGGCGACAAGGTCAAGGGCACGGTTGCCAAGATCGCCAGCTTCGGCGCCTTCGTGGAACTGGAAGACGACATCGACGGTCTGGTGCACATCAGCCAGCTGAGCGAAGATCACGTCACCAAGGTCAAGGATGTGCTCAAGGTCGGCGACGAAGTCGAAGCCCGGGTCATCAAGGTAGACAAGGTCGAACGCCGTGTCGGTCTCTCCATCAAGGCCGTTGGCTACGATGAGGACGATCTGATCAAGGAAACTCAAGCCTTCGAAGCGCTCAAGCCGAGCACCGACCTGGTGGGTCTGGAGCAAGCCTTCAACCTGGCCACTCCGGAAGAGTGGACTCCTGGTGGCGACGACGAAGAGGACGAAGAGTCCTGAGCCTGACTGTTTGCTTTTCACCGGCCTGGCAGCTTCACCGCTGCCAGGTTCCCGGTTGAAAGGGACTAATATAAGCTTAAGCTTTCGTTATGGCAGCAGATCTCACTATCACAGCTTACCTCAAGACCCACTGCGGTTGGAGCCGTGGCGTTCGCGCCATCTTCGACAAGTACGGTCTCGAATACGAAGAGAAAGACATCATCCAGGATCCCAACAACTACATGGAAATGGTGCAACTCAGCGGACAGCAACTGTCCCCTTGCGTCATCGTCAATGGAGTCATGTTGCCGGATATCAGCGGTGAAGAAGTGGAGCAATACATGCTTGAGCAAGGATTGATCCAGCCCAACAGCGCCACTCCCGAGCATCCCACCAACTCGGCGTGCACGGATGCGGAACACGCCCGGATGGAACAAGCCGCCGCTGAACAACGAAAGATCATCATCGAAGACTAAGGCTGTGGTTCCGTTAGTTCGGATCCGTTAACAGCTTACATCTCCAAATTTTGTGGTTGTAGGGTAGCTCTTTGCGGGCTACCCTCACCCTTGTACTCATGGCGAAGAAGAAAGCTCTTGGTCGAGGGTTGGGTGCCCTCATTAGCAGTCCCAGTGGTTCCGTCCCGGTCACGGTGGCGCACCAGCCCATGTCCAATGGTTCCGCGCCTTTCGGCTCGAACTACCAGGCGAGAGACGCCTATGAGGACGACGACGGCCTAGAACGCGTCGAGTATCTATCCTCCGACCAGATCCAGGCCAGCCCGCTTCAGCCCCGGAAACGCTTCAACGACGAGGCGCTCACCGAGTTGATGGAATCGATCCGCGAGCATGGCGTGATCCAGCCGCTCATCGTCCGAATGGTCGGCGACCACTATGAGCTGATCGCCGGAGAACGCCGATTCCGCGCCTGCCAACGCCTCGGCTATGAAGAGGTGCCGGCCATCGTCCGCGATGCCACGGATGGCGACGTCCTGGAAATGGCGCTCATTGAGAACCTTCAGCGGGAAGATCTGGATCCCATTGAAGAGGCGGAAGCCTACATGCGCCTCGCCAAAGAGTTTCACCTGCGCCAGGAAGACATCGCCAAGAAAGTCGGCAAGAACCGGGCAACGGTGGCCAACACCATGCGCCTGCTGGACTTGCACCCCGATGTCCGCGCGATGGTGTCTCAAGGGATTCTCTCCAGTGGCCACGCCAAGGCTTTGCTGGCCCTCAAGAATGACGAGGAACAGTGTGCCGTCTCAGATCGAGTCGTGCGCCAGAAGCTTACCGTGCGGGATACGGAGAAGCTCGTGAACCGCCAACTGGCCGGCCTGGAATCAACTCCCATCGCAGGAGGTCCCAGTTCCAGTGGAAGCAGTTCCACCAAGGATCCCAAACCCAGCTATCTGCTCCAGATTGAAGACCAGCTGCGGAGTCGCTACTCCACCAGCATTTCCATCATCTACGGCAAAAAGAAGGGCAAGATCGAGATCGAGTTCTTTGGCGATGACGAGCTTGAGCGCGTTTTGGAGTTGATGGGAGTCGACCTGGAATCTTGAATGCACGAGTGCCCCGCTCGCGCCTTTTTCCCCTCCTTGGTATCGCCGCCGTTGCTGCGGTCGTCCTGATCGCTATTCTCGCTCCCGGAAAGGGCGGCGCGACCTATCGATTCGATCCCGGCAGTCCACTCCACGAGAAGTTCACCAAGGACTTCGCTTACAATCATGTTCAAGCCCTGGTGGACTTTGGGCCGAGACCGTCTGGAAGCAAAGCCCTGGAACGTAGCCGGGTTTATCTGGAGGAGCAGCTGCGGGCCTTCGGCTGGCAGACCCAGCGCCAGAAGTTTGAAGATACCACGCCCATCGGCCCGCTGACGTTCATCAATCTCCGGGCACGCTACGCACCAGAAGCAGCCAGCGATCCCTGGAAGCGCAAAGTCCAGGTTCTGCTGGGTTCCCACATCGATACCAAGCTCTACAAGGAGTTTCGCTTTGTGGGGGCGAATGACAGCGGTTCCAGCACCGGCGTGCTTCTCGAGATCGCACGGGTTGCGTCGAAGAAGCCCGAGTTTGCCCAGCAGATCGAGCTCATCTTTTTTGATGGAGAGGAAGCCCTGGTCTCCTACACGGATACGGATGGGCTCTACGGCAGCCGTCACTACGCCAGGAATATCATTCGCCGGCAGAAGCCAGGCCAGCGCCCGGAGGCTTTCGTGCTGTTGGACATGGTCGGCGACGTGGATTACAACATCGGCCTTCCGCCCGATACCCCCAAGCACCTTTCCAAAGGGTTGTTCGACGCCGCCCGAGAGCTTGAAGCCTTCTCTCATTTCAGCTTTTGGTCGAATGAGGTCATCGACGATCACGTCCCTTTTCAAAACGAGGGCATGGATGTCATCAACCTTATCGATATGGATTACGACGCCTGGCACACGCCAAGGGATGACATGGATCAGATCAGCCCGGAGAGCCTCGAGACGACCGGCAAAGTCACTCTCCTGTTCCTCGAGAAATACCTCTTGGGTAGCTGATCGATCCGCTTCAGCCGTAGACTCCCTGAGCCCCTTTTGCTTCCCGTGAGCCAAATACCCGACATCCCCGCCCCGCCCGAAACGCCCGCGCCCAAGTTTCTTTCCCTGCCGAGCCTCATCGCCATGCTGGTGATTGTCTCCTCGATTGGATGGATCCTTTTCAATGCCTACCTGGAAAAGAAGGCGACCAAGATCGCCCCTGAGGAGAGCCCTGAACTGGTACAGATGCCCAGCACGCCCCTGGTGCTGCAATTCAAGCTTATCGTCTCCATCGCCAAGTATCGCGCTGACACCTTGGAAGAAACGCTCGAACAAACCATCGAGAGCTTGAACTCGCCTGCCGATTATCGCGCAGCGGCAGCTCTCTTCTATTACCTGGATCCAGAGGATAACCGGGATGAAGCCCTGGAACTGCTTGATGCGGTGGAGTCTCCCCAACCCATCGATGCGACCCTCCGCAAAGCCATTTCCACCAATCAAGAACTCCCGCCTGCGGAACAAGACCTGGTGCGGGATCAGCTGGGTTGGTCAGGCAACCTCGTTCTGGCTCCTCACGACGAGGCATTGAACGAGAAGATGGCAGATGACGCCTTGTCGCTCGCCATCAAGCTGGTGATCTTCTCGCTCCTGGGCCTGTGTGTTTTTCTGGCAAGCGCCGTCCTCTTCGTCATCGCGGTCACCAGCAAAGCGGCGGGCAAGCTCCCCTTCCGCTTCCGGCCAGAGACGAGATATGGGCCTTACTATCTGGAAGGCTTTGCTGCCTACCTCGCCACGATGATCCTTGCTTCCCTGGGGGTTGGCCTCTTGCTGAGCATGGTTCAGGGACAACCGGGCGCTCTCACTCCCACCAATATCCTCATCGGGAACCTCCTGGGAATCGCCCTATCGCTTGTCGTGGGCGTCACCTGGCCCATGCTCCGCGGAGTTCCCGGGGCGCAGGTCCGGAAGGATCTTGGCCTGCATACCGGGACCGGTTTCATCCGGGAGGCATTCTTCGGCATCGTCGGCTACGTGGCGCTACTCCCGATTGTCTTTATCGGGTTCGGAATCACCTGGATCCTGCAGCAGATCGTGACACAAACCTCTGCTGATGGCGCACCAGGTCCGATCACTCACCCCATCATGGAGCTGATTGAAGCCGCTGGCTGGCAAGGCATTCTCCTGACCTATCTCCTGGCGAGTGCCCTGGTCCCCTTCACCGAGGAGCTGATGTTCCGGGGCGCACTGCATCGGGCATTCCGCTCGCGCACGGCCTTAGTTGTCTCGCTTGTGGGAGTGGCCTTCATCTTTGCGGTGATTCATCCCCAGGGCTGGATGGCCGTGCCGGTCCTTATGTCCCTGGCCATCTCGTTTGGACTGGTGAGAGAATGGCGGGATTCCCTGGTCGGCCCCATCATTGCCCACGGGCTTCACAACGGCACCCTGATCCTCCTGGTGCTGCTCATCCTGGGTTGACAAACCCTACTTCCGGCGAATCCAGTTGGAGGCCGTTGTGTCTCCAACTTCAGGAGCACTGCTGCTCTTCTTGTGGCCACGACTAAAGAGGCCTCCCTTGTCCTTCTCAGACTTGGATGGTGAATCCTCTCTCTCTTCGCGCCGAGCCGACTTGGAAGTGGTCTTGCTCTCTTCCTTGGGTTCGTCCTTCTTGCCGAACAATCCGGAGAGCAAACCGCTGTTTTCGGATGAGGTATCCTCTTTGATCTCTGAGTGCACCATTCTCGGCTGATTTTCGATCTCTTCCCGGCTTGGGTTGCGACTGGTGCGCATCCGGTTGGGAGTGCCCCGGCTCAAGCTGTTGGCGAGGCTTTCCTGACCCGCAGCGGCCAGATCCACGAGCTTCCCGCCCACGACCGTGTTGGAGACGGATTGAGAGAGCCGGCTCATCCTGAGGAGCCCAAACCCAGCGGAGGCACGCCGGCCGGCACTGGTCATCGCGTCAGAGACGTCATGCTGCGCCAGAGCCATCATGGATCCATCTCCGCGTTCTTCCGCGGCGCGGTTCCGGTCCATCAGAGCCCGCAACGAGCGGTCGTAACCGGGCATGGAACTCATGGCATCGTTTTTGGCCAGCATCATGCCACCGCGATCCTTTGCCGAACCAGGACGATGCTGTGCGATGAAGCTCTTGGGCACCAGGTAATTGGAGGAACTCTTGGAGTGCAGCCAGGTTTGGATGCCAATGTCGATGTTCTTGCGAATCTCCAGGTGTAGATGCGCCATGTACATCCCGTCGTTATTGCCGATCTCCGCAATGAAATCCCCACGGCGCACCCGGTTTCCGACCTTTACGCGCCGGTTCTGAACGTGACCGTAGAGCGAGTCCACATAGTCCTCTTCTCCTCGATGGTTGATGTATTTGTGCCGGATGATGATCACTTCTCCCCAATCCGAGCCATAGGGATAGGAGTAGACCACGAGCCCGTCGGCGATCGCGTAGATGGGATCCCCAAGGTCGGAGTTTCCTCCTCCCACACCGTTCCAGTCATCCCCCATGTGGTGATAAGGCGTCATGCTGCGAGCCATGTAGTAGCCCTCCGCATCACCGGTGCTCCCCACCGGAAAATCGAAGCCGTCTGCGATACGCTTCGGCAACGCATCCAGAGTCGTCGTGCGTGGGTTCGCGAAGAGCACAGAACTCCCCCAAAAGAAGCCGCTAATCACTCCCCAGACGATGAGATTCTTTTTCCAATTTCTTGGTTTCCTGACTTGTCTCATGACATTCCCCTGATTGGTACAAGCGGAAAGGAGTTTGCTTGCTGGAGGGTGTCGTCAAGAGGAAAAATCCACCTAACAAGAATTCCAGGAATAATCAGTCTTACCACAAAGACTGGCGGAATCACCCATAATTTACAAAACATCTAGCATTCCCGCATTTTTGAAAATCTCAGCCTGCCGAACGGCAAGTCTGGCGAAATTCGGCCCAATCTTCGCAATGGATGCACGAAATATCCTGATCCCCAACGGAGCTATTGGTTAACCCGTTGAAGTTCAGCACTTTGGGTAGCTATCTTTTGCAGAAAAGGAGTTGTTCGAAATGTTGCGGACTAGTAAGATCTCCTCACGCAACGGTGACGCACTCGAAACCATCCGCATCGTGCTCAAGTGCGTGAGCTCTTTGTTTCACTTAAATTTCTACCTCCGCATCCAAGCGTAGCACACGGTGAACGGAACCCTGGAAACCCTTGGGATCATCCTATACATCTTCGGCTCGGTCATCTTCGTGGTGACCTACGTGCAGTTGATAATGATCGCATTCCAAGAGTCCACGACCATGGGAGTGATCGTCTCGCTTATTCCATGCTTCATCATCGCCTACGGCTTGATGCGCTGGGAAAAGACAAGCACCATCGTGATGTGGGCATGGGCTTCAATCCCCATGGTGGTCCTGGGTCTACTATTGGCTCCAGAGTCGCCTTGGCTGAATTGAGAGAGGCTCGGAATCTCGAGCTTAAGAACTTCAGATGATCATCCCGGCAGCCACCGTCTCATTGGTCCCTTCATCGATGAGGACGAAGCTTCCGGTGTTCCGGTTGTTCTTGTAGGCATCAAAGAACAAGGGCGCAGAAGTCCGCAGGGAGATCCGTCCGATGTCATTGAGGCGGAACTCCAGATCGTCCTCGATCTTGTGCAAAGTGTTGATGTTCACCTTGTAGCGCACATCTTTGACCACGGCTTTCACTTCCTTGGTGGTATGCCGAAGGATGTATTTACCGCGAGCCTGGAGATTCTTGGACTCGGAGAACCAGCAGATCATCGCTTCGATGTTCTGATCCACGCGAGGCGGATTGTTCTGCTTCACGATCATGTCACCCCGGCTGATATCGATCTCGTCTTCCAGGGTAATCGTGACCGACAGAGGACTGTAGGCTTCCTTCACCTCGCCCTCGTAGGTATCGATCGCCTTGATCCGGGAATTGAAGCCGGATGGCAACAGGGTCACGTGATCGCCAGGCTTGAAGACCCCACCCGCCACACGTCCGCCATATCCGCGGTAATCGTGATACTTGTCGCTCTGCGGGCGAATCACCCACTGCACGGGGAAGCGAGCGTCCACATGGTTTTCCTGAGCGCCGATGTAGACCGTTTCCAGATGATAAAGCAGGGACGGCCCCTGATACCAGGGCATCTTCTCCGACTTATCGACCACGTTGTCGCCGTGAAGCGCGCTGATCGGGATGAATGTGATGTCGACCAGGTTCTCGAGACGAGACGCGAAGTCCTCGAAGTCCGCCTTGATCTTCTCGTAGGTGTTCTCGTCGTAGTCGACCAGGTCCATCTTGTTGACGGCCACCACCACGTGCTGAATCCGCAACAGGCTGGCGATAAAGGCATGTCGACAGGTCTGCTCGATCACGCACTTTCTCGCGTCGACCAGAACAATCGCCAGGTTGGCGGTTGAGGCGCCCGTCACCATGTTCCGGGTGTACTGGATGTGACCGGGAGTATCCGCGATGATGAACTTGCGCCGAGGAGTCGCGAAGTAGCGATAAGCCACGTCAATGGTGATGCCCTGCTCCCGCTCGGCCCGCAGACCGTCGGTCAAAAGTGCCAGGTCCATGTTCACGTTGCCCCGTTGTTGGGAAACGCGTTCCACAGCTTCCAATTGGTCTTCGAAAATGGCCTTGGAGTCATACAGCAGGCGCCCGATGAGGGTCGACTTGCCATCGTCCACGCTTCCCGCGGTGGTAAACCGCAGCAGGTCCATATCCAGATAGCCTCTCTGTTCGTCAGTCATAGCTTGAGGTTCTTTGCGTGCGTTAGCGGGAAAAAATCTTAGAAATAACCTTCCTTCTTGCGGTCTTCCATGGCGGTCTCAGAGCGCTTGTCGTCCGCTCGAGTGCCCCGTTCGGTCTGGCGGGCCGCCGCCACTTCTTCAATGATCGCGTCGACCGTGTCCGCGTCGGACTCGACGGCGCCGGTGCAGGTCGCATCCCCGATCGTGCGGAAGCGCACCTGGCGGGTCTCCACCTTTTCCTCGGCGTCCGGCGTCACGAACTTGGTCACGGCAAGCCAGGTGCCACCCCGGGCGATCACATCGCGCTTGTGGGCAAAGTAGAGGCTCGGCAACGGGATCTCCTCCAGCTTGATGTATTGCCAGATGTCCATCTCCGTCCAGTTGCTCAAAGGGAACACCCGGAAGTGTTCGCCATGGTGCTTGCGGCCATTGAAGATGTTCCAGAGCTCTGGGCGCTGATTCTTGGGATCCCATTGGCCAAAGTCATCCCGGTGAGAGAAGAAGCGCTCCTTGGCGCGGGCCTTCTCCTCGTCGCGGCGACCACCACCTAGAGCAGCGTCGAACTCATATTCTTCAATGGTATCCAGAAGCGTGGTGGTCTGCAGGCGGTTGCGGCTCGCATTCGGCCCCTTCTCTTCCTGCACCCGGCCGTCATCGATCGATTTCTGCACGCTGCCCACGATGAGGCGAGCCCCCAGGTCTTCGACAAACTTGTCCCGGTAGACCATGGTTTCCTCGAAGTTGTGTCCCGTATCAATGTGGACCAGAGGAAAAGGCAGACGCGCCGGATGGAAGGCTTTCCGAGCCAGGTGCGCCATGACGATGGAGTCCTTACCGCCGGAGAACAGCAGGGCCGGTTTTTCGAATTGCGCGGCGGTTTCCCGGAGGATGTAGATCGCTTCGGATTCCAGCTGCTTCAGGTGGTTTACCGTGTAGGAAGGCATCGGTGATGATGTGTTTGGCGGTGGTTGAAAAGGGCTGCGGTGGGCTCAGGCGAGCCGGATTCGCGGAGAAACAGCCGCATAAAGACGTTCCAGAGATTGCTCGATCGTTTCGTTCTCGGTGTCGATAAGGAGATCAGGATGGGCTGGCTCCTCGAAGGCGGAGTCCTTGCCGGTGAATTGTTGGACGGAACCAGCCTGGGCTTTCGCATACAATCCCTTGGGATCCCGCTCCGCGCAGGCTTCAAAGCTGGCTTTCACGTAGACTTCCAGGAAATCGTCCGCTCCAACTGTTTCGCGAGCCAGTTGCCTGAGCTCTTCTTTGGGCGTGATGAACGAGGCCAGAGTGACCACGCCGGCATGGGCAAAGAGCTTGGCCACTTCCGAGATCCGGCGAATGTTCTCCAAGCGGTCCTCATCCGAGAAGCCGAGGTTCTTGTTCAGCCCGGAACGAATATTGTCCCCGTCCAGAAGCTGGGTGAAGACGCCCTCTTCCGCGAGTTTGCGTTCCAAGGCGATCGCCAAGGTCGACTTCCCAGAGCCAGACAGCCCATAAAGCCAGACGACGGTACCGCGCTGATTCAGCTGACGCTCTTTGGCGTCGCGACTCAGCATGCGGTCAAACACGGGATGGATGTGGTCCCCTTCGGCCATGGCTAACTCTAAATCACGTAGTCGCCCGATTCCTCCACGGACTTCGTTTCTTCGTGCAAACCGCATTCCCG
>JBHIXE010000022.1:15324-25745 GCA_041984905.1 Verrucomicrobiales bacterium | reverse complement strand
GCGACAGTGCGACAGTGCGACAGTGCGACAGTGCGACAGTGCGACAGTGAACGGTGAACGGTGAACGGTGAACAGTGGACGCTGTGCGCCAAAGCAGTTTGGGTGCACCTGTACCCTGATTCATCTCATACGAAGAGGCGCGAAGCGCTGCGTTCTTCAAAAGCCGGGGCTGCAGCGAAGCAAGGCCCCGGAATGAGCGCCGAACGACGAGCCGCGCAGCGGTGGCACAGAGAAAGATTTCGCGAATGCAGTGCCAGCGCTACGCGCCTCGTCGACTGACCGATTGCTCCAGGGCCTCGCTTCGCTTCAGGGCGATTTAGCCCATATCAGCTCGAGTGTCGGTGGGTAAACTGCCCAAGACTGTTTACTGTCGCACTGTTTACTGTCGCACTGACTCACTGAACCCGAACCAGCGCCACGCGGAAACCAACCGCGCGATCCCGATAACCCCGCACATAGCCCAACCGGCTGTCCGAGCGACAGAACGCCGGGGTGCTGTACCAGCTACCGCCGCGCACGGAGCGATAACAGGCGAGCGCCAAATCCGATTCGTCGACCGGATTGGAAGGATCGGGCTGGTAGACATCGGAGCACCATTCCCAGACGTTGCCGTGCATGTCATGGATGCCCCAGGCATTCGGTGAGTAGCTGCCCACTTCCACCGTGTGGCCAAGGCGGCGATCGATATTGGCCAACTCTGGCGTGAGCCGATCGCCGAAGGCGTAAGCTGTCGTGGTGCCGGCGCGACAGGCCGTTTCCCATTGGGCTTCGCTGGGTAAGGTGTAGATATAGCCCTCCGGCAAGTGCCCCGTTTCCGCCTCCATCTCCGTCAGTTCCCGGCAGAAGCGCATCGCTTCTTCCCAGCTCACTCGCTCAACGGGGGCATTGGGGCCGGAAGCCGTGAAGTGGCTGGGGTTGTTCTTCATGAACATCTGCCAGTCGGACTGCGTTACCTGGTAGGCGCCGATCCAATAGGGATCCACGCCTGGCTCGACGATGCAGCGCAACTCCATGCCCATGGAGTTCATGAGTTTCTCGCCCGTGGCCGTCTTGAAAGCTTCTCCCGCCAGGAATCCAGCTTCCGACTTGCTCCGCACAACATCCTGACCTGCTTCCTGAGCCAGCGCATCGAACGTCTCTATTTCCCGAGCGAATGGTTCTTCGGCGTCCGTTCCCGTCTCGCCTACCTTAAGGGCGACCTGTTTCGAACCCTCTCCGATTTGATCCGCCCGAAGAACCTGCCCCATTCCGCTCTCTTCCAGGTCTTCCGCGCCAAAGAACAATCTCCCGAAGTGAATGTGCGAGAGTTCCCGCGGCCATTGGGGACAGGGCATCTCCCAATAGACCGGCCGAATGAACCGCTCCCGGTTTAAGGCAAGGGCGTGTCGCCATTCCTTCTCCACATTCACGCTCTTGGCGGAGTGCTCCGACCAGAAGAGTTGGAAGATATTCGCCTCATTGATCATCTCCAGCAGACGTTGCTGCCAGATATCTCCGGAGCGCAGATCCACCACATCTCGCAGGAAACGATCGCCCATCGATTCGGCCAGCGCTTCCATCTGCTCAACGATCTCGGTGTCGGCGTGAGCGTAGGAAGCGAAGATCTTGCGATACCCCTGACTGGTGCTGGCTTCCGGTGGCGTGACGTCCTCGGGGGCATCCACTGGTACCACGGCAAAGCTGAGACGGATCTCGGAAATGATCAGCGCGCCCAGGTAGATGCTGAGCTGTCCGTGCAGGGCCTGCCCCACCCGGTCTTCCGCCGTCTGGAAGAGGAACTCCTCGCGGTGGACCATGTTCCCGCGTTCCCACTTGAACTGGCGAGTCCGGGGACTGAACTCCACGCCCGGCACCAGCGGCACCAGACTCAACTCGGAGTGATCCGGAATCTCGACCCGGCTGTCCTTGGTCATGGGCGCGTATTGAGCGACATCCTCCCCAAGAATGGCTTCCGCTTCATTCTGCACTCGGACCAGGGGATGCGGCTCGTGCTCGGGCGCATCGAGCGGTTTGTCGTCCAGGTGGGCAAACACCAGCAGACGGAACCAGCGCTTCGGACGGATCTTGCTGGGCCGGTAGGCGGTGAACTGGACGTTCTCAAGGGGGATGATTGGGGCGAATTTGTCTGAAAGACCGTCCTTGTCTTCTTTAGTATCGACTTTCTCCCTTATTGGACGGGGTGAACTCGGAGGCGGAGCGACAGGTGAAGGAGCAGTAGCTACTGAAGGAGGTGGAGGAACTGGCGCAGCCTGTCCCGCTCCCTCACCTGGCTTCGACTTAAGTGTTATCCTTACTGATTCTTCTTTAATGGAAACCGCCGCCGTTTTCTCATCTGGGCGAGCAGGCGCAGCAGCCGACGAAGGTTGTGGAGGCGGTGCCGCAGTCGGTTTGGCGGGCTCAGGTGCGGGCTGTGGAGGTGCAGGGGGTGGTGGAGAGGCATCTGGCTCCGCGTCTTCCACATCCTTCAAATCGGGAAGTGCCTCCGCTTCCTCGCGTTCCACCGTCAATTCTTGAGGTGGCGACGCCGCATTGGTAGCGCCCATCCCGCCTCGGCTCCGGGACTTCGGTGGACTCACGGGTTCCGGGCTGGATCCTCCATACCCAATATCTCGCCGTGCGGATTTCACCGCCACACCGGTACCCGTCCGAATAAGACTATAGATGGCATAGAGGAACGGTACACCCGCGGCGCCGGCCAGGAACACCCAACTGCCAAAGGTTGGGACCAGGAAATACTCCACGCCAGCGCCAATCGCAGTCAGGCAAAGCACCAACCGCCCCATCGCGGCCGTCAGACTTCCCCGACGATGCCGCCCAAGAAGGCCCAGGAGAAAGACCACCCCAAGCGCTCCCAACCAAAGGTGAGTGGGCAGAATCTCGGTGGAACCAACGGTGAGAACGGCCTGGTTCTCGGCGAGCAACTCCGGGAAGACAAATCCCACCACGTTGTAGGCCGCCACGAGGGCCAGCATCAAAAGCGCACACACAAAG
The DNA here is from genome assembly GCA_041984905.1 of Verrucomicrobiales bacterium. Lineage (GTDB taxonomy): Bacteria > Verrucomicrobiota > Verrucomicrobiia > Verrucomicrobiales > DEV007 > JBHIXE01. The sequence continues at coordinate 22,754 of JBHIXE010000022.1, read as the reverse complement.
GTCCACATAGCCAATCAAAGGGGTCATTCCTACTAACCCTATTCCCCTATCTCGCCAAGTCTGAAGTGTCCAATGACGCCCTGTGGCAATGTCGCCGCGCGCATCCCGGCCACCTCTCTCGGGCCCCAATTCCCCGCAGAATCGTGCATTTTGCTAAGGTAACAATATTTTCTGTGTTTTTATGATTATTATGGATAATGACGTATATTTACCTACGCGCGCTCTTCCAGATTCCTCGAAAGCAGCGCTCTCAAGAACAATACTGCTACCACCTATCTACTTCTATCCCTTCATCCTACCAAGCTGATGAGCTCACTTCGAAATGCCTCCGGATCCCGTAAAATTCTCGTGATCGATCCCAATCGGGAACTCGCCAATGAGTTGGAGAAAACTCTGATCGGTTTCGGCTATGAAGCAGTCGCCACCACCCACTGGCGCCGGGCCATCCGACTCGCGGAGGAGCATCGTCCTGATCTGATCTGTATCGAAGTGGGTATCCGCGGGCACTCGGGAGGCATTGAGATCGCTCAGGAAATCTGGAGCAAGCTGGGGATTCCCGCTCTGTTCATCGCCAACCCCGAGGAAGTCCCCGCCATCGAATCGGCCAAGGGCATTCACCTTTTGGGCTATCTGGCCAAACCGTTCGATGAGAGCCGCCTGCACTGTTCTCTGGAGCTCGCCTTTGCGAACATGGAGGAGCATCGCCGGGCGGAAGCCAAGAACGAGAAGCTGAGTTCCGAGCTGCAAACCGTTCAGAACCAACTGATCCAGGCGCAGAAGATGGAGGTCGTAGGAGGCCTCACAGCCGGGATCGCTCACGATTTCAACAACATCCTGCTTCCCATCCTGGGGTATTCCTCCCTGTTGAGTGAGTCCCTGCAGGATCAGCCGAAGCTTAAGGAACTGGCAGATCAAATTCACCAAGCCGGTCAATCTGCCTCCGCGCTGACCCGGCAATTGCTCGCCTTCTCCCGCCATCAGGAAGAGGAGAAGGAGGTGCTGGATATCCAGCAAATCGTTAAGAACTCCAAGATCATGATCGACCGTCTCCTGGGTGAGGAATACTCGCTGGAGATGAACCTGGAGAAGGAGGCGCTCTATACCTTGATCGACCGCGGTCAGATCGAGCAGGTGCTCATGAATCTGTGCCTCAATTCCAAGGACGCCATGGACGTGGGCGGACGCATCACCATCAGCACCAGGAAGCTTCAGCCGACCGATGCCGAAGTGAAGGAGATTTCCGAGAAGGTCGAGGGCGAATGGATGTGCCTGACCGTTCGGGACACGGGCTACGGAATGACCGAGGAAACCATGGAGCACATGTTCGAGGCCTACTACTCCACCAAGGACGGAGAAGGCACTGGGCTGGGCCTTTCCGTGGTCCACGGAATTGTGACCCAACATGATGGACACATTCAGGTTACATCCGAGCTTGGCGAAGGTTCCGAGTTTCGGATCTACCTACCGCTGGAGAAACAGGTGGAATTCCAAAACACGGAACCTGCCGTGGAACCAGTGCCATCTCGCACCGGTTCAGAGAAGATCCTCTTGATCGAGGACGAGCCCCGGGTCCGTACCTTTGTGACCAAGGCTTTGGCCAACCGTGGGTATCAAGTCTCCACTGCCGAAGACCTGTCGACCGCTGAGCAGCTCCTGCGCCAGTCGCGTCGTGAAGACGGGAGATCCAGTTTCAACCTTATTTTCAGCGACTGCGTATTGCCCGATGGAAACGGTGCCGAGTTCCTGGAACGGGAACTGCCGGACTACCCTGGGGTGCGAGCCCTCCTCACCACCGGCTATGCCGAAGGAGAGCGGATCAGCGAAGCGGTCGCCGACATGAATATCGCGTTTCTCCAGAAGCCCTATCCGCTGGCAAAGCTGCTGAATGTGATCCGGGATATCCTCGATGAGGAGATCGCCGAGGCCTGCTGAGGGCACCGGGTTCTACGGTTCGCCCAGTATAACGAGCAAGGCCTTGAAGGCGTATACGCCTTGAGAGGTCTTGGCGGCGGTGCCGGAGAGGATTTCTCCCTGGCTCAATTGTGGAGGCCAATGGCCTACACGTTTGGTAGCCATATATGTCCCCCGGAGAACAAGAAGCGCTGCGCGCTTTCCTCGCTTTCACTGGATGCGAAGTTCCCTTTGGTTCCACCTCCATCTAGATGCTCTGGGTAATCCCGGTCCGCAAGACAGTTGGAAAAGCGCAGCAACCTTCGACCAAGACCAATACAACTTGGGCGGTCTCTAAGCACGGCCAAGGAGCCCTCCCCCATTCAAAGCATCTCGGCCTAATCCCCGAGATTCTCTTCGTAGAGCCTGTTTTCGTGACCGAGCCCCGGGATGTATTTCATCCAGATACCGGCATTCCAGCCTGTGTAGTCCGCGGCACGGTCGTAACCGGCACTGAGACCGAGAATCCAGCGCTCGGACAAGGCAAAGGCGGCGTCGACTTCCGTCGTGAAGGTCACCCCACTGTCCGAGGTTCCGGAGTAGTATGGCTGACTGACCCCAAGCCCTGGGAAGAAAGGTGCATCGTCGGAATCCTGATTGTAGATGCCGAGTCGTGTCCGGGCCCGCACCAGCCAGTTCTTTTGCTCGGCGGTCATCACATCCAAAGCGAACGCCGAATTGATCAACTGTTGGGGGCTGTAGTAACCACCATGCCCAAACGTGTAGAAAGACAGGTTCTTATCATAAGAGGACGCCTCAAACATGGGTCCCATCCGTAGATAGCTAAAGTTGTCACCTACATCAAACTCGCGAGTAAATCCAACGGCAGCCCGAACGTGATCGTTGCTCTCCACGTTTTCACCGCCCAGGTAACTATATTGGAAGAGGGTATTGATGAACCACTTGTCCCCCAGCCCAGCACCGTAGCTGGCACGCACCCCTTGCTCGGAAACTCCCCCCCAGGTCTGACCGGTATAGGGATCCACCAGGCCCACACTGGAAAGAACCGACTGATAGACGGGCTCCCGGAAGCCTTCCACCGTCAGAGCGGAAGCCTTGCCATGGATGGTCACGCCAGCCTTTGCCGTGGCCAGCGCGCCGGTGCGGCGATCCACCAGACCCACATTGACGAAGGGTGAGATGAAACCTTCACGCGACCACCCCACTTCCACAAAGGTCGAGCCATCATAGCTTTCCCCTGGTTTCTGAGAGAAAGGCGTGGCTACCTCCCGGAGTTCCTCGATATCCATGGTGTTGATGTTCTCCGTGGTGTCAAAGGAAGGTGAACCCACGAGGTTCTCCGGTTCCAAGCGCCCCTGAGAGAAGGATTGGCGACCAACCCGGAAGCTCATGTTGCTGGCCTTCCCGAAAGGAATGTTCACCTTCACCTCAGGCTCCGTGGATCTTTGCAGATTCCGGATGGACTCGCCGGAGCTTTGACTGGAGATCGAGGCGCCGATCTCAAAGGTGGGAACCTCAAACTGCTCAATCTCGAAAATCTCCGGGGCAATGTCCGCAGCAATCCGCCGGTTCCCACGCAAGGCATGTTCTTCGGCAAGCCGGTCCCGATAGGAATCCCGCAGTGGTCCACCGAGTTCATCGGCCATCTGCTCCAGCTTGGACCAATCCCAGTTCCCCGCGAGCATCTCGGCAAGCGCATCCGCGCTCTCCACATCGCGAAACTTGATATAGGCATGCTCGAAGACGGCCATCGCCTCGTCTCTCCGGCCGGTCTCGTAGTAACTCCATCCCAGGATCTGCATCTCCCCGGAAGTCAGGGTGCGCTTGTCGTCCACGGATTCGATCTTGTTGATGACCTTATCGTAGGAGCCACGCTCATACATTTCCGCAGTGGCCTGGATATTGAGATCCACCAGCAGCTTGGGCATGTCATCATGAGCATCCATGTTCATGATGGCCATGATGTAGGCGCCCTTCAGATCGTTGTTCTTGATCCGGGTAGCTACCGCGCCGTAGTAGGCTTCCTTGGGAGCGCCCCAGTCGATTGCACGATCAAACCATTCCTGGGCAGGGCGCCACTCTTCCTGGTCAAAGAGCAACCAGGCAAATTCCAGGGCGGCGTCCCCATTTCGGCTTTCCATGATCTTGTTCGCCAAGGGGAACTGATCCAGGTTCAAAGGCTGGAAGGCGGTGGGATCATACTTGGTGATCCCTTCACGAAGCTTCTCGATCTCCACCATGTATTCGAGAGACGCCATCCGCGGATCCGTGCTGGCAGTTTCCTTGGAGAGAAGCTCCACTTCGCCGTACTTGCCTTCCTTGAGCGCGACCAGGGCGAGCCCGTAGGTAGAATCCGTTTCGCCTCCCCAGGCAAGGGACTTGCGGAACCATTGCTTGGCCTCGTCGTAATTGTCCTGCTCCATGTAACGCCAGGCAACAACGTTGGCGAGTTCTGAATCCCGGCGCTCTTCAATGACCGGCAGATACTCGAACAACTTCTTGCCCGTCGCGTCTGCCAGCGCCTGGTCCAGGGCGATGCGTTCCCGCATGTCCCGCATCCCTTCGTGGGCTTCCGGAAACTTGGTGGCCAGTGTCAGCGCCCCGTCCAGTTCACCCAAAGATTCCAACACGAGAGCCTTGCCGTAGTAGGCCTCTTCCCGGCCGCCCCACTCAATGACGCGGTCAAACCAGACCCCGGCCATTTCAAAGTTGTTTCCGTTGAGATAATACCATCCCAACACGAGCGCCAGTTCCGCATTCTTCTCCTTCAGGATATGCGGCTCAAACTCCTTGAGATCCTGTTCCAGAATATCCGCGAAGAGCGAGTCCGGGTTGGCCCGTACTTCATTGGCCTGGTGCAACAGGATACTGGAATAGAGCTGTTGCATGGCCGGGTTGCTATCCAGGCTCCCCTTGGTTAACCGGGCCGCTTCCTGAATGCTGCCGCTTTGGAAGAGCGCCAGCGCCAGTCCGTATTTGGTGGAATCGCTCGGTCGCCATTCGTCAGCTTTGCCAAACCAGGAGACGGCTTCGCCATACTCGCCGTCATGATACGCAATCCAGCCGGCGGATTCCGCCAGTGCCGCATCCCGCTCTTCAACGATCTCTCTTGCCATCTTGCGGAACTCCGTGCGCACAATCTGGGAAATCTCGGTGCTGGTGTTCTCACCATAGGTAGCACTGACTTCCAGGGCGGCACTTCGCTTCACGCCGCTGATTTCAGGGTGGGCATCCTCGTGTGCAGCGGCCACTTCCAAAGCCAGGGCGTTTTGCCCGGAAAGGTGGAGGGTCAAGGCATAAGCGTAGTTCGTCTCCGGGGGAGCACCGAGATCCAGAGCCATTTTGAAGAACTCCGCCGCAAGGGCGTATTCTTCCATCTCCTTCAACTTCCAGCCGAGCCCCACAGCCAGGTTAGGGTCCTGGCGCTGCGTAACCACACCTTTGAGTTGATCAAACTTGCGCTGCTCCAGCAGTTCGTCCGTATTGACAGTTACCGTATTGGTCACTTTGCCAACGGCCTCACCGGAAACGGTCGGGTAACGGCCACCGCCAGAGGAGGATTCAGATTGTCCAAAGAGACCTGGCGCCCATAGCCCCACCCCAAAGATTACTCCTAAGATGAGCCATCCTGAGAAGCCTGCCTTGGCAGTGGGGTAGGTGGTTAAGAAAAGCTTAGGGCCAGTTCCTGTCATAGTGCGTGTTCTGGAATCGCGGGCCTATCAGTAGCCTCGCTCGAGTGCATCGAGCCGAGCGCAGCCAACCAATAGTGCCAGCGAGCTTGAGTAATATCCTTCATTGATGGCTACGATGCCGTCCGGGTCAGGCTTCGCATACATGACTGCGGCCGCGGGTTGGGTGGCCATTTCATAGACCTGGCGCATCCCGTGCAGTGCAGTTTCACCATCCGTGGGTTTGAGTTCTTCAAAGACCGAAACCCGAGCGGGAAAACGCTCCGCCTCCACGCGCCGCCAGGTCATTTGCAGAGAAATATGAAACTTGGGAGTCTGCTTGAGTTTTCCGCCCCAGAACAAGTAGAGAGGCAACCGGATCGCATCGTAGCTAAACACATGGTCCCAATTCGCTCCCGGCTTGACGGAGTCGTCGCCAATGGTAACCCAGTCGGTGGGCAATTGTTGCTCACCCAATAGCGACTCGTCCGTGAGCCGCACGCCTTCGTCAATCAGCATGCGCCAGAGATCCGGCTCGGTATCTTCCACCGCAAACACTTCGAAAGCAGGGTAAATATAGTAGGAAAGATTCACCGTGGTCTCCCCCTCCTTCTGGAATCCGTCCGCAGCCGGCAAAAGCAGGAATCGGCCGGACTGAGGCACGATCATCTGGGCCCTTAAGTCATCAAGGATCAGGGCAGCTTCGTCCCGGTAGCGAGGTTCGTTCCACAGTTGGGAAGCCCGAATCAGTGCCCAGGCGATGGCAATGTCTCCGTCACTGGCATTGTTCTTATCCGGGATATGGGTGCCGCTGGCGTCCGTGCCGGGCAAATATCGCCACGCGAAGAGATTGTCTCCACGCACTCGCAGATTATCCTGCGTCCAGTTCCAGACCTGGTCGAAAGTCTCCCGGTCATCCACGTAAGTCGCTACGAGCATGGCGTAGCTCTGGCCCTCGGAATGAGTCACCCCGCTGTGGGTGTCAATGACGCGACCGTCATTGCGGACAAAGGCGTCTCTGTAGGCATTCCAGCCCTTTTTCAATGCCGCCTGGTGCTCCAGATACAGGGCACGGTTCTGAGCGATCTCTTCTTTAGAAAGCCGTACATACTCGTCGCCACGCACTTCATCGGAGCATCCTGAATGCATCATCAAGATGGCGCCAAATATCGCCATTCGGGTTAACAGTCGGAAGGGTATCAGTTTCATGGTTCGGTTTCAGGAATCTAGATTCGGGTCCGGTAGACGTGTTCCAGCGCCATCCGGCCGAAGAGAGTGGCCACAATCAGACCGACGGAAATCCAGGTCATCCATTGGCCAAAGCGAAGGTCTGAGAAGTAGGGCAACTTGCTGTCATAGTGGGTGCCATCCCGTACGGCTTCGCTCGAAACTCCACGGGCGATCACCTGCCCCCGGCTTCCGGGGCGCCAGACCGCCACTTCCCCATCCAGCTTTTCCCAATTGGAAACCAGCATCAGGTCTTCCATCAATTCTCCTATGTCACCCGTAGGCCCCGTGGTGATCAAGGTTACGGTGGAATACCCTGCGTCCATGGTGAGCCGGGAGAACTGGTAGATCATCCCCTCATCACTCAAGGACCAACCATCCGGGATCTCCCCCTCATCTGCCCAGGTGGACATCATCTGGTCATAAGCCCGGGGCAGCCAGCCGCGCTGCTGCTCCTTGTAGTTAAGGACGTAGCTCAGATCGCTGAGATCATCATAGCGGAGCAAGGAATCCTCGAGGAGAGACTCCTTGACCAGGTCCAGCCGGCCAATCGCCACCGGAATATAAGTAAATTCGGCCGATTGATTCGGGTACAACGCCTGAATAATCAGTTGGAAACTGCTG
>JBHIXE010000022.1:0-15314 GCA_041984905.1 Verrucomicrobiales bacterium | reverse complement strand
TCATCCACTTTATCGCTGTAGAGCGCATTGTAGAGAAGAGTACCGCTGATCTGAGCCATCTCTCCCGCAAACAGCCAGAGGGCTTTGGCAGAGGACTCACTGGGGTGGGCCAGCATGAATTGCAGGTGGCCCCCGTCCGGGACATTCGCCAGGGGATGCGCAGTGACCGCCAGGAGGCCCAAGTCCGGGAAATTGACGTCAGAGGAGGGTCCGGGAACCCGAACCCGGGACGTTTGATCCAGGCTGATGCGGAGGCGATTGTCTGCCCCTCCCTGGGGTTGAGGGATGATGGTCAGCCGGTTCAATCCCGGAACAAAGTCGCTCATGGGAATGCGCCAGGTATCCACCGTCATCTCTGGCCCCGGTTTGAGTTGGAAGGTCTTGCCCCGCCGTGACACCCCATTGATCAGCAATTCCAGATCCACGCTCTGGCGAGTTCGGGAAGTCTGGCTCAAGCGAAGATCCATCTCAAGACGCTGAGAAGCGTGAAAAGGCACTTCCGCGGAGAAGCGAAACTCCACCTCAATGGCTTCATCCCCTCCGACGCGAGCGCTGCGAGTACGAAATCCGATATCCTTGAAGGGATATACCTGGTTGGGATACATCGGCCCCCGGACCAGGTGAATCGGCGTTTCCGGAAATTGCAGGTCGCTCAAGCTAAACCCCGAAGCTTCCGGCAGCGGCGTCCACACCAGTCCCAGCATGCAGGCCGCATCTCGAATCTGGTCGAAATCCGCACCCGAGACAATGATCAAGAAGCGGTGGGGCGACTTGGGATGCTCACGGATTTCCAGGTAGGCGCCATCCATGGATTCGATCGGAGTGTCTCCCAGGAAAGGCAACACCTGATCATACTTACCGATGACGATATTGTCCGAAGAATCGGAAAGCTCAGTATCCACGGTAATTGCCGGCATCGTGTCCACGTAGCGAAGAGCCAGCCCCTGGGTCACGAGCGAACCGAGTTCCTGAACCTCAGGAGTGATCGCCAACTCGCCAGGGAAGCAGTAGTGCATGTGTGGATCGATGACCCCCTTCTCCCGGAGCAGGTCATTGAGCATGGACAGGTTCAGATCCACCCGTAGCCATTTCCCTCCCACGGTGATCCGGCTGGCCTCTACGTCCAACAGATAGGGATCGGGAATTTCAATGCGCACGCCCTCTTCCCAGGCGTCCAATGAAGGAATATAGACCCGGACCCCGCCATCGAACTCCGTGGTGCGTTCCCGCGCGAGCTCCAGCGCTTCAGGAGTCAATCCCCGGCCATTGATCCGGATCTTCTTCAAATACTCCGCGGCATCAATCGGATACCCGCCCTGAGTAAACAGTTCCAGCGAGACCCCTTCCACGTTCATCCGTCTGGAAAGGGACAAATCAAAGCTCAACTCCGTTTCGGGAAGCACTTCCAGCGCCAACCCATTGCCGCGCAGGACTCGCGAAAGCGGCACGGAATATTCTCCATAGGAAAGCTCCTTTTCCAGAGAGGGAGCACGAGCTAGGAGGTCGAAGCTTCCGGAACACAACCCCATAAAAACGAAAGCCACCCAAATGGCGACTTCCCTTCCCTTCGCACGACCGGAGCAGCACGCATGGATTGAGTTCCCAAGTTTCATGATATCTCGACACGGTAATCTCGGCAAGATCGGGCGTAATCGCAATCATTTAATTAAGTGATCTTAATTATCAGCTATGTTTCAAATAGTAGAGAATCCTCGCGCACCTGAAGCTTCGCTACGGGATTTTTCCTGCGCAAGACAGCTGGATGCTGCTACCAGCCCCCTCTTCCTCTGCTGATTTTCCACGCTTATTAATATTTTCAAGAATGCATCTCAGCTCATTTTCTCTGGATCTGACCCGTAGTAAACTTGGCCCTCCAAAGAGTTCCAAAGATCCTCTCCCAAGCGGCCCGAAACGGGTTCACTCACGGCATCATTCATGCTTTCAGAATCCTCTCCCCACCTGAGCGCCCCAGGCCGAAACCAGGAGATGGTAGAGCTGCCATGAGAGGTCAGCGCCGGCGATTTAGGAGAGGTATTCGTGGATGGGGAGATTCCGTTTTTGCCAGTTTCTATCCCGCCAGGTCTCATGATAAGGGAGCATGCCGAACTTTTTAGCTTGTCGTATAAGAGCAACGAGCTAACCTTGCTGGTTAGGCCCGCATTGCCCCCTAATGCGGAGAAACTACTGCCAATCAGCTAATCTAGTATTGAATGATAAGGGGTCACATCCACCGCGTCCGCTGGGCATTTCTCGGCACCTTTGCCGCTCTTGCCTTCTCTTCCATCTACATCGGCAACCACGGCCGTGGTTCGGAACCGATCGTGGGCACTTGGGAGAGCACCATTGGTCCTTACACTGAGCTTCGCTTTTTTCCCGACTCCCGCATGGAAGTGCGGAATCATTTCCGGCAGACTCACCAATTTGGAAAATGGGAACGCCTTGAGGGCGAATTGTATCGCGACGATCAGGATCAAATCTGGGGACCGCTGAATGTGAACAAGGCCAATGACCGCTCCCTGATCGATCGCTATAATCTGCAACCCACCGGCGGAATCACCTACAGCTTCCGTACGACAAGGGATGGAAAGCTGCGCTGGTTTGCGACTGAGGTGCGGATCCTGGATGACAAAGCCTACTTCAGCGATTATGACGCCTGGATGGAGTTGCGCCGCGGCAAGGCCAACCCTTTTGTGCAGTCACTGGTGAACGTGTCCAACTCAGTGGGGAACGTCTTCGGCTTCCGCAGCTGAATCCACGCTAGTACCCCAAAGCAGAAACTGGCTCCGGAATCACCGGAAGCCAGTCTCTAAAACATTCGGTGGCTCGTGGTCCGCCGAGGTATCACTCGACCGTGCTCTCCAAAGCGGCGACTCCGGTGCCGACCGTGCCGGAAACAAATCCATGCACAGCTTGCGTTCCGTTCCAGATCGCCTCTCCAGGAGTTGTGGTGGTGCAGCCCGTCATTGCGGAGCACAATGCCACACTCAACAGAATCAGTATCTTTTTCATCATCGTATTGAAGCGCAGGATTGCTCCACAACGATGCCGAGACGGAGAAGCGGTGTCAATCTCTTATGATCACCGGACAAGGATCACTCGCCACTCAGTGAGGCGGTTTCCGTCTGCCCGGCAGAAACCGGCACAATGTATTCCACATACCCAATGAGCATCTCATCAAAGGTCTGCTGACCCCAGCGAATATCTTTGGTCGGATCCGGGTTCGCGGGGTTGGAGGGACTGTTGTCATACCAGGCAGTGACCTTCATGGTCGTGCCCACCGGAAGGTGCAGCGGCTCTTTGAGCCGGTAATACAGCTGCCAGTTGAAGTCATAACGCGGGATGTTCAGCAAAGTCTCGTTCCCATCTGGATAGACCAGTTCATACTTGAAGGCTTTGCCCCGCGTGTGCAGATGGGGCAGAAACCCGAGAACCGTGATGTCGTCACGGATGAGGCGATGCCCATATTCCGCATGATTGGGTGCGCCCGCCGGGATATGAATCTTGGGGTTCGCCACGCTGGCCACCTGGGCTTCATAGAGAGGGGTTTCATCCGCAAAGTAGAGGCCCACCCTGGTCTGCTCTGTCACAGCTTTACCGTTAGGCGTATAGTGCATTTGGAATCTCAACTCCGAACCGGCGGGAACTCTTTTGGCAACCCCTTCCGGATAAATCATCGTGCTTGTCCCTGGCACATAGACCGCAAAGTAGCCGTTCAGCTCATCAAAGCGTTGCTTGGAATTGCTGGGATCCCTGAGGAAGATGAGGATGTGGTGGACGACCTCGCGGTCACTGGGTTGCACCTCGATCGCCCGGAGCCACTTCTCACCCGTGAGTCCCGTGGGAACATTCGAGTAAACATAGGGCATCACGCCATCAGCCTTCACCTCATGCTTCTGGGACACCACAATGTGGTCCGGCTCGCCGAATTCCCAACCGTCCGAGTTGAACACCAATGGTTCGGGCGCGTCCGCAGGATTGCCCTTCTCCCGGTCTGCTTCCTGCAGCCAGGCCAACAGTTCGGATTTATCCCGAGCGGAAAGCGACCGGTCGTTCTGCCAGGGAGAGCGCCCTTCTTCGTCTTCCGCAAACCAGGGTGGCATGGTTCCGTCTTCCACCACGCGCTTGATGGTCCTGGCGCGATCTGAAACCTCTTCAAAATCATCCAGGGCAAAGGGCGCGATTCCACCGTCATGATGACATTGCACGCAGTTCTGCTGCAGAATCCGCTCGATATCTCGATGGTAGGTCAGGCCAGAGGCAGGAGCGGGGTCAACTGGATGAATGTCCAGTTCACACCCGGGAGCTCCCGTCGCCGCGATACGGGGACGACGCCCCTCTTTCAGAGCTTCCAAGGCCTCTTTCAAATAGTGTACCCTCGGCTCCTCCAGATTGTAGGAGATCCCATACTGATCATTGAGTGCTCCGCGGTAGATCAGGGTACGAGTCGAATCCAGGAGGAACACCTCGGTGGTGGTCCGCGCCTGCAAAGCCTGCGACAGTTTCAGATCCGCATCCCGCACGTAAGGAGACAGGAACCCTTTTTCCGCGATCTGTGCATCGACCTTTTCCTGGCTCTCGCTTCCGAAGGGATTGACGAGAATCATGGGAATGCCCTGCTGCTTGAGGGACTTCTCCAACTCGGCCAGATCTCCGGCAAACCGCTTGCTCACCGGACAGGAGGCGCTGGTATAAGCCACAACTAGAGCCGGCGACTCCCTGAAATCACTAAAGCGGTGCTCCTTTCCCCCAAGATCCGTGAAGGCCATATCCGGAACTTGCCGACCGATCCCGACATCTCCCGGCTTGAGAATCTCTGGCCCCTGAGCCACGGGCTGAGCCGGCTCGACCGGTTCCGTCATGGGGGCGGGTTGCTTGCCCGGGTTGAGCAATTCCCCCACCAGGCCCTGGGCCTCGGTGATGCTGACCAGCTGATCCCGATTCAAGTCTACCCGGTCGAACCAGGCGGCATTCGAGGTTTCCGCACGGGAAAGGCTTCCATCTCCATCTGAATCCGCCTTGCTGAAGTAGGCTTCCAACAGAGGCATGGCCTGCAAGGGCCCCCGCTTCAGCGACGGGGATGACAGGGCTTTCTGGGCTTCTTCCAGAGCGACCTTGCCGTCCTTATCTGAGTCCAACCGGTTGAAAAGCCGTCGAGGCACCTCCTCTTCAGTCAGGATCTGATCTTTGTTGGTGTCGAGCTGTTGAAATCGCTGCGCCAGCGCTTCCGGACTGAGCTGCGCGGAGCCCACGCTCGGAAGGAGCAATATTAGCAGAGAGATGAGGAGAGTGAACCTGTGAGTCATCAGAACCATTTGGAAATCTTGTCCTCCGCTTAAGACGGCCCCCGCCCAGGTTGGTTTCATCTTTTACAACATTTGGCGCATCTTTACGAGCCCGGAGGCTTCAGCCCGGTTCCCGATGACTTGGCCAATTCTGCGAGGTGTTCCAAGATTGGCGCGTGTTCCGGATTGCCATGAACGCTCTTGGTGGCGCCGGGATCATTCTTGAGATCGTAGAGTTCGACAGCGTCCAGTTCGCCGGTCTTGTCGACTCGCCACTCCGTATAACGCCAGCGCTCCGTCCGCAGGCTGGTGCCGAGAAGCTTCAGCTTCCGCTTGCCGTCTGTCTTGTAATACTGGCTGAAGGCTCCCTCCTTCCAGGGCCGCTCCGGATTCTCGATCACGGGAATCAGGCTCGTCCCCTGGCAATGCTCGGGAACCGGTAGACCAGCCAACTCGCTGAGCGTCGGGAAGATATCGACGAATTCCGCCATCGCGCTGGTGCTCTGACCGCTGGTTTGCCCGGGCACACGCATGATCATGGGCACTCGCGTGGCGATCTCATCATTGGAATGTTTGCACCAGTCCCCGAAGTCCCCCACATACCACCCGTGGTCTCCCCAAAGAATGACGATGGTGTTGGCAGCCAGCTCCAGGCGGTCCAGGGCCGCGAGCACATGGCCCACATTCCGGTCCGTGTAGCTGACAGAAGCGTAGTAGCCATGAATCAGCCGGCGGGTGTCCTCATCGTTCAAGGTCTCCCCTGCCTTTCGCATATCCGTGTAGGCCCGGAGTTCGCCCCAGGTTGAGCGTGCATAGACAGGACTGTTGAGCGGATCCTCGCGGCTGGGGATGACGATCGATGCCCGGTCGTAGAGATCCCAGTATTTGCCGGGGGCAATGAAGGGCAAGTGGGGCTTGGTGAAGCCCACCGCCAGAAAGAAGGGTTGCTCCGGATTGCCGGCCAACTTCTCTAACCGGGCCACAGCCTCATCCGCCGTCTTCCCGTCGGGGTAGGCATTGTCCGCCACGTCCCCGCCATTCTCCGTGGCAGGCCCCATAATGCGGCCCTTCTGAGTCTTGTGCGGCTGCATGACTGCCTTGGACTCCGGAGTCAAATAAGTGGGACCACTCGGTCGCCAGGGTTTCTCGCTCCAACCCTGGAGATCGTCCGTAGCGCTGTGGTAGATCTTGCCCAGGGAGATCGTCCTGTAACCGTTCTCTTTGAGATGCTGTGGCAAAGACACAACATCCGGCAACTTGGAGCGCATGGGCGTCTTGTAATCCCAGAGCCGCGTTGTCTCGGGACGGCACCCGGAAAGCAGGCTGCCCCGGGATGCTCCACACACCGCCACCTGGCAATAGGCATGGTCAAAGCGAATTCCTCCCGCCGCCAGGGCATCGATATGGGGCGACTGAATGTGCGAGGCTCCGTAACAGTGGAGTTCAGGCCTTAGATCATCCACGGCAATCATGAGGATGTTGGGCCGGTCCACGGCCTGCAGATTTCCCAACAGGAAAGCGAGAACAACGAGGGAGAGGGTTCGGTACATAGGGTGAGATAAGAAGCTGCAAGATGGAATCACGAGATGGCCATCCTGGAAAAGGGAAAATCCTGCCTCAACTCTCTGGCTTGGAGTAAGCCCGAGTCACCTGAGCGACCCGCAAGTCGTAGCTGGCATACCAGGACTCCTTCCCCATCCGCTGGGCTTCCAGATGTTCCAGGTTGGCCTTCCACTTACGAATCGCGTCCTCACTTTCCCAATAGGAGACTGTTATGCCGAACCCATCGGCTCCCCTCGCGGATTCCACTCCCAGAAACCCCGGTTGCTCCGCAGCAAGTTTCACCATCCGCTGGGCCATTTCCTGATATCCCTCCGCCGGAGGAGTCAGCCGGGAAGAGAAAATGACAGCGTAGTAGGGCTGTGGCCAATCCTGCATGGGACGCACAGCTTCGACCGATCAGGCAAACAAGTCCATCACCGGTTCGCCATGACCGTCTTCCGTGATGTAGAAGGGTCTTCGCTCGACCTCGAATGCGGTCTTCGGGCCAATTCCCATGGCGTGGTAGATCGTGGCGTGCAGATCCGTGATACTGACGGGATTCTCCACCGCAACTAGCGGACGCTCGTCGGCCGTCTTGCCATAGACGAAGCCTTGCCTGGTCCCCCCGCCAAACATCACCACGGATGTGCCCCCGGTGAAGTGACGGTGCAGTCCATAGTGCTTCATTTCCTCCAGGGTTTCCGATTTGGCTCGCGACTGATCCTTGGCATTGGAGCCAGGCACGCCCTCGATCATCATGTCCCGGCTGAATTCGCTGGCGATGATCACCAGAGTGCGGTCCAACATCCCCCGCTCTTCCAGATCCAGGATGAGTCTGGCGATGGGACGGTCGATTTCCTCCTTGAGGCGTTGGACCGTTGTGTGTCCGTTTTCGTGCGTGTCCCAGTGCAGGAAGGGCACATATTCCGTGGTTACCTCAATGAACCGGGCGCCAGCCTCCACCAAACGCCTGGCCAGGAGACAGCCCCGGCCAAAGCGGCCGGTGTCATAAGCCTGATAGGACTCCTTGGGTTCCAGGGTCAGATCAAAAGCCTGCTTCTCTGGACTGTTGAGAAGCCGATAGGCATTCTCCATGGCTCGGAGCATGGATTCCTGCTGGTAATCGCTCGCGTATTCGCGATGCGGACTCCGATCGACCAATTGCCGGTAGAACTTGTAGCGATTCGAAAACCTCCCGGGATCCATGCCTTCCGGCGGACGCACCGAGGCGATGGCGTCTTCCGGATATGGCAGGTTGAAGGGGCCAAACTCAGATCCAAAGAACCCGGCCGTGGTAAAGGCCTTGAGCTCTTCTTTCTCTCCCACACCTTCGAGCCGCTGCCCGATGTTGATGAAAGGAGGCACGACCTCATTGCGCGGCCCCAGAACCTTGGCCATCCAGGCTCCCAGGTGAGGCGCGGCCACAGTCAAGGGCGGCACATAGCCGGTGTGCCAGTGATATTGGTGCCGGGAATGCAGGATATGTCCCAGATCCGCCTGCACGTGAGAGCGGATCAAGGTCGCCCGGTCCATCACCTGGGCGATATTTTCCAAACCAGCGGAAATCTGCAAGCCATCTACGGCGGTGGGAATCGCGGGAAAGGTGCTGAGAATCCGATCGACAGGCGCTCCCTTTTCGAAGGGCAGATAGCGCTTGGGATCAAACGTCTCTGGAGCTGCCATGCCTCCAGCCATCCACAGCAGGATGCAAGCATCTGCCCGGGGAGCAATCGAAGGAGCCGGGGAAGCCGCCTGCAGCAAACGAGGCTCGCCGGCCATCATCGCAGCCGCAGCGGCGCCGCTCAAACCCTTGAGAAAGTCGCGGCGATTCTTTGGCGATGTCCCGTCCATGGTCACGGTTGTATCATTTCGAAGTTGAAAATCAGGGCTCAGTCTTTAGTTCTAAGGAGAACCAACCACCTCAGTACTCATCACTCCGAATGTCCCGCAATCTTTTCATTGTTGTCCTTTTCTTCGGTCTCCTGGCCTTGGGTGGATACTTCTACTACACCCAATATTACCTGATTGATCTTCCTGCGGACCGGGTCCTGGAAAATCAGAAGGGTCAAAAACTGGAAGTAGAAGTACTGGCAAGAGATAAGTCCCAGGTGAGAGTTCGATCGAGGAAGGACAACCAGGTCTATCACATCGAAATTGCAGATCTCAGTCAGTCTGACCAAGTCTTCCTCCAACGAGTGCGGCAATCAACCCTCCCTCCGCTCCAAACGCAGCTCACTGAGCCAGAACCAGTGAACGAACGCATCGCCCTGCGGGAGCGAGAGATTGCCCGCCTCACGGATAAAGTGGAGCGTTTGAAACTCGAAGTGGAGTCCGGAACTCTGAGTCAGGGATTTATCAATGACCGGAATCGAAAGATCGCGGAAACTCAGAAAGAAATCCAGGAGCTGAACGCTGAAATCGGCATCATCAAGCTGGATCAAAAGTAAGAGGGAGGACCTTCCGTCCTCCCTGAAATCGGCAGTTCGACACGGATTCCCGACAGTCATAATACTGTCAGGAATCCCAGGAGAAAATAGTAGCTTACTCAGCCGCTCCTTCGTCGTATTCGCCGAGGGAACGGATCCAGATGTTGCGGAACCGCATGGGGTTGCGGTGATCCTGCAGCACCAGCGGCCCTTGAGGCGGGTGAGGCTTGTATTCGCCGACCTTCTTATGGGATACGGCACCGATGTAGGCCTTCTTGTTCTGCACCGCCACACCATTGTGAAGCAGAGTGACTGAGGCAGGCTTCACCAACTCATCTCCCTCAAACCGGGCGGTCTCAAAGATGATGTCATAGGTCTGCCATTCTCCCGGCTTCTTGGAAGCATTGCGCAGGGGCGGATACTGTCCGTAGAGAGCACCAGCCTGGCCATCGGCATAAGTCTTGTTTTCGTAGGAGTCCAACACCTGAACCTCATACATGTTGTAGATGATGACACCGCTGTTGCCCCGTCCTTGACTGGCACTCACGACTTCTTCCGGAGTGGCAAATTCGATGTGCAGTTGAAAATCGCCGAACTCGTCCTTGGTCTGAATGGAACCACTGCCAGGAGCGACTTCCATGTAGCCATTTTCCACTTTCCAACCAGCGGCTTCGCCCGTCTTCTGGTCCTTCCACTTGCTCAAATCCGTGCCATCAAAGAGCACGATTGCATCGGAAGGAGCCGGGGCGCCATGGCTGAAGGTTTCGCCAGGGGTCACCACTGCGGGGCGAGGACGGGTGTCATCGTGAACCCGCCACTTCTGATCCGGCAGCACGGGAGTATCCGTGTATCCGGTCGGAGGATCTTTCTTCGCCGGTGCAGGTTTGGGTTTTTCCTTGTCATCAGCAAAGGATCCGGAAACGGCAACAGCCAGAAAGAGAGCCCAAAAGGCGACGGGGGTTCGAATGGTCATAATCCGAATTCTTGAGGGCCCGGCTCGAAAAGCAAGCTCGATTCGGGATTCGTCCGCACAAATCTTGGGAAGACCTGGGCCAATCATTCCAATTCTTCACTTGCCGATCTCCCGGTTTCGTCGAAGGTGGCCCTTCCCGTTTTCTCCCGGCCGCATCCAATGACTCACTCTTTACGAGCCGTCGAGATTCCACTCCCTGGCTCCGCCATTTTCCGGGAGTGCCTTTCTTCCTGCTTACTTACCGAGAAGCAGCCTCAGGCGCAACTCCTTGCCTGAAGCCCTCGCTCATCATCCATGCAAGACCCGGATCTGACACAAGATACTATTCGTTCCAGCACCAGGGACCTGGTGGATACCTATGTAGTCCCCAACTACAGCCGTTATCCCTATTGCTTCAAGGAGGGCAAAGGAGTCCAGATTTGGGACGATCAAGGGCGGGCTTACCTGGATTTCGGCGGGGGGATCGCGGTCAGTTCATTAGGCCACTCTCACCCGGCCATCACCAGCGCGATCCATGCGCAGGTCGAGTCGCTGATTCATTGCTCCAATCTCTACTACATCCGGGAACAGGGTCTGCTGGCTCAGAATCTCGTGGAGCAAGTCGTCCAGGCGCCTGGCAAAGTCTTTTTCTGCAACAGCGGCGCCGAGGCCAACGAAGCCCTCTTCAAGTTGGCCCGCCTTTTCGGCAGTCGCGTCCCTCATGCCGGTGGCGGTAACCGCTTCGAAATCATCACCTTTGAAGGCTCCTTCCACGGCCGGACTCTGGCAGGCATTTCCGCCACAGGTCAGGCCAAGGTCAAGGAAGGGTTCGCTCCCCTGATGCCGGGATTCGTGACCGTGCATTACAACAACCTGGAAGCTGTCCGGTCCGCCATCACCAGGCAGACCGCAGCCATCCTCCTGGAACCCATTCAGGGAGAAGGCGGCATTCACGCGGCGGATCCGGAATTTCTGCGTGGGGTTGCTCAGCTTTGCCGGGAGCATCACCTGCTCCTCATGTTTGACGAGGTCCAGTGTGGTCTCGGCCGTACGGGCGACACCTGCGGTTACAAGTCGATCATCGATGATCCCGAAGTGCAGCCTGACGCGATCGCCTGGGCCAAGGGTCTGGGGGGCGGAATCCCGATTGGCGCCATCTGGGTTCGACAGCGCTCTCTGTCCGAGGATCAGCCCGACAAGGCGCTCTGTAATCTGTTTGGCCCCGGCACACACGGGTCCACCTTTGGCGGCCAACCCCTGGCCTGCGCCGCCAGCCTTGCCGTGATGGAGGAAATCCAGCGCTACAAGCTGTGGGAAAACTCCGCCAAGGTGGGGCAATACATCCGCGACACCATTTTAAGTTGGAATCACCCCCTGATTTCCCAGGTGCGTGGATTGGGCCTCATGATCGGCATCGCCCTGAAGGAATCCGCCTTCGAGAACGGCGTTGCCGGCTATTCGGAAAGTGGCAATACCGCTGCATCTTTCCTCGTTGGCCACCTCATGCGTCAGGGACTCATCACCATTCCGGCGGGCAAGGACGTGATCCGCTTGTTGCCCCCACTCAACCTCGCTCAATCCGAGGCTACTGAAGCCTTGAGCATCATCAAAGACACCCTAGACCTCCTAGCGAATCAGAAAGTGGTATCATGAATCATTTCCTTTCTATCGAATCCTTGCGCGCCGACGAACTCGTCAACCTGGTGGATCACTCCCTGGAGTTGAAGAAGAATCGCCGGAACTCCACTTTCACCCCCTTGGCGGGCCAGCACTGGGCCATGATCTTTGAGAAGTCTTCCACCCGGACTCGAGTCAGCTTTGAAGTGGGGATTTCGGAACTCGGAGGAAACGCCATGTTCTTCAGCGGGCGCGACTTGCAGCTATCTCGCGGAGAGGCGATTGAAGACACCGCACGCGTGCTCGGCCGGCTGGTCGACGGCGTGATCATCCGGACCTTTGCTCAGAGCGATGTGGAGGGTGTCGCGCAGCACAGCGGCATTCCCACCATCAATGCTTTGACCGATGATGAGCATCCCTGTCAGATCATCTCTGACCTGCTCACGATTCACGAACGCATCCCGAACTGGCGCAAAGCCCGGGTTTGCTTTATTGGCGATGGCGATTGCAACATGGCTCGCAGCTGGATCTGGGCCGCCGCTTATCTGGAGATGGAACTGGTGATCTGCGCTCCGGCCCCTTTCCAACCTCCCGCTGAATTCCTCGAGAAAGTGGGGAGTCCATCCGTGGAAGTCATCGCGGATCCTCACGTTGCCGTGGAAGGATGCGACGTGATCTACACGGATGTCTGGGTCAGCATGGGCAAGGAAGAAGAATCCCAGGAACGCCTGGAGATCCTTCGCCCCTACCAGATCAACGACAAGCTCATGTCAAAGACGGGCAAGGACACCATCGTGATGCACTGCCTGCCCGCCTATCGCGAAAAGGAAATCACGTCCGAGGTGTTCGAAGCGCATGCCGACGTCATCTTCGACCAGGCCGAGAATCGCCTTCACGCTCACAAGGCGATCCTCTGCCGGTCCGTGGCCGAGGAACGCTAAGTAGCGCTTTCCCAACTTCGGATTTCGGATTTCTGACTTACCCCTTCAGGGCAGTCTGGATCGCTTCAACGACTTCGTCGCTGTCCGGCTTGGAGCTGCTGCGGAAACGACGCAGGACCGTTCCGTCCTTGCCGACCAGGATCTTCTCGAAGTTCCACTTGATGTCACCGGTAAAATCCGGGTTTTCAGCGGACGTCAGGAATTGGAAGAGCGGCACTTGGTCATCCCCTTTCACGGACACTTTGGAAAACATGGGGAAAGTCACGTCATACTTCTCCGTGCAGAAGAGCTTGATCTCGCTCTCCGTGCCAGGCTCCTGACCGCCGTAGTTGTTGGCCGGGAAACCCATCACCACGAGGCCCTCATCCTTCAGCTGCTCGTGAATCTCCTGGAGCTGAGTGTACTGCTTGGTGTAGCCGCACTTGGAAGCCACGTTCACAATCAAGAGGACCTTGTCCTTGTAATCGGCTAGAGCCACGTCTTCGCCGTCGATGTTTTTCACGGTGAAATCGTGGACGTTGTCTGCTGCCGGAAGAGCCATGACGCTGAGAAAAAGAAAGATGGGGGTCAGGAGTTTCATAACTTGCACTTTAGCGAGAATCGCAGACAAGCAAGTAGACGATGAATACCTCAAACCTCCCCGTTCTATTCGCGTTCACCGGCAAACTTGGACTCCTCATCGCCATCGGCGCGATTGGGTTAGCCATCATCCCGATCGTTCAGTATGAAGAAAAGTCCGCCAGTGAGAAGTTCATGGATGATGTGAAGAGCTCCATCACCAAGTTCGACCGGCACGTGAATGACGACAGCAAGTTCCGCTTCTCCATGGAAGGTCCCCACAAGTGGACCAGCCTTGCGATGATCTGCGCGGTGGTGGCGCTCGCCTTAGGCGTTGTCAGCCTCGCTACAGAAGTCTTGTCCAGCAGCCTGGCAATCCTGATCGGGATCGCCGTGGGCCTGTGGCTCTACTTTGGGAGATAGGGAAAATCCGAAATCCGAAACTCAAAATCCGAAGACTTTTCTACGAGGAGATTGGCTTCTTGTCTTGAGCTGGAATCGGATTTCGGATTTCGGATTTCGAGTTTCGGATCTTACTCCCCTGTCGCCTCGCGGATCACTCGCACTTTGTGCGCCTCGCTGTCCCCGATAAAGACTTCCCCAGTCTCAGGATCCGCATAGACGCCGTGGAGCCGGGCCATGGGACACTCCAGGGGATTGCCGTCATCCCCGTCTCCGCGTTGTCCGGTTCCCGCGATCAGCTCCAACTGCATCGGACGCAACTCGACATTGATCATCCGCACCGTATGACTCTCGGTATCCGCCAGGTAGACATGGCCCTGCTTGCCAATGCTGATTCCCTTGGGGCCGGAGAGCGTCGCTTCTTTGGCCGGACCGCCATTCCCGGTGACCCCCTTCTTGCCCGTGCCGGCAATGTGCTCGATCCGGTTCTCTTTCAGGTCAAAACGGAACACCGCATTGCCTTCACGGAGGGCGAGCCAGAGATTGCCCTCGCTATCGAAATCCAGCGCTCGCGGACCATTGAGCGGGGTTTCCGGTGAAATCTCTGCGCCATCGGCGGGACCCTCTCCTTTTCCGGTGCCACACAGGGTCCGGATCATCCCCGTCTTCATATCGACCACCCTCACCCGGTGATTGCCAATGTCACAAATGTAGAGATCGCCCTCCGGGCCAAACTGAATGCTGTGGGGGCGGTTGAAGACGGCTTCCAGGGCCGGTCCACCATCGCCGCCGTATCCTTTCTTCCCCGTGCCAGCCACGGTGGAAATGATGCCCGTCTTCATATCCACTTTCCGCACGATGTTATTCTGCATCTCCACGAAGAAGAGGTCGCCCTCGGCATCAAAACGAACCTCGTAAGGCTCAAAGAGCTTGGCTTCCAGAGCGGGACCGCCATCGCCGCTGTAGCCCTTTTCGCCTCCCGTTCCAGCGACCGTCGTGATGACCCCGGACTCATGATCGATCTTCCGGATGGCGTGATTGCCGGTATCGCAGATATAGAGGTGGCCATCCGGCCCGATCACCACCCCAAAGGGATTGTTGAGTTGTGCCTCGACTGCCAGCCCTCCATCGCCGGAATAGCCCGGCTGGCCGGTCCCTGCCAGTGTGTAGATTTCCGCCCCTGCAGACGCCATGCAGGCGACTCCAATAGTGAGCAAAGTGGGTAGTAGACGCATGGGGCAGATCATCACGATGCCTTCCTCGAAGGTCAAGCCCGATGCAACGTTGTCATGGACCTGGGGTGCCCTCCAAAGAACAATGCCGTCCCCTTTCCCGGAGACGGCATCGACTCTTCAGAGATTTCGAAAGCAGGAATCAGGAATCGAATGAGGCCACGGCGATTTCTTTCCGATCGCCTTTCTCGGTCAATGTGCCGGTGACTTTGACTCCTTCTTTAGCACCACTGCACTCATGCTCGGAAGTCTTGGCCTTGCCATCCTCCTTGAGCCAGTAGTTCACTTCTTTGCCGTCTTCTTTCACGGTTAGCACATCTTCGCAAGCGCTGGTGAGCTTGAGATTGCACTTGGCACAGCTC
>JBHIXE010000021.1:0-25796 GCA_041984905.1 Verrucomicrobiales bacterium | reverse complement strand
AGTGCGACAGTGCGACAGTGCGACAGTGCGACAGTGCGACAGTGCGACAGTGAACCGTAATATGGGCGTCTTAAGTGACGCCGTTACCTTGTTGGAACTGTCAGCGAAGGCGCGAAGCGCTGCGTTCTTCAATAGCCGGGGCTGTAGCGAAGCAAGGCCCCGGTATGCGAAACTTACGACGAGGCGCGCAGCGCTGGCACCTGGCACTGCATTCGCGTGATCTTTCTCTGTGCTACCGCTACGCGGCTCGTTGATCGTCCACTTGTCCGGGGCCTCGCTAACGCTCAACCCCGGCTTGTCTATTGTCTTTCCTACTTCCAAGTGAAGATTTAGCCGCCGCTTAGGCGGCTGAAGATGCGGCGTGGTGCGGAGTAGACCGGAACCCCGGCATGGCCTTGAGCCCGTTGAGTAGATTGGACTCCGCACCACGTTCGCCGGCTTTGAAGCCGTACCTTATCTAGGGCCCATCCTAACCGATGCCAGCCCGCAGACAAGCTTGAACTCGTTGCCCGGCATTCGCTCTTCATCCCATCTCACCCAGAACCTCAATCCGCTTATGGACCCTAACCCATCCACCATCCTCGGCATCGATGTCAGCAAAGCCACCTTTGACGTGGCCCTCCTCCAACCCGGTCGTGACCGGCCCTCTCACTGCGCCAGTTTCGACAACCATTCCAAGGGTTTTGCCAAGCTCCTCCAATGGCTGAAGGCACGCAGCGATGGAGCGCCCCTCTTGGCCGCCGTCGAAGCCACCGGCTCTGACGGTTACCGGCTCATGCACTTCCTCTATGACAAGGACTTTGCCGTGGCCGAGCTCAACCCGCGCCGCGTCAAAGACTTCGCCAGGGCCCAGGGAAAACGCGTCAAGACCGATGCCCTGGACGCGACCATCATTGCGGCTTTTGCCCGGGCCATCCCCCCACGCATCTGGGAGCCAGCTTCCGATGAACTCAGGGAGTTACAGCAACTCATGCGCCGCCGTGACCAATTGATCAACACCCGCACCGCCCTCAGCAACAGCTACCAAAGCGAGGACGCCCGAGGCACCTCTCTCAAGGCCATCGTGCAGCGTTCCCGACAGCGCGAACTCAAAGCCGTGGAGCGTGAACTCGATACCATCGAGACCGCTCTGCACCGCTGTGTCCAAGACTGCCCAAAGCTTCGAAAAGCGGTCCAACTCCTCAAGAGTATCCCTGGCGTGGGCTTCACGGTTGCCGCAGCTCTCTTGGCCGAAATGCCCTTGCTCGCCGGCTTCTCCAAGGCACGCCAGGCGGCGGCCTTTGCTGGACTCACTCCCGCTTTGGAGCAATCCGGAACTTCGGTCCGGCGCCGAGGTCGCATCACCAAGCAGGGCAGTGCCTTCCTTCGCAAGCAGCTTTACATGGCTGCCCTGGCCGCGACTCGAAACGGTAGCCCCCTGAACTCTTGCTACCAAGCGCTGGTGGAACGGGGCAAGCCTCGTCTCTGTGCTCTGGTCGCGATGATGAACAAGATCCTCCGCCTAGCTTACGGCGTTCTGAAACACCAGACTCCTTTCGACCTCAAATATGCAACCAAAGGAGCTTGACCTTTCTCAATTCTCCTCTTGCCAAACACCTTATCTATTGAAGAACGCAGCGCTTCGCGCCTCTTCTTATGCGATCAAGCGAGCGACATCTCCACTTAGAATGCTCTGGCTGCAGTGCCTGTCCGACTGTCGCACTGTTTACCGAACTGCTGAACTACTGAGCCACAATCTTCCCGTCCTTCACCTCGATGCGACGCTTGGCGCGGTCCGCGACTCGCGGATCGTGGGTCACGAGCACGAGGGTGCGTTTCTCCTCGCGGTGGAGTTTCTCGAACACTTCCAGGATGAGCTCGGCATTGGCGCTGTCCAGGTTTCCCGTGGGTTCGTCCGCCAGGATGAGGCGGGGATTGTTGACTAGGGCGCGCGCGATGGCGACGCGCTGCCGCTGACCGCCGGAAAGTTGGTTGGGGTAGTGAGAAACACGATCGCCCAAGCCGATGAGGTCGAGCACTTCGCGACTGCGTTGCTTGGCGTTCCCGGCGGACATATGCTGGTACTGGAGGGGCAACATGGTGTTCTCCAGCACCGTCAGTCGACTGAGCAGGTTGAAGGCTTGGAATACGAAACCGATCTTGGTGCCGCGCACCTGGGCACGCTCTTTCTCGTTGAGCCGGGACATGTCCTGACCGTCCAGCAGGATGGTTCCCTTGGTGGCCTGATCCATGAACCCCATGATGTGCATCAGCGTGGATTTCCCCGAACCGGAAGCGCCCAGGATCGCCACGAATTCACCTTGCTCGATCGTCAGGCTGACGCCGTCCAGCGCGCGAACCTCCACCTCGCCCATCTCATAGATCTTGTAGACGTCTTTGATCTCAAAGACAGGCGTTCCGGTGGGGTTGGACTGTGGTTTTCCCATGACAAGGGGAGCAGGTCTCTTGGCTCCGGGGCAGATTCTAGTGAGCTCTCAGGCCTGATACCACTAAAGAATCTGAATTACCCAGCACAAAATTCAAAGCTATAGGAAACAGGAGTGGACACTCTTGGGGCTTGAATGTCTTCCCAATCTGAAACACTCTAAGTAAATTCCTTCGTTCCTAAAGGGAAATCCAAGACAACCGGCTTGATCCTCCACAAACGCACCCAAAACCGGCTAAAATTCTCCGGCATCGTTAACGATGCACCGGCTCAGGGTGCCGCCATCCTTGCAGTTCTCGCCCTCGTTTTTTGGGGTTCCCCAAAACTCGCGGGCCTTGGAATCCTGGCCTTTTTCGCGGGGATGATGGCGGGTATCTACCTGGGGTGGGCAGTGACCGGACGGGATCGCCATGGAGCAAAGTGCGAACGCCTGGAGCAGTTGTCCTATCTCAGCAATGCACTTGGATTTCTGGCGCTCTATTTTGGGACCGGATTTGCGAGAACCCTTCCTGGTTCCTTCTGGATTTACGGAGGATTGTTTTTGATGTTCGCGTTTCTCGCGACCGCGCTCAAAGATGTGCAGGAGCGCCGAACCACTGCAGCAGCTTGATCAATCAGGATTCCGGATCTTCCTGGCCAAAGGACAGCCCGTAGCGCTCCGGCAACGTGCCTTCGACTTCAGCCAGTTGAACGATGGCGATCAGTTCCCGAATCCGGGCCTGGATCTGGCGGAAGCGAGCGCTGTCCAGGGAGTTCTGGGATTCCAGAACGTCGCGAATGGTGAGCTGGCCCTGCTTGTAGGTTTCCCGCTGCTGTTCCAGGCTGAGCTCGGCAAAGCGCACCGTGACCTCGCTGGCTTCGAAGCTCTTCCGAGCGACTTCAATGTCGCGGCAAGCGGCTCGAACCAGGGCGTAGAGATCCAGGCGAGTGTTGTCCTCCGTCAGTTGCGCCCGTTCCAACTCATTCCTGGCCTGGGCCAGTCGAGCGCGCTCCAGGCGATTGCCTAGAGGAATCCGGATTTCCACACCCGCATCCCAGAAATGCCCGTCGACGTCCCGCACGGAACGAGTCGCGGCCTGGAATTTACCCGCTTGTCCCAGAAGTCCCGTGGTCGCGACGAGGTCCACTTCCGGCAGGAGCTGATTCTTCTGGCGCGCCACTTCCATCCGCTGGCGCTGAGACTGGATCAGGGCCACCTGCATAGCGGGAGCGTATTGCTTGGCCCGCTCGAAACTTTCCTGGGGATTGCAGTCGATGTAGACGCGGGGCGGCAGATTCTCGAAGTCCGGCACCATGGGATCGACCTGTTCCAGCAGGCCCAGGATCTGGAAGAGATTGTCCCGGGAGGCTTCCACATTCGCTTGAGCCTGGAGCAGCAATTCCTGGCGCTCCGCGAGCGAGGACTGGGCTTCCAGGAGATCCGCTTGAGTCGCGAGTGCGGCCTTCTTGCGTTCCTCCGCTTCCTCCACCAGCAACTCGGAAAGCTCGATACTGCGACGGGTGATGTCCAGTTCCGCTTCGGAAGCCACGACGTCCCAATAGGCGTTCTCGGTGTTGCCAATCAACTCGAGGAGCGAGCTCAGCAACTCGGAATTCGACTGGTCGATTCCCAGCTTGGCCAGACGAATGTTGCTCAGGTTATAGCGGAATCCGGCGTTCTTGAGAATGGGTTGGCGAACCTGGAGGCTCAGCGAGGAATCAAAGACCGGATTGAGGAGCCGAAACGAGGAGTTCGTTTTGGAGCGATCCAGGATATTGGAGGAGAGACCGACCGTGGCGCCGGAAGCCAGCTTGGTGTCCAGACCGGCATCGATGGAGGAAGACCGGTTCTCCGGCTGAGCAGATCCATCCAGTGATGAGGACGCTCCGGGCGATTGGCGGAAGGTCGAAGACGCACTCGTAGTGGCGGCGGGTTCGAACTCGCTCTGGGCGATCCGAAGGTTCTGATAGGCGTCGTCCACCTGGGTGCGCTGGATCTGCAAAGCCAGGTTGTGGCGCAAGGCCAGGTCGACCGCGTCGATCAAACGCAGGGTGCCATCCTCGAAAGGAGGTTTGGGGGCTTGAGCAGGCGCTTCCGGCAAGGCAGTAGGAGCGGGAGCGTCCTCCGCCCTAACATGAATGCTAAGCCCACATGAAAAAAAGAACAGTGCTAGGTAGAGGGGTCTCCCGATATTCATCCCCCTAACTTTTCGCTTACCTTGAGTGATTAATCAATCAAACTCTATCGGTTGCGCACGAGGGATGTCCACGCCGGCGCCTTCCACCTCCCCAGCCTGGGGCACTTCATCCAGCACCATCTCTGTCTTGTCCCGTTGTGGAGGACCCGCACCTTCGACCGGTGCAGCGGCTTCTCCAGAGGCATTGGCCTGAGGTGCCGTGCCGATCACTCGGGGGCGAATTCGAGGCCGGAGAGAATCGTAGGGATCTTCTCCAAGAACGGTCGGAGCCTGCAGATAGACGGGATCGGCGCGGAATCCATAGGACTGTTCCGCCTCGATGATGTAGGCATCCCGAATGGGTGCCAGCATCTTGAGATTCACGTAGCCACCGGGCTCATGGACGGAGCATACCCGGGTGAGGTCATAGCGAGGGTTGATGTATTCGATGTAGGTCTGAGCGATCTGCTGCGTCTGCCCATCAACTTTCTCTTCCTTGTAGCAATACTCGCCCGCCTTATCTCCGCAGACCTTGCAGACTTCGATGGCCTTGGCATCTGCTGGCGGTTTGACTTCCTTGGGCGGAAAGATCTCTGCACTGGCATTCATTACTTCCACCCAGGCGGGCAGGACGGTTTTGTTGGAGAATGCGCCGTCGTAGATCTTCTTGGCCCGGTCAAACCCGGCCCATACCGAGCAGGTGATCTTGTCCGTGTAACCGATGAACCAGACGTCCTTGAACTCATAGGCGGTGCCGGTCTTGCCAGCGGCAGGGAAGTCGCCCAACCCATACTTGGAACGCGCTTCCTCGGCAGTGCCGGACTCTACGACCTCACTCAGGGCGCTGTGGATCTGGTAAGCCAGATACTCGTCCATGACCTTGATGGGCGGCGTATTCCCGGATTCCCGGTCCGCATAGATGACCTGACCCTGCTCATTGACGACGGGATCCCCATCCGCATCGCGGATCGTCTCGATCAGGTAGGTTTCCTTGGGGCGACGCCCTTTGTTGGGGAACATCGTGTAGGCGAGGGTCATCTCCGGCATGGAAGCCTCGCTATTCCCCAGGAAGGTGGAGTTGTACTTCTGAATCTCACCCTTGAAGCTGATGCCGGCCTGTTTGGCGAAATCCACGACATGGTCGACGCCCTGCTCGATTCCATAGCGCACAGTGGCCGCGTTCTTCCCTTCAATCAGGGCAGCACGGGCGGGCATCCATCCTTTCCGGGAGATCTCCAGGCTTTCCACGCCCCATTCTCCCAGAATCCCGGTTTCCCCGCCGATCTGGACGAACTTGTTGTCGATCGGGCTGTCTTCGACCCGGGTTCCGGGAAAGAACTGCTCGCGAGGGGCTGAGGCGTAGACCAGAGGGGTAAAGGCGGTGCCGGGTTTCCGGCGGGAGAGGATGGCCCGGTCATAGGCGCTGTGTTCGTAGTCGCGTCCGCCTACCAGGGCACGAATCGCGCCCGTCTGGTTGTCGACCGCCAGGACCGCCCCTTGAAGATACTCGGGTTTGGGCGGATCTGGTTCCTCAACGTCTTCGCCTTCTTCCGCATCGGCCTTGCTGGCCAGATCCTTCTTCCAATCTTCCAGGATCTTCTCAAATTGTTTGCGGGTCTGGCCGTCGTAGGAAGGGTGTTTCTCGATCCGGTCCAGGTGCTTGATGAGCGCCTGATGCGCTGCGATCTGGAGTTTGGAGTCGATGGTGGTGTAGATGTGGAACCCACCTTTCAGCGCCTTCTCAAATCCAATGTCGGCGACCACCTGCTGGCGAATCTGCTCGTAAGCGTACTCAAAAGCCTTCTGGCGCTCTTCACGCTTTTCCGTGAGCTGGATCGGTCTCTTGCGCAACTCGTCGGCTTCTTTCCGGGTGAGCATCTTCTCCGCGACCATCCGCTCGAACACATAATTCCGGGACTTCGTGGAAGCCTCGATGTTGTTGAGAGGGGACAATGCATTTGGACTCTTGATGAGTCCGGTCAGGGTCGCCGCTTCTTCCACGGTCAGGGCACTGGCTTCATGGCCAAAATAGCCCTTGGCTGCCGCATTGATCCCATAGAAACCGCTCCCGAAGTAGATGCGGTTGAGATACATCTCCATGATCTCGCTCTTCGTGAACTGCTGCTCAATGCGGCGAGCCAGGAAGGCTTCGATCAGTTTCCGGTGCAGGGACTTCTCCCGCAGTTCGAAGGCATTCCGGGCCAACTGCTGGGTAATTGTCGACGCCCCTTGCTTGGCGCTACCAGCCTTCAGGTTGCGTAAGGCCGCCCGGATGATCCCCATGTAGTCGACCCCGTCATGCTTGAAAAAGCGGGCGTCTTCCGTGGCCACGAGGGCCTGAATCATGTGCAGGGGAATACGCTCGAGGGGAATGGGATCCCGGTTGTGAACGTAGATCCGGCCCAGCTCTTCCCGGTTCCGGTCGTAGATGATGCTGGCGTGCTCCAGATTGTTGATTTCTGCAAAGTTGAACTCGTAAGCCCGGGCTCGGAAAGGCTGCAGAAATACGTAGAGAGCGATGACGCCCGCAATCACGCAGAGGAAGAAGAATCCTAACAAAATGTGAAACCAACGCCGCAGATAGAACGGTGGACGGTAACGGTATTCGAACATCGGTTGGTGGTGGGGGGCTTGCTTCCCAGGCTACTTGAACAAATTATGGACCTGCTTCCCCAGTGCGGCAAGCAGTCCTTATGTCAACGCATACAGACATCCCTGACGACGAAGAGCTACGGCGAGAGATTTCCGAACTTATCAAGAAAAGTGAGCGCGGGTTGTCTTTTTCGGAGTACATGCAACTTGCACTGTATCACCCGGTTCTGGGGTATTACAGCCGGGCGCCGGAGATTGGCAAGAAGGGGGATTTCTACACCAGTGTAAGTGTGGGGGCCTGTTTTGGGAAGCTATTGGGGCGTCAACTCCTGCAGATTCGGGAGCAGCTGGCTGGAACTGGGGAGTTTGCTGTCTACGAGCAGGGCGCTCACAGTGGGCAATTGGCCTCCGATATCCTGCGGGAGGCACCCGGCCTGCGCTACCGGATTGTTGAGCCCAGTGAAAAACTGCAGGCCCTGCAGCGGGAACTCCTGGGAGCGGCCGTAGAGATCGAGCCTTCGCTGGCTGCTCATGCGCCTGTCGACTCGGGAGCGTATCTGGCCAACGAACTCCTGGACGCCTTGCCAGTAAAACGAGTTCGGTTTGAGGGGGGCGCCTGGCAGGAGCTTCGAGTAGTTCTGGGGGAACATGGGGCGTTTGTGGAGAAGGCCTCTCCCTTGGAAGACGACTCACTGCTCGAACTCCTTCCCGAGAGCACAGTGGAAGGACACACCACGGAGCTCTGCCCCGGTATCCGGCGGCTGCTTGAGGAGATCCATGGCGCTTTCCTGCGGGGCGTGGTCATCCTGATCGATTACGGAATGCCTGCGACCGATTACTTTGGGCCCGAGCGGGCGGAGGGAACCCTGCGTTGTTACCGGCAACATCGCGCCACGGACAATCCCTTTGAAGCTGTGGGGCACACGGATATCACTGCGCAGGTCAACTTTTCCCATGTGTGCCGTTTTGCTCGGGAAACCGGCTTTCGAATCCTGGGATACACGGACCAAAACCGGTTCCTGACCGGGATCGCCCAGCCCTGGCTCCTGGAAATGGAAGGGCAAAGGCCCAGCCCCGAAGTGATGAAGGAGATCCATCAATTTCAGACCCTGACTCAGCCCGGAAACATGGGGCGGCTCTTCAAGGTCCTGGTGCTCGGCAAGGGAAGTTTCGATATCGACATGGACGGGTTGAAGTGGGTAGATACGGAGCCATGACTCCGTTCCGCTTCGCCATCCTGATCGTGTGGCTCTCTGGAGTGGGGCAAGGACTGGCCGGTGAGCCCACGGATCCTTTCAGCGATTTCAGTGGTGCGGTCCAGGACCCTGGCAGCGAGGCACTGCGTTTCTCCAATACCCAGAAGTGGGAGGAGAAATATAAGCCCTACCTGCAAAAGCAGACCCGGATCCTCAAAGATGCAGAGCGGCTTATCTCGATCCCTCCACCACCGGCCAATTCTTCAGTGCGAACCCGCAAAGAGTTGGACTATCTGCTCGAATTGCAGGCGCTGCGAACCCCCGAGCAGATTCAGGACATCGAGACGGAACTCCAAATGTGGGGCTTCAGAATGGGGAACCTGCCGCTGGTGGATTTCCTCAAGGGAGAGAATCACCCAAAGACCGCCCAGCTTCTGGAGGTCACCAACGAAGAATTCTGGGGGGTGATCTTCAAAGCAAAACAGCACTTCGACCGCGTTCGGCCGACTTACCTGGAGCCTCGGCTCAAGCCGGCAATCGAGATGCCAAATCATCCTGCCTATCCCAGTGGGCACGCCACCCAGGCCTTTGTCCTCGCTTATCTCTTTCAGGAGCTCGCTCCCGATCAGTCCGAGGCCTTTCTCGCCAGTGCAGCCCAGATCGCGAGGAACCGGGAGATCGCCGGGGTGCATTATCCCAGCGATAGCGAAGCGGGACGGCTATTGGCGCGCCAGATTGTGGACCTGCTCCTGTCTGACTTGGAATTTCAGGAGATGCTGGCGGCGGCTCGGGAGGAGTGGTGAGTTGATTCAACGCCAGTCCCTTCGTGCCTTGAATCTCTGGGATTTCTTCTGAAGGATTCGCGGGTTTCTCCGTGTATTGGAGCATGATCCGCCTTCGCGACATTCATACCCTGGCTCTCCTCATCGCAGGAGCTGCATCCGCGTGGGCCGATGACGAGAAGGCGTTTCAAGATCTGGTTTATCCGGTGCTCGACCGCACCTGTTACGAGTGCCACGAACCGGGAATTTCCAAGGGCGGAGTGCCCTTTATGGAAGCCGAAACCGCGGAGCAGATTCGCAGCATGCGATCGGTCTGGCGGAGCGTGGCTTCCCAGCTCCGTAACCACACCATGCCGCCGTTGGAAGAAGAGCAACCTACGGATGCCGAGCGCGAGCAGGTCGTGGCATGGATCCATGCCTACCTGAAAAAGACGGCTCCGCTTGAAGGTCCCTTCGCGGGAAACGTCACGGCACGTCGCCTCAACCGCTTGGAGTACAACAACACGGTGCGCGATCTGGTGGGGGTGGATCTGAAGTTTGATGAGACGCTTCCGGCGGATGGCGGCACGGGAGAGGGTTTCAACAACAGTGGCGAGTCGCTCTTTCTCCAACCCATGCTCTTGGAGCGGTATCTGGACGCGGCTCAGCAGATCGTGGACGCTGCGATCGTCTCACCCCGACAGCAACAATCCGTGAAGCCACAGGACATGCGATTGTCTGGGGAGGGGACCAGGTTCCCTCTGGAGAAAGGTCAGGAAGTGATTGCCCTGGTGACTGCCTATGTGGAGGACGACTACGATATCCTGCTGCGCATCGCCAAACCCGAGCGGCCTGTGGAAGTGCGGCTCAGGATCGACGTTTCCCGCGCAAAAACTGAAGCTGGATCCCGCCAAGTCAGATCCTGACTCGGGTTCCATCGAGGAGCGGGTCCGAGTCCGCCTGGTGCGTGGCGTGCATGCCCTGGGATTCGTGAATTTGACGGAAGGCGCAGGAGTGGACCTGAAGGAAGTGAAGCTGCGTCAAAGCGAGTTCGACATCAGCGAGCAGCAGAAAAAGACGCATCTCCAGCTTCTGGGCATAGAGCCGGGCGAGACTCCCGAGAACCCTCGCGCAGTCGCGGAAAAGCAGTTGGCCACCTTCCTCAAGCGAGCGTTTCGGCGGCCTGTGGAGGACAAAGAGGTCGCGAAGATCCTGCAGCTCTACGATCGAGCCGCCCAGCGGGGCGATCCTTGGGAAGAAGGGATGAAACTGGCGATCCGAGGCGTGCTGATTTCGCCCGACTTCCTCTTCCGCATGGAGCAACCAGCTTTAGGGAAAGAGATCCAGCCGATTACCAATCACGAGCTGGCTTCGCGCCTGTCCTACTTCCTCTGGGCGAGTATGCCCGATGCGGAACTGACTCGGCTGGCCGATGAAGGTCGGCTCCGAGATTCCGAGGTGCTGCTGTCCCAAGTGGACCGCTTGCTGGATGATCCCCGGTCCCTGGTGTTCGCGCGGGACTTTGTGGGGCAATGGCTCGGCACCAAGGATGTCGGTGGCCGGGTCGCGCCGATCACCAACGAGATCCAGGAAACCTACACGCCAGAGATCGCTTCCGATATGCGGGAAGAGGTCGTCCTCATTTTCCATCATCTGCTGGAGCAGGATCGCAGCGTGCTGGAATTGGTGAATGCGGACTACAGCTTCCTGACAGGGCGGCTGGCGAGGTTCTATGAACTGGAGAACGTCAAAGGGCTCTCTAAGGATCGATTCCAGAAAGTCGCCCTGAAGGATCAGCAGCGTGGCGGCTTACTGGGAACCGGGGCAGTCCTGGCGATGACTTCCCATTACAAGCAGACGAGCCCCGTTTTGCGGGGAGCCTGGGTCTTTGACACGCTGATCGGCGATCCCGTGCCGCCACCACCGCCCGACGTCCCGGAATTGCCCAAGAACAAGAAGGGCGAAAAGAACCTCACGGATCGGGAGAAACTGGCGCTCCATCGTGCCGATACCTCCTGTCAGGCCTGCCACAACATCATCGATCCCATCGGATTCGCGTTGCAGAACTACGATTACATCGGCAAATGGCGGACTCAGGAAGAGGGACAGCCAGTGGATACGAAAGGGGAGCTACCCTCGGGCGAAACCTTTAATGGCCCTACCGAGCTCAAGCAGGTCCTCACGGAATCCCGCAAAGAAGACCTCGTGCGAAATCTGGTGAGAAAACTTCTCGGCTACGCTCTGGGCCGCAGCCTGATGGATCGGGATGACGCGACCATTGAGGAACTCATCAGTCGTGTGGAAGGGCAGAATTACAGCGCCCGGGAATTGGTCCGCGGTATCGCCCTGAGCACGCCCTTCCAGAATCGGCAACTGGCGGAGTAGGCCCCTGATCTGCCGCATTTCTGGAAGACGGTATTGATCTGTGGTGCCGACTCGCTTGAACTGTTGAATTAATGTCTCCGTTTGCTAAGTTAGTTTCATTCTACCTCAAGGGAGTTTTATGCCAGCACCCACCCAACTCGATTTTACGGTTACAGGAGTCTTAGATCCGAGTGCTATCAGTGAGATCAAACGCGCTGCGGCAAACGCAAATATGAGCGTAGACGACTACGTCTTGGGGAGTGCGCTACAATCGGCGGCCTTTTCCAGTGTGATGACAGGTTATCGCCAGGCAAAACAAGGTGATTTCTATGAAGGGACTGTCGAAGACGTGATCACAGAAGCCAAAGAGAAGAGGGCGAACGGCTCGAACTGACGGTGGCTTCCTACAAGCTCACCTCAGAAGCTCGCTACCGGCTTCATCTAATTTGGGATTACTCCTTCGAGCAGTGGGGAGAGGAGCAGGCAGACGCCTATCTCATAGACTTGAAGAGTGTCTTTGAGAAGCTCGCAGCTGATGCTGTGCCTACTACCTTTCCTGCCACCCGAATATTTCCGGATGCTCCTCCAGACATCCTCTACCATCGGCACGGGAAGCATTACATTTTTTTCCTGCGTTCTGAACCCGGCTGTATTGAAGTGCTTAGCATCATCCATACTGCCAGCCAGCAACTATTGGAGACCTTTCTCGAGGAACGAGTGAGAAGGCAGGAGGGAAACATAGAGAGCGAGTAGCCTACTTGCCTTTACCGTTTCGCACCGTCCTGCCATGCATAAGCCGGGCGGATACTTCGCATCCTTGGACGGTGGCAAGCCACTGTGAAAAGAAGTGCGACCGGACTCCCTTCTGGTCAAATCTGGTCGATGAAAGGGGGGAGAATTCTGTGTTGGTCACAGAAACCTGGGTGCAAGTGTGATTGGAGTTCATGGCACCCACCATCCGGGGAATTCGAGCACCAGACCAGATACAGAGACCTTGTTTGTGAGGCAGTACAGATGATTTTTGGAATCTGTACTGGTCGGAATTCCTCCCTTCTGTATCTATGGAAGGCAGGAGGATACCATTAGCCTCTTCACACCATGACCACCCGGGTTGCCGATACACCACTTTATCTCCAGTTGGCTAACAACCTGGAAGGGATGATCGAGTCGGGCACATTTCAGCCTGGCGATCGCATTCCTTCGGTGCGGGAGATGAGCAAGGACCAGCGCGTCAGCATTTCCACGGTGATGGAGGCCTACTCCTTGCTGGAAGACCGGGGCCGGATCCAGGGCCGCTCCAGATCGGGCTACTTCGTGCGTCCCAAGCTGGTGGGCCGCGATTACATTCCCAAACCGGCCACCTATCGGAACCGGGCGGTGGATGTGTCTTGCGCCGCCATCTTTGAGGCGGTGATGGACGCGGCGCAGCGGGCGGAAGTGGTTCCCCTGGGGGCGGCGACATCTGGCGATGAGAGCTGCCCCCATCAGCGTTTGGCGTCGATCTCAAACGCCATCGCCCGGAGCCGGGGAGCTTCCGCTTTTCACTACACCATGGTGCCGGGTCAGGAAGAACTGCGGATCCAGATTGCGAAGCGCTCGCTCAAAGCGGGACTGGATCTCGGACCTTCGGAGATCATCACCACGACAGGGGCAACGGAAGCTTTGTTCGTGGCATTGAAAGCCTGCACCCAACCAGGTGACCTGGTAGTGGTCGAGAATCCGACCTACTTCGGCTTGCTCGACCTGATCCGGAAACTGGGGTTGCAGGCGATTGAGGTGCCGCAACATCCGGAGACCGGGATCGACCTGGACTCTCTGGCGGAGTGTCTCCGCAGTCATCGGGTCGCGGCTTGTTTGATTCAGGCGAATTTCCAGAACCCCATTGGCAGTGTGATGCCAGACGCCAACAAGCGCATCCTGGTAGAAATGTGTGCCGATGCGGGTGTGGTAGTCATTGAGGATGAGATATTTGCGGACCTCCATTTCGGAGAACGTCGACCGCCCTCGTTGAAAGCCTTCGACAAAGATGACTCGGTCATTCAGTGCTCCAGCTTTTCAAAGACGCTCTCCGCGGGGCTGAGGGTGGGATGGATCGCTCCAGGCAGACATTATGAACGGGTGAAAGAACTCAAGGCATCCCTGGGCCCTGCCACCTGCACCTTGTCTGAACTCGTGGTGGCGGAGTTTCTCAAGAATGGAGGCTTCGACCGGCATCTGCGCCGGATTCGGGCCCAGTTCTTCACCCAGGTGCAGCAGATGCGGCACGCCATTTTTGAGGCATTTCCGGAAGGGACCCGGGTTTCATCGCCGAGTGGAAGTTTCCTTTTGTGGGCGGTGATGCCAAAGGGCGTCTGCGCTGAGAGGATCGCCGTCGAAGCCATGAAGGCGGATATCTCCGTCGTGCCGGGATCTCTCTGTTCCGCCACCTGCCAGTTCAGCAATGCCCTGAGGCTCAACTGCGGTCACGCCTGGGATGAACGCCTGGAACAGGCGCTCAAGACCCTCGGCCGACTGGCGAAGCGACAACTGGAGAATCCGAAGTCCGCTGGCTGAGAATCGGGTCAGGCAATCTCCAGCACCATCTTGCCGAATTGGCTCATCCGGCCCATGGAATCGATGAGCGCAGCTCCTTCTGAGAGGGGTGCGATCCGATCCACCACGGGGTGGATCTGGTGTTCGCTCACCAGCTTCAGCATGTTCGCGAAATCTTGGGGAGATCCCATCGTGGAACCCGTGATGTGGATCTGGTTCCAGAACAGCTTGAACATATCCAGATTCTGAGGCGGACCGGCGGTAGCGCCATAGTTGACGATTCGGCCTCCTGGTTTCACCAGGCCAATCACCTCGTTATAGCCGGGGCCTCCGGCGCTATCGATCACCAAATCCACCTGGCCATGCTTGTCCCGCAACTCGCGGGCCCAGTTCTCCTGGCGGTAGTTGGCACCGGTCAGGGCGCCCATGTTGACGGCACGCGAGATCTTCTGCTCGGAAGTAGACGTCACCACCACTCGAGCCCCGGCAGCGAGGGCAAATTGAAGGGCCAGAGTGGAGACGCCTCCGCCAATGCCCGTGATAAGGACGAGTTGCCCAGGTTGCAGCTCGCCCTGGGTCATGAGAGCGCGGTAGGCTGTCAGTCCACCAAGAGGCAGGGCTGCAGCTTCAGACCAGGAGAGGTGCGAGGGTTTGTCGAATACCAGGTTCGAGGGGAGGGCCACTTGCTCGGCAAAGGTGCCATTGTCGGGCATGCCGAGAATGCGGAAGGAAGACTGCTGGGCGGCTTCGTTGTCCCCCCAGTCGAGGCTGGGACAGAGGATCACCTCCCGGTCACCGACCAGCCCCGCGCCATCGGAACCCAGGATGCAGGGCGTCTGCACTCCGGGATACAGCCCTTGGGAGATCCAGTAGTCGCGCCGGTTAAGAGCGGCGGCTTTTAAGGTCACGACGGTTTCATCATTCTTCGCTATCGGGGCGTCGACATCGGATAGCTGGGGAAGGCGTTTTGGTTTGGCCAGGAGGAGGGCTTTCATGGGGTGTTGATCAGAAAAGGGCGCTTAGACTAGCGAAAAACTTACGACTTGGCTAGTGTTGTTAGGATCGTTGCCTTCGGTCACGCCGCGGCGATGACTTCGGATTTCAGATTTGGGATGGTCCCCCTTGGTTGACGGGGAAGGGATTCCAGCTATTTTGAGTTTCCGAAAAAAATCTCTCTCAATTCCCTCCGACTCATGTCCAACGAGAATCCAAATCCCGATGATTTGCAGGCCTACGACACCCAGGCGTTGAAGGCTCGTTTGGGCGAGCTTCGGAGGTATCTTTGACTACGGTAAGCTGACCGAAGAACTGGCCAAGCTGGAAGAACGCATGGCCGCTACCGACTTCTGGGACCACAAGGACGCTGCCCAGAAAACGATCGATCAGGCCACCACGATCAAGGCCAAGGTCAATCCCTACCGTGATCTCGAGCGGCGGCTGGAGGATCTCTCCGTGCTCCGCGAAATGGCGATGGAGGGTGACAAGGAATCCTTTGACGAGCTCAAGCGCGAGTTCCCGTCTTTTGAGAAAGCCTTTGGAGAATTCGAGCTTCAGCTTCTCATGAGCGGGCCGAACGACCGGAACAATTGCTTCCTTACCATCAACGCCGGCGCCGGAGGCACGGAGGCCTGTGACTGGGCGGACATGCTCCTGCGCATGTATCAGCGCTGGGCGGAACGCCGCGGCTTCGACACCGAGGTGGTGGAGCATCAGGCTGGGGAAGAAGTGGGCACCAAGTCCGCGACGGTCCGGGTCAATGGCGAATACGCCTTCGGCAACCTGAACGCCGAACGCGGCGTACATCGCCTGGTGCGGATTTCCCCCTTTGACTCCGCCAAGAAGCGGCACACTTCCTTTGCGAGTGTCGATGTCACGGCGGAGCTGGACGACACCATCGAGATCGAGATCCCGGAATCGGATCTGGACATCACCACGGCGCGAAGCGGTGGGAAAGGCGGCCAGAACGTGAACAAGGTGGAAACGGCGGTTCAGATGGTGCACAAGCCGACCGGAATTCGGGTGCACTGCAGCGTGGAGCGCAGTCAGCAGAAGAACCGGCAGACCGCCCTTCGCATCCTCAAGGCCAAGCTGTACCAGATGGAAGAGGACAAGAAGCGCTCCGAGATGGAGCGGCTTTACGGTGAGAAAGGCGAGATCGGCTGGGGGAACCAGATCCGGTCCTATGTGTTTCAGCCTTACCAGATGGTGAAGGACCTTCGCACGGGCTACCAAGTCGGCGACGTCCGCGACGTCATGGACGGTAATCTGGATGGGTTCATCGAAGCCAAGCTTCGTGGGCACACTGCGGATGGCAGTGATGACGACGATCTCGAGTAAACGGTGAACCGTAAACCGTAAACGGTGAACAGTCTCAAGCCCCTAACTGGCATGACTGTTCACTGTCGAACTGTCCCACTGTTCACTGAACCTCAGGCTGCTTCAGCCTGAGAGTCCGCTTCACGGCGATACTTCTCCAGCGTTCCCGCCGGATCGGCGCACCATTCCTGGAAGAGAGCCACGTCCGCTTCCATGTGTGCGGCGGTTTGATACTCCGTGAGCAGTTCGGAAACGGCCATGCCCTGATAGTTGTAGCGAGTCAGAAGGTTCCAGATCTCGCAGGAGAAACGAGGGCTCATGTAGGAGGGTCGATGCTCCGGGAATCCAGGCAGGCAGCCCGGCATGTGGACGTGGCGCAATTTGTGATGATAGCGCGCGAAGAAGTCTTCCATGATCTCGGCAAACGGCCCATAGGGCCCGCCTTTGAGCGTGAAGATCCAGAGGTGCTCGGCATCGAAGTTCAAGCCGGGACTCTCTTCAGCCCATTGCCAGAAGCGCTCCAGAGGCATGCCCCCATTCTCCACCGCGAAGCTGATGTCCGGATCAATCTCCCAGATCCGCTCCGCACACTGATTCAGCATGGGCTGGTGAATCACCATGGTCTGGAAGTCGAGCTCGCGATACAGCTTCACAACGGCCTCCAGGCGTTCCCGCGTCATTTCTCCCCGATTGGGGAAGTGCGCCACGTAACCCAGAGGATACTGCTTGGCGGTCTCGATGATCTGATCGACTTCATCGAGCAATTGCTCGCTCAACCAGATCTCCGTATTCCGGAATCCAGAGTCGTGAACGAGCTGGAACAGAGCGGGTTCGGGCGCGATTTTGGAGGCAAACTGGAGCATAGCGGCGACTTTCTATACTGTCCGGCAAAAGCCAGAAAGAGCAACCGATGATGGCATTTCCATTTCCGAAGTAATCAGGGGCCGTGAAAGAGAATCGCAGTGGGGACGGTGCCTCTGAACAAGATGATGTTGCGACTCTTGACTGTCCTGCTCTACGCCTCGCCCGCCTTCCTTTTGGCTGAGGATTGGCCTCAGTGGCGGGGGCCTTCGTTCGACGGGGTGTCCCAGGAGATCATTCCCGCCGAATTTCCAGAGCCGCTCCCGGTCCTGTGGAAGACCAACGTGCATACCGGCTTCAGCACCGTGTCGGTCGTGGCGGATCGGGTATTGACCATGGGAAACCGGAAGGATGTGGATACCGTCTGGTGCCTGAGCGCGTCGAGTGGGGAAGTGTTGTGGAAGCATCGCTATCCCTGCGATGCGGACCCGCTCTACTATGAGGGAGGGCCATCAGCGACGCCGACGATTCACGAGGGCTCGGTCTACACCCTGAGCCGCAAAGGGCACGCCTTTCGCTTGGATCTGGAGACAGGGGAAGTGATCTGGAGCCGGGATCTCGTCACCGAAGAGGGAGTCGAACTCCCTGAATGGAGCTTCGCCAGTTCGCCCGTGATCGATGGGGACCGAGTGCTGCTCAATGTGGGGCGTGGCGGCATGGCATTATCGCGACAAACGGGAGAGACGCTCTGGTTGCCGAGCACGGAACCCTCCGGTTATGCCAGTCTGGTTCCTTTTTCCCGGCCAAATTCCGAGGCAACCCATCTGCTGTTTTCGGCGGAAACGCTGATCGGGCTGAGTAGCGAGACCGGCAAAGCGAGCTGGGAGTTCCCCTGGAAGTCCAGCCGGGATGTCAACGCAGCGGATCCGATGTTGTATGGAGGGCGGGTGCTCATTTCATCCAGCTCGGGCAGTTTGATGTTGGTGATTGGTCCCGACGGAACGACGCCGCATGAGGTTTGGAGGCAACCCGACATGCGCTGGTATTTCAATCCGGGCGTCCTCATCGGCGAGCATATCTACTCCATTCATGGGACCACGCACCGGCCCACGGAATTGATCTGTGTTGAGGCGGAGACCGGCAAGATTGTGTGGACGGAGAGCGGCTTTGGGAGTGGAGCCCTGATGGCCGCGGGGAATACCGGCGTCCTCTTTGACGAGGGGACTCTGACCCTGTTCGAAGCTTCACCGGAAGGCTTTCGGCCGCTCTTGGAGCAGCAGGTCCTGGAGGGCAAGTGCTGGACCGTGCCAGTCCTGGCCAATGGCCGGATCTATTGCCGCAATGCGGCTGGCGACCTTGCTTGTCTCAGTCTCAACGGGCGATGAATCGTCGGGACGTTCCGGCGTTTGCATGCTCGCGACTTGCTCCTATTTTTGAGGAGTAGCCTTCGCGGGAACGAGGGTTGCAAAGTGCACCCATGCGGATTGGCAAAGGATCACCTTCCCAGGACATCGACCGGGCGCGGGAGCTCATGGAAGAGCATCTGCCGGAGGAGATGCAGTTGTCTCCTCACGCCATCGAGGCCATTCCCTATGCGGACCGGATTCATGTGATCTTCGTGTGGGCTCCAGAGCGGGCCACCGCAAGCCGGGACTGCACCTTGCTCTCCGTGCAACTCCGGCCGGGGAACGAACTCTGGATCTCGCGTCTGCAGGTCCATCCCGACGTGCGGGGCAGGGGATATGGCAAGGCCCTGGTCGATACCTGTGAGGACTTCGCCGAAAGCCTGCGCTGCAAGCGAATCCGTCTCTTCGCCAAGAGCCGCGCCCGGACTTTCTGGAGATATATGGGCTACGGAGACGATCCGGTAACGCACCGGGCCATGATCAAGAAACTGCGTTGATCCAAGCCT
The DNA here is from genome assembly GCA_041984905.1 of Verrucomicrobiales bacterium. GTDB lineage: Bacteria > Verrucomicrobiota > Verrucomicrobiia > Verrucomicrobiales > DEV007 > JBHIXE01. Next base: position 6,741 of record JBHIXE010000021.1, on the reverse strand, counting down.
CTCAGCTTCACGTATTTTGATCTTGAGTGGGTGCCAGGATTTTCTCTATCCTGCGCCTCGGTCTACACTGCGTCGTTTCCAAGAAACCTATCCTCCATCCCTTCTTTGCTATGAACGACCTTTTTTCAGGTATCTGGTTTTCTCGTCCAGTTGCGCGAATCGTCTGGTGCGCAGCGGTGGTCTGCAGCATGACGCTGGTCTGGTTTGGGCTCGGCGTGGTGCTCAGCTAGAGCCGTTTCCACGAGGCTTTGCCATCGCCAGAGCGTTTTCAAGTATGCTGGATACCCCGCAGTTCTTCGGGGAAATCCTGCCAATATCTTCGTGGCAAATTTGCCCCGAAATTAAATGGGGAATTGCAGCGTGTATTGTCCGTTGAGGAGAAGGATTGCGATGCCATCCAGGCTCCAATTCTCCCTCTTCTCCTATCACCAAGCATGAAAGCACCACTGTTGCCCGCGACTCTGTCGCTTCTGGCCCTCTCTCTTGGGGCTCTCCCGGCCGTTGAATTTGAAACGGACATCCTCCCCATCTTTGAAGCCAAGTGCTCCAAATGCCATATGGACGGCAGTTCCAAGGGCGGCGTGTCCCTGGACCTGGATCGGATTGGGCGGGATATCGGCGCTGGAAAAGCGATCGTGCCCGGTGATGCCGATGGGTCAGATCTCTTTGAAGTCGTTTCCCTTCCGGAAGATGATGGCGATCGCATGCCTCCGGAGGGCAAAGGCCGTCCCCTCAGCGAAAACGAACTCAAGACTCTCAAAGAATGGATCATGGCCGGCGCACCACTGAGTGGCGAAGGCGAAAAGATGGCCGAGGAATCTGCCGAAGAAGAGAAGCCTGCCAGTGGATTGCCGGAACGGCCCGAACCACTCAAGGGAAGTTGGACCAATAAGGACAACGTGACCATCGAAGCGACCTTGCTCCGAGTGGAGGGTGACAAGGCAGTACTTCAGATGGAAAACGGCAAAACCTACAACTATCCAATCGGGGATCTCTCCGTGGAAAGCCAGGCCGTTGTGAAGAAGTTTATGGAGGGGGGATCAGCAGCCGCTGAGTCCTGAAATCCACGCCGCTATGGTCCGCCACAGGGGGGCGCTCAATTGAAGGGCTCCCCGTGGATGTCGCTTGCGCTCAGCGTGCGCCATCGTAGCTTATCGCCGTGGATATCAATGAATCTGCTGATGAACTGACCTCCGGCAATAGTGTCGAGGTGATCGCGTTTTTGCGGTTGATCCAACAGCATCACGTTCACCTGAGTTCCATGGCGGATCAGAAGGCAGGACTGCTGATTGGCGGCGGATTTGTCTCCACCTCCATCATTGCTGCCAGTGGCACCTTCATGTATTCCACCACGGTCTTTGGCGGACTTATGGCAGCGGCGACTTTCCTTGCGATCTATGCGGTGGCGCCTCGCTTTGGCACCCATCGTACGGAAGACGCCTCCAAGGGGACCCAACTCATGTTCTTCGGTGAATTCTGCCGACTGGAGCGGGCCGACTATGTGCGGCGCATGCAGAGCATCATCAAGTCCAATCCGGCTATGTTTCGCAACATGATCGAGGATATCTATTCCCTCGGCCAAGTGCTCTACAATAAGAAGTACCGTTACCTGACCTGGAGCTACCGGGTTTTCATGGCGGCAATCGTCCTGGGCCCACTGATTTGGTACTTCGAAGTGATTCTCTTCGGCGACCCGAGATAGGGGCGCTTGATAGGTTTGTCAGGATTCTCCCTTGCGGCGCGGGCCAAGTCCGTGAATAAGGGACTCATGAAGCGAATTCCAAGTCGCGAATCGAACCGCATCGATTCATGATGGATCAGCAACAGGAAGAGCAGCAATATTGGAGCCGATTATTTGGGCGCGGCAAGAGCGCCCTGGATCGTTGCCGCCAGGGACACTATGAAAACACCCAGGGCATGGAACTCTCCTGGTGCCCGCCCGGAACCTTCACCATGGGAAGCCCGGAGAGTGAGGAAGGGCGGGAACCGGATGAGACCCAGCGCGAGATCACGCTCACCCAGGGGTTCTGGATGTCGCGCTATCTCGTGACCCAGCACCTCTGGGAATCCCTGATGGGGACCAAGCCCTCGCGCTTTCCCCAAGCGGGCGCCGACGCGCCAGTCGAGTCCATGGGATTCGAGGAGGCTCTGGAGTTCTGCCGGCGTTTGACTCTCAAAGAACGGGCCAAGCGGAGATTGCCGAAGGGAGCCTTCTATACCTTGCCGACAGAAGCGCAGTGGGAGTACGCCTGTCGCGCCGGTACCAACACAGCGTTCTCTTCCGGCGCCAGCATGAGCAGCAAACAAGCGAACTTCAATGGACGACTGCCCTATCCAGGCGCCTTGAAGGGGCCGGACCGGAAAAGGCCGATCGCAGTGGGGCAGTTTCCTCCCAATCCCTGGGGCCTCTACGACATGCATGGCAACGTCCACGAGTGGTGCCTGGATCTATATGGCCCGTACGACCCGGATCAGACGACCGACCCAAGAGGAGCCGCCGATGGTCTGCGACGCGTGGTCCGTGGCGGTAGCTGGTATGACTTGCCCAGGCACTGCCGGTCCGCGGCACGTACCTACGGAGAACCGGGGCCGCGACGGTTGGGTGCTCTGGGAATGCGCGTGGTACTCGTGGCGCCATGAGAGGCTGACAAGTCGCCAATCCAGTTCTAGGCTCTCCTATGGCACAATTGAAAGACAAAGTCGCGCTGGTCACCGGAGCTTCCGGTGGAATGGGACGCGCTACGGCCAATTTACTGGGTGCGGCCGGCGCAAGGGTGAGCCTTGTGGCAAGGCGGAGAGAGCGCCTGGACGAGGTCGCCATGGAAGTGGAACAAGCGGGCGGGCGAGCGCAGGTCATTGTCGCGGACTTGAAAGAGGAAGCGGAGATCATCACGGCGGCCGCGCAAACCGCGGCATATTGGGGAGGCCGCATCGATATCCTCATCAACTCAGCCGGAGTGGCGCGCCAATCCCTGCTCAGCGAGGGCGATACCCAGGACTGGCGGGACATGTGGCAGGTCAACGTGTTGGCGCTTGCGGTCCTGAGCCGGGAATCTCTTCGTTTTATGAATCCGGAAACCGGAGGACACATCGTGAACCTCTGCAGCATGTCCGGTCATCGCGTGCCAGGAAAGGGCGGTTTCTATGCGGCCACGAAATTCGCCGTACGAGCCATGACCGAGGGGTTGCGGCAGGAACTGCGCGCGCAGGACAATCCTACGAAGGTCAGCCAGATTTCACCGGGATTTGTGGAGACGGAGTTGCTGGATGAGTATTTGCAGAGCGGGACAGGTTCTGGCGTTAGTGGACCGGGTTATCCGGTGCTCCAGCCCGAGGACATGGCGGCGACGATTCTCCATGTACTCACTGCACCGCCGCATGTGGATGTCACGGATGTGCTCGTGAGGCCGACCGGGCAGAAGACGTGATAGTAGTAGGCACACTCCGTGTGCCGTTTCACAGCAATCGGGACGGCACACGGAGTGTGCCTACTACTTTACCAGATAGGTCGATTGCACCAATCCGTCCGGGAAGGTCTTCGTCGCCGAATGCTCCAGCTTCACTTCGACTTCCGTCTCCCCAAAGAGCGGAATCCCGGCACCCAGCAAGATGGGGATGTGAGTGATGGTGAGATCCGTGACCAATCCCTCCTTCAGAAAGCTCTGAATGGTCTGGCCGCCATCCACATAGACGCGCCGGCAGGCCCAGGAGCCGAGTCGATCCTGAAGCTCCTGAAGGGATCCTTGATGGAGCTCTGCGAGACCCTTCATCGAATCTGGAAGCCGCTGCAGGCTCTGACTCAGTACCACGACGCGAAGGCCAGCGTAGGGCCATTCCTCAAAGGTAAGCACTTTCTCAAAGGAGCGCCGTCCGATCACCAGGCAATCTACGGTCGCGATGAAATCGGCGTAGCCATAGTCTTCGGAGGGACCGGCCGCACTGGCTTCTTCCAGCCAGTCGATCGAGTCGTCCTTTCTGGCGATGAAGCCATCCAGGCTGGTAGCGATAAAGACAGAGTATTGCATTGAGGGATTGGGACTGCTAATCAGGGAACATGAGCCCAGCTGGCCAGTCACGCAGACATTTTCTCTTCTCTTCCGCGTCGGTCCTCACTGGCATGGCAACCTCCAGGCTTTTCTCCGCCACGGAAAGCGAGGAAGCTACCGGGAAACTCGTGTTGAAGCGCGATGACGTGATCCTCTTCCAAGGAGACTCCATCACGGATGTGGAGAGAGAACGTCGCCGGCAAAAGATGCCGAATGACGGCAGGGCCATGGGTCATGGTTATCCGGTCCACGTCACGGGACAACTGCTGGCGGACCATGGGGATCTGAATCTCCAGATCTACAATCGCGGGATCTCAGGGGATACGGTCACCCATCTGGACCGGCGATGGGAGAGGGATACGCTGGAACTGAAGCCTTCGATCCTGAGCATCCTCATTGGCGCCAACGATATCTGGGGACAGGTGGCGGGCGGCCGCTTCAAAGGAACCGCCGAGTCGTATCGCGAGGAATACGCAGCGCTTCTGGCCAGGACCCGGCAAGCGCTGCCGGATGTCCAATTGGTGGTGTGCGAACCTTTTGTCCTGAAATGTGGCTACGTCACGGACGATTGGTATCCGCTCATCGATACCTATCGAGAGTTCGCCCGCCAAGTCGCCGCCGATGCAGGCGCCATCCTCGTACCCTTTCAGGACGCCTTGGACAAGGCGCTGGCGGACTCCGGCACAGGACCGGAATACTGGGTCGAAGACGGGGTCCATCCCTCCATGGCAGGACATGCGCTCATGGCGAAGACCTGGCGGGAAACCGTGGGCGTTTGAGCTTTCCCTTTTGTTCCGGTGAGTCGGGAGTGATCCCAAGGGTTGCTTTGTGGGAACGGGCCTGCTAAGCAGGAAGCCATGAATACCCCCGGACTCTCACGCAGGCACTTCTTGACGTCTTCAGCTACCGCCGCCACGGGCATGGCCGCAGGCTCTCTCCTCCAGGCAACCACCTCCTTGGCGGCAGAAACCCCCAAGCTGAAACAGGGCGACGTCATCCTCTTTCAGGGCGACTCCATCACCGATGCGCGGCGCGACAAGAAGCGTCAAGACACGCCCAATGACGCCGCCGCCATGGGCCTGGGGTATCCCCAACACGTCGCCGGAGGTCTGCTCGCGGAGAACAGCAAGCTGGGCCTGAAGATCTACAATCGTGGGATCTCCGGTCACAAGGTGCCGCAACTCGATGAGCGTTGGCAGGCCGATACCCTGGATCTGAAGCCGGCCATCTTGAGCATTCTTATTGGCGTCAATGACATCTGGCACAAGCTGGGTGGCCGTTATGACGGAACTGCCGAGACCTATCGCGAAGGCTACGCCGCCCTGCTGGCCAAGACCAGGGAAGCGCTGCCGGATGTGGTGCTGGTGGTCTGCGAGCCTTTCGTGCTCAAGACGGGTGCGGTGAATGACGACTGGTTCCCGGACTTCGACGCCTATCGCGAGAATGCGCTCAAGGTCGCCGCGGAAGCTGGTGCGATTGTGGTGCCTTTCCAGAAGATGTTCGATGAGGCCGTCGCCTCAGGAACGGAGCCGGGTTACTGGGCTGCGGATGGCGTTCACCCCACCATTGCGGGCCATGCCCTCATGGCGAAAACCTGGAGGGAAACTGTTGGCATCTGAGGAGGTTCCATTCTTAGCGTGACGTTATGAAATACCCCCTGCATCTCTTCCTTGGATTCCTGCTGCTCATGGGCAGCGCGATCGCTCAAGAAAACCGGCCCAACGTGGTCCTGGTCATGACGGATGACCAGGGCTGGGGCGAGATGGGCTATCGCAATCACCCTTACCTCAAGACGCCGAACCTCGATGCCATGGCCGCCAACGGCCTGCGCTTCGAGCGGTTCTACGCCGGCGCCTCCAACTGCTCGCCGACTCGGGCCACCGTCATGACAGGTCGCAGCAATGACCGGACGGGACTCGAGAATCACGGCTTCCCCTTGCGGCTTCAGGAGAAGACGATCGCCCAGGCGATGAAGAAGGCAGGCTACGCCACGGGGCACTTTGGCAAGTGGCACCTCAATGGGTTGCGGGGACCTGGGGCGCCGATTCTGGGATCGGATACGCATAGCCCTGGCGGTTTCGGGTTCGATACCTGGCTGTCGGTGACTAACTTCTACGATATGGATCCGCTCATGAGCCGGAAAGGGGAGTTCGAACAATTTGAAGGGGACTCCTCGGAGATCGCCGTGGCGGAAGCGCTCAAGTTCATGACCGCCAAGGCGGAAGCTTCCGAACCTTTCTTCACGGTGATCTGGTTCGGCAGTCCTCACAGCCCCATGCTCGCCAGCGAGGAGGACCGGGCGCCCTTTGCGGAACTGAAAGAGGATCACCAGCATCACCTGGGTGAACTGGTCGCCATGGACCGGAGCATTGGGGCGCTCCGGAAAGGACTGCGGGACCTAGGCGTCGCGGAGAACACGCTGGTCTGGTTCAATAGCGACAACGGCGGCTTGCAGGGCTATGGCTCGGAAACTGTTGGTTCCGGCACCAGAACCGGGGCGTGCTTCTGGACAATCGCTACAAGCTCTACTGCGATAAGGTAGGGAGTGGAGAGTATGTCCTGTTTGATCTGGAAGCTGATCCCAAGGAGACCAAGGACATTTCTAAGGAACACCCCGAGAAACTGGCGGAGATGATCGAGACCTTTGAAGCCTGGAATGACTCCGTGAATTCCAGCGTGGCGGGCAAGGACTATC
>JBHIXE010000020.1:7322-26253 GCA_041984905.1 Verrucomicrobiales bacterium | reverse complement strand
CTCGTGCCTCGCTTTACCACCGGCTACCGAACTTGTAGGCCTCCGGCCTGAAGAATGGTTCCCCTTTGCACGCCCTCCGTACTGCGCCTCCCATAACATAGGCACATCTCCACTAAGAATGCTCTAAGGTGCCTGAAAGCTCGACCGTGACCTACTCTTCCTTGGCGGGCTCAGCCTCTTTCTTCAGCAGGATCTCAGGAAACTTCTCTCCCTCCTTATCCTCGTATTGGTAGGAAATGGTTCCGCCCTTCTCGAGGAGCAACTTCAGATTTGGGGTCCGCTGAGCTTCCTGCCAAAGGATGTTCGTCAGGATCGGACTGAACTCATCCCAGGGCAGGTCTTCCTTGGATAACGTATAAATGACGCAATGAAACCCGAACTGGTCGTCCTTGGTATGCACGGACTCCATCCGGGTGTCTTCATCGATCCTCGCTGGAACCAATGCGGTGTAGTAGAACAAATTGCGTTTCAGGAGCACCTCAAGGGTAGCCGTCTCGTCGGTGAGATCTTTGGGAACCTCCGCAGCGCTTCCCACACAAGGCAGGAGCCATGCGATCAGGAAGCAGGCGACTCTCAGATTCATGACGTTCATCGTTTGGACCTCTTCTACTCCCAGGAATTCTAGTGTGCTTCCAGCCAATTCTTGCCTGTGCCCGTATCCACCACGATGGGCACATCCAGGGGGAGCGCGTTCTTCATGGCCTCGACGATGACAGGCTTGAGATCATCCGCCTCGTCACGATGCATATCGAAGACGAGTTCGTCGTGTACCTGAAGGAGCATCTTGGACTTGGTCTTTCGCTGGAACAACTCGTCCTGCACCTTAATCATCGCCAGCTTGATCATGTCCGCTGCAGTTCCCTGCACCGGCGTGTTGATAGCAGTGCGCTCGGCGGCGTTTCGCACATTCCAGTTTCGGCTGGTGATATCCCGCAGGTAACGGCGGCGCCCTGTGAGAGTCTCCACATAGCCGTGCTGCCTGGCGAATTCGACGGTGCTATTCATGTAGGCCTCCACACCGCGATACTGCTTGAAGTACTCCTGGATAATGACGTTGGCTTCACCCCGTGGAATGCCGAGTCGCTGGGCCAAACCAAAGCCGGTGATACCGTAGATGATCCCAAAGTTCACCATCTTCGCCGTACGACGCATTTCGGGGATGACACCGTCCATCTCCACCCCGTAGACCCGGGCCGCGGTAATGGTGTGAATGTCATAGCCTTGCTTGAAGGCCTCGATCATGGCCGTGTCACCACTCAGCGAAGCCATGACGCGCAGCTCGATCTGGGAGTAATCCGCTGAGAAAATCTGGAAGTCCTCACTGCGAGGGACAAAGGCCGCGCGAATTTCCCGCCCCTGTTGAGTCCGGATCGGGATGTTCTGCAGGTTGGGATTGTTGGAAGCCAACCGCCCCGTGGCGGCCATCAATTGATCGAACTGGGTGTGGACGCGTCCGCTCTTGCGAAGGACGGAGTGCGGCAGCGCATCGACATAGGTGCTCTTGAGCTTCGAAGCTTCTCGATAGGCCAGGATGTCCGCGACGACCTCATGCTGCTCGGCCAGATTCATGAGCACCTGCTCATCGGTCTTGTACTGACCGGTCTTGGTCTTCTTAGGCTTGTCGATGAGCTGAAGCTTCTCAAAGAGGACCTCGCCCAGTTGCTTGGGAGAGTTCAGGTTGAACTCTTCTCCCGCCAATCGATAAATCTGCGCTTCCAGAGTCACCATGCGTTGCCCCAGCTCTTCGCTGATCTGGGCGAGCGCCGCGACATCGATGGCGATCCCTTCATGCTCCAACGCGGCCAACACGGAAATGAGTGGCCCCTCGACCTCATAGTAGACGCGTTCCTGACCATGCTCCGCGAGTTGGGGACGCAGTTTGGCGGCCAATTGCCAGGTGATGTCCGCGTCCTCAGCCGCATACTCCGCCACATCCTCAAGCTTCTGATCCAGGATATCCAGCATGCTGAGTTGCCCGCCGTCCTGGCTCTTGTCTCCAATAAGTGAGGAGATCTTGACCGGTGTATAGCCCAGGATGGCCTCCGACAGGTAGTCCATGGTGTGCTTCTGATCCGGTGAGATCAGGGTGTGGACCAGCATGGTGTCAAAGAGAGGGCCGCGCACCGCGATACCGTGCCAGAGCAGTACGAGCAGATCGTACTTCAGGTTGTGCCCCACCTTCTCGATCTCCGGGTCCTCCAGGACGGGCCGGAACTCGTCCAGAACGGCGAAAAGGCTGGCGCGATCCCTCGGCAGGTCCACATAGTAGGCCTTGCCGATCTCCCAACTGAAGGCGAGTCCCAACAAGTCGGCGCGTTTGGCTTCCAGAGCGGAGGTCTCCGTATCCAGACAAAACGACTTCTGTTTGGCCAGCTCCGCGATCAGCTTCTTCCGGTCAGCAGCGGACTGGACCAGCTCGTATTCATGTTTGACCTCTTCAAGGGTTTTGAGGTCCGGGACGACCATGGCGGCATCCAGATCCTCACCCGGCGCCGCGGGCTTGATATGGCCTCGGCCTGCTTTGAAGTCCTCGCCAAACAAGCGGCGTCCCAAGGTATTGAACTCAAACTGCACAAAGAGGCTCTTGAGCGCGTCGTCATTGCGCTCACTCAATTCCAAAGCGTCAAAGTCCACCTCGATCGGCACATCCAGCTGAATGGTCGCGAGTCGCTTGGAAAGCAGCGCCTGCTCCTTGTTGGCCTCCACATTCTCCTTCTGTTTCCCTTTCAGCTGTTCGGTGCTCGCCAGCAGATTTTCCACGCTGCCGAATTGCGCCACCAGCTTCTTGGCGGTCTTCTCCCCAATGCCCGGGATTCCGGGAATGTTGTCCGAGGTATCCCCCCACAACCCAAGGATGTCGATGACCTGCTCCGCCCGTTCCACCTGCCAGATTTCTTTCATCTCTTCCAGGCCAATGATCTCCGCCTCGTTGCCCTGCCGGCCCGGCTTGAACATCTTGGTGCGCTCGGTGATGAGTTGGGCGAAGTCCTTGTCCGGCGTCACCATGTAGACTTCAGCATCCGGTTCGCGGGATTCGACCATCCGGCTGAGAGTGCCAATGATGTCGTCCGCTTCATAGCCGTCCAGGGTAAGCACAGGGATATTGAATCCCTCGATCATCCGCTTCACGGGCCCGATGGCCTGGCTCAGTTCCTCAGGCATCTCTTCTCGCTGAGCCTTGTATTGCGGGAACTCCTCATGCCGGGCCGTGGGCGCGGAAGTGTCGAAAACCACCGCCAGGTGGGTGGGTTTGCGATTCTTGATGATCTCCAATAGCGTGTTGGTGAACCCAAGAATGGCCGAGGTGTTGAAGCCTCGGGAGGTGTAGACGGGATTGCGGATGAGGGCAAAGTGAGCCCGATAAATCAGCGCCATGCCGTCGAGGAAAAAGTAGCGGTGGGCCATCCCTCGATTGTAGGCAGAAACCCCGGGGAGGCAATGCGGCTTTCCTCACAGCTTGCCCTTATCTCGATCCACGCGTATGACTTTGCCCTGAAACTATTGTGTGCACGCTAACCTGGTGGAGTAATTCGGAGGGCTACGAGGTCTTCTTCAATCGTGACGAGCGGAAGAGCCGGAAACCGGCCTTCCCACCCGCAGTACACAAGACCCCTTCGGGCGAGCCCTATCTCTGCGCGACGGATGGCGACGTGGGCGGAACCTGGCTTCTGGCGAATTCAAAGGGCGTTACCCTGGCGATCCTCAATTACTATGAGCGCGAGCCCGACGAGAGCGATACCGGCACCCACCGGAGCCGGGGATTGCTCATGACGGATCTGGCGGGATCGGATTCCCTGGAAGCGATTCATAAGTACCTCACCAAGATCGATCTCAGCGATTACAAAGCCTTCTCCATCATGGGCTTCCAACTGGACTCCCATATCCGGGTCTGGCTCTGGCGCTGGGACGGCGAATCCTTGAAGGGACCGGACCTGGATCCCCAGATGCCGGTTTGCTCCTCCTCGTTCCTCACCGCGGAAGTGGTCGCGGGCCGGGAACGCATGCTGGAGGATATGCTGATGGAGAGTGACTTCAGCAATCCCGAAGTCCTCAACCAGTTTCACCATGAAGATGGCGGCGGAACCCCAAACGCCTACACCGTGAAGATGAACCGGCCCGACGCCCAGACTTGGAGCATCAGCCGGTTGCGAATGACCCATACCCTCGCGCAGTATGAATATGAATCCCTCCCGCCAGATCACACTGGTGCCTCGGAGATCTGTCGCGCTGAGTTGAGCCAAACGCCTTGAAGGCCTCCCCCAAACTCCTGCTCTGGATTGGACTGTGCGTTGTGACGCTCTCACTGTCCTCCTGCCAGGATATCTTCAAGATCCTCTCCCCCGAAGAGGGGACTCGTGAAATGCATTGGTGGCTGGGCCCGGTCATCGCGGTCAGCACCTTTACCTCGGAAGACCTGGCCTGCGTCACCGCGGGAGTGCTCGCCAGTCCGGAACGCGGCGTGATCCCCTACTGGTATGCCGTGCTCTGGTGCTGGATCGGAATCCTCGTGGGCGATGTGGGGCTCTATCTGATCGGCCGGTTCATGGGAGAGCGGGCGGCCACTCTTCCCCTCTTGCGTCGGTTTCTCACCAAGCGTCGCCTGGCTCAAGGCGGGGAGTGGTTCCAGAAGAACGGGGCCTGGGTGCTATTCTGGACCCGGTTTGTTCCTGGAACCCGCGTGCCTGCCTATGTCGGCGCCGGAGTGATGAAGTATGCGCTCTGGAAATACACCCTCTTCCTGGCGATCGCCGGAGCGCTCTGGACGCCGGCCATTGTCGGCTTTGCCACGATCCTGGGCCACCGCCTGTTGGAATGGCTCGGGCTCTATGAGAAATACGCCCTGCTCGGCGTGGCCATCGTCATCCTGCTGGTCTGGTTCGTCCTGGAGCTGATCATCCCCCTGTTCACTCACAAGGGGCGTCGCCTGCTTCTCGGTCGCTGGTATCGTTTGGTCGAATGGGAGTTCTGGCCGATGTGGGCGGTTTATGCACCCGTGCTTCTCCACATGGGCCGGTTGGGGCTCAAGCATGGCAACCTGCTGGCCTTCACCGCCGCCAATCCGGGTATTCCTCATAGCGGGCTGGCCCTGGAATCGAAGAGCCAGATCCTCTCGGGACTCCAGGGAACCCGGCAGGAGCCCCATCCCCTCATTGCACGCTGGAGCCTCATCGCCGAAAACACTCTCCCGGACGAGCGGATCGCCCATCTGCGCAAGTTCATGCTCGCGAACGATTTGAGCTATCCAATCGTTCTCAAACCCGACGTCGGAGAACGTGGTCAGGGCGTCGCGGTGATCCGCGATGAAACCGAAGCCGTGGACTACCTGACGGCTTGTCGTTACGCGGTCATTGCTCAGGAGTTCGCGCCGGGAGAGGAATTCGGGGTGTTCTACTTCCGTAAACCCGGAGAGGCCCAGGGTCAGATCTACTCCATCACCCACAAGAAGCTCGTGAGTGTGACCGGGAATGGCGAAGACACCCTGGAGGCACTCATCCTCAATCACTCCCGATCGGTGCGCATGGCCAAGTTCTTCCTCATCAAGCACGAGGATCTGCTGGAAACCGTGCCGGCGAAAGGCGAAGAGGTTCCCCTCACGGATCTCGGCACCCATTGCCGTGGCGCTCTCTTCCTGGATGGCCGGGAACACATCACGGAAGCATTGCGGACCTCGATCGACGAGCTCAGTCGTGGGTTCTCCGGCTTCTATTTTGGCCGGTATGACCTGCGGACTCCGAGCGTGGACGCCCTGCGCGAAGGCCGGGATTTCAAGGTGATCGAGCTCAATGGGGTCAGTTCAGAAGCCACCCACATCTATCAGCCAGGGTATCCGCTCTGGCGGGGCTATTCCGATCTGATGCGCCAATGGAGCCTCGCCTACGAGATCGGGGCCACCAATATCAAAGAGGGGGCCAGGCCTTCGACCTTCCGGGAGATTCGGGACCTCGTGCGCCGACACCGGAAGTACGAGTGGTTTGAAGTAGGGAAAACCGAAATCCGAAAACCGAATTCCGAAATCTGATAGCGTCCGAGCAAGCGCACACTCAGAATTCGCTCTTACTTCCACTTAAACATATCCAGAAGGATCCAGGCTAACATCGCAATGGTCAGGCCACCCTTCAGGATGATTCCCAACACCGTGCCCACGAAGGCTCCCCAGGTGGATTGAGTGGCCGCTCCGAGTTTGCGGTCTGCCATGAGCACTTCCAGGGCAAAGGCGCAGATAAAGGGGCCGAAGATCAGGCCGGGAATATTGAAGAAGAGCGCTCCCAGAATCCCTCCCGCCACGGCGCCGAACACGCCCCACCCGGATGCGCCGAACCACTTGGCTCCAAGCGCCGAAGCCGCCCAATCCACAAAGAAGGCCAGGGCGGAAAACGCCGTCAGAATTCCGATCGTGACCCAGGTCAGCCCGCTCTCATCGCCCAATCCCAGCCGAAGCACCAGTCCTCCAGCCAGCACAAACAGCGTGCCCGGAACGAAAGGCAGAATCGTGCCGGCCATGCCAATCCCAATCAGCACCCAAGCAATGATCTGCAGTACGACGTTGGACGACGCATTGGTGATGTCTTGCCAGGAAAAGGCCAGCAACAAACTGTTCATACCAAGGGGAAGTTACGAAGCACCAGGGAGTTACTCAAACCACTCCAGTTTTTCCTGGATGGGCTTGCGCTCACCTTGCGGCCAGTCTTCTTCATCGAGAGGCCAGCCCAGGTAAAAGAGTCCCAGGCACTTGTCTTTGACGCCCAACTCCAGGAACTGATTCATCGCTTCGGTATAAACCAGCGGTGGCGAAGACCAGAACGCCGCCATTCCCAACGCGGAAGCCGTCAGGTGCATGTTGTGCACCGCGCAGGCCACGGCTTCCACTTCCTCAATCTCCGGGATCTTCTCGATCTCCTGCCGCTTCATGCAGATGCAGATCACAACCGGCGCGAGCAGTGGCGTGTTTCCGAGCTTCTCGTACTTGTCCGGCCGGAATTCCGCTTCCGGCGTGATCTCCTTGTAGATCCGTTGCAGGGAATCGGCGAGATTCTCCCGGCTATCTCCCATGAAGATCTTGAAGCGCCAGGGCTCGGTCATCCCATGAGTCGGCGCCCAATTGGCGTTCTCCAGGATGTTGCCCAGGATAGCGGGATCGACTGGTTTATCCTCATCCATCAGGACGGGTTTGATACTGCGACGTCGGCGAATCAGCGCGTTGGCCGCGGCGAGACGCAGATGGAGGGAATCAGCGGAAATGGGTACGTCAGAGTCAGACATGGACAAACAATTGGGGATCTCGATAGGCTCCCCCTTTACTTACGGGTGGGCCCTTCTATAGTCGCCGCCAGAACCTTCATCCATAACCAAATTCAACCAAACTACAACCATGGCATTACCAGTTGGACAGCCTGCACCGGATTTTGAACTCGTCACCCTGGGCGCGGAAGGCCCTGAAACCTGGAAACTTAGCGAGAAGGTCGGCGAGTCGAACATTCTCCTCCTCTTCGTTCCCATGGCCTTCACTGGCGTGTGCACCAAGGAATTCTGTGAGATCACGGCTTCCATGAACGATTACACCTCCCTGAACGCTTCCGTGGTAGGTATTTCCGGAGACAATCCCTTCGCCCAAAAGGCATGGTCCGAGAAAGAAGGCATCAGCATGACTCTGCTGAGCGACTACGAACACGCGGCGGCCAAGGCCTATGACGTCGCTTACGACAGCTTCCTTCCAGAGAAGAACCTCATCATGGGCGGTGTCCCCAAGCGTTCCGCTTTCATCGTGGATAAAAGCGGTGTGATCCAATACGCCGAAAGCAGCGACAGCCCCGGTGATTTGCCCAATTTCGAAGCCATCAAAGCAAAGTTGGCGGAACTCAAGTAGGCGAAAGCCTACTTGTCAGTGAACAGTGAGACAGTGAACGGTAAACAGTGGCTCAGCCAGACACTGTTCACTGTTCACTGTTCACTAAGACCGGCCAATGGCCGGTCTACTCCTCCATCACCGCTTCCAATTGCTCGCGGGTCAGGCGCCACTTGGCGGCGCAACGGGGACAGGTCACGGTGATGGCTTCATCGCCTAGAAAGAGCTCGTCGAGTCCCTGCCTTGCCAGGGGCGCGATGGCGGGAAAGATTCGTTCCAGGCTACAGCCACAATGAAAGCGAAAGAGGCGCTCTTCCAGTTGGGAGAGTTCCTCGTCCTGATCGAGCCGGCGCGCCTTCTCCAGGTCCAGTTCTTCCAGCCACTCTTCATCGCAATCCGGCTGAGCACTGACCATCATGTATTCGTCCTCTCGAAGGTGGAAGATCTTGGCGGTGCGCTGCTCGCTCTGCCGGTAGAAATGCTCCACGACGGGGAAGATCTCCGCCGAGGTCAACTCAATGGTGCTGGTGCGCGGCTCGTGACCGAGCATCGTGACCTGCGCTCCCAGAAGTCCCTGGTTCGCTTCCCGGACTCCATCGGTAAAGATGCGTCCCGTGAAGTTCTCGCCGGGATTTGAAGCGGTCACGAAGAGGTTGATGAGCGGATCCTGAAAATTCAGGGTCCAGGCGTGAGTCTCCATGCGAGGTCGAGTCACCGCGTGCAACACAATCGCGGCGAGAGCATCCTTGAGTCGCTTGTCGTGGTCCGGCTCATACTTGATCCCCTGATCCATGAGATGGAGATAGTAATCGACGTAGGCGGGCGAGAGATCAGCCCGCACGGCCAAGGCATTGCGATAGCGGACAAAAAAGCTGCCGACTTTAACGAGGGAATCTTGGGGGCTGGGAATTGGGGAATCGGAATCGGACACCCTTCACAGTAGCACAGTTAGCCCTGGAAGTGCCAGTTCAGGGCACCAGCCACAGTTCCACCACGCGATTCTTCTTGGGATCTTCCTCGTTGAATTGGCTGGTCGCACCTACCTGAACCGCCTGGACAGAAGCGCCCTCGGGAAGCAGGGGTTTCACAAACTTGGTCAGGACACCTGCCCGTTCCAATGCCGCAACCACCGGCTCTTTCTCCGCGGGGTCGGCATAGCTGACAGCCACAAAGTAAGATTGCCCGTTCGTTTCCCGGATGGCGCTGCGAATCGCGTCGGCCTGATCCAACGGGAGCGGACTTTCTGCGGAATTGATGGGAACGCGGGCCGCCAGTTTGCCGAGGTTTCGCTTCTGAATGAGACTGTCTCTTTCGCTCACCGGCAATTCGTCCCGCTTGGCGGCCTTGATGGTCTGGACCAGCGGCACGGCGCGAATATTGAGTTCGCCCGGATCCTGCACGCTGGGGGGCAGATCCGCGTTCATGAGATTGGCGGCGGCCGCCTGGATCGGGCTATCCTTCAAGGCGTATTCCAGATCCTTGATCCGGCGTTGGCGTTCCTCCGCCATCCGGTTGGCTTCCACCAATCGCTCCTGAGACTGCATCTGGAGATCCATCCAGGCAGACACCTCTTTGCCGTGATCGGGATTTACAGACGTTGCTGGGGCTGTCTCCTCCACCTGCTTCTGGAGCCGGGAAATCTGTCGCAAAAGGTCTCCTTTCACCGCCTCCGCATACTGATGGCGCGATTCCATCTTCCGCATGCCTTCCTCTAATTGGGCGATCTGAGTCTCCGCGGCGGCGAGCTCGGGATTCTCCTGCGCCTTGGCGAGATCTTTTTCCAGTTGGGAGATCTGGGTCAGCAAATCCCCTTTCACGGCGGCTTCCGTCTGGATCTTGGAGTTCAGTTTCTCCATTTCCCCCTTCAGACTCTCCGCTTCCTTGGCCTTAGCCGTCAGAGTGGCCTTCTCCTTCTCCAAGGTCTCGATCTTGGCCAACCGCTCATCGGCCACCTCTTGAATCTTGGCCAAATCCGCTTCCGCCTTCTTTAGACTGACCGTGTTTTCCTCCAGTTGACGGTTGAGTTGACTCACCGTCTTGGTCATTGCATCAAACTCCAACAGCTTCTTGGCGAGCAGATCCTTCTCTTCCTGAAGCGCCGATACCTTGGGAACCAGTTCCTGGCGGAGTTCGGCCAAGCTCTGTTGCAATTCCCCTTCCCGCTGAAGCTGAGCCGCCCGGGACCGGTGATACTCGTCCCGCATCTCTGAATTCTGCGAACGTTCGTCCTCAAGCGCCTTTTCCAGGGTCTTCATCCCCTTCAGCGTCTCCTCCATCTGCGACAGGCGCTCCGAGGAGCCATTGTCCCCGCGCGAAATGAAGATCGCGAACACGTAGGGAAAGCCAAGCGCCAACACCAGAATGATGATGACGTAGGATTCTTTCAGCTGCAGAGACATGGCAAAAACATAGCGAGGAACATCCTGAGGACTAGAAAAATCCCCAGATCAATGATGGAAATTATTCAAATCGCAAAAATTAGCAAGTTTCGATTGATTAAACTGATTTTGAGCTTTGAGCCCCATTTGCCGCGGTCCCTCTGTTCCTCGCTTCTCATAAATCCGCTAGTGCTCTGTTAGTTTCATGCTAGGTGTGGTGGCAATGGAAGCGATCTCCATCCGCGGTCTGCGGCGTCGTGTCACGGAATACCCGGCTCCCTACTCTGTTCACGGTCAGGTGGAGTCTTTACTCTCCAAAACTTCACGAGGCGGGAAACCCTTTTACGAACTGAACCTCGCAGATGCCGAAGACCAACTGACTCTCCGAATCTGGGAAGACTCCCCGTTGTTTGCCCAGGCGACCGAGTATCCGCCAGGGACATTTGTGGCGGCCAACGGGGATTGGTTCCGCAATGATCCCTACGGGATCGAGCCGAAGAATCTCAGCATCCGTTCCCTCACCGAAGAAGAGCGGGCCTCCATGCTGGAAGGCTCTGCCGAGCTTCGCGCCAAGCAGGCCCGTGACTATGCGGACATCCAGCGCATGGTGAGCGAGCAACAGGATCCCCGACTACGGGCCCTCTGCGAAGAGTTCCTGAGACAATTTGGCGATCGGCTCCGGCGAACCGCCGCGGCTCGCAACTATCACCACGCTCGGCGCGGTGGACTGGTGGAGCACGTAGCCCAAATGATGCGCAATGCGGAGGCCGTCGCTGGGGCCTATCCGGACCTCAACCGGGATCTGCTCATTGCGGGAGTGCTCTTCCATGATTGCGGCAAGCTCTGGGAGAGCGCCTATGCAGAGAACGACTTTGCGATGCCCTATTTTGAAGTGGGCGAGTTGCTCGGCCACATCTCACTCGGTATGGAGATCGTGAACAAACTCTGGCGAGACGTCCTGGCCCTGCCGGAAGCAGCCGGTTGGGAAGACGCCGAACCCTCGAACGATCAGGTGCGCCTGCACTTGCTCCATCTCATCGCCTCCCATCATGGCGAATATCAGTTTGGCTCCCCGGTTCTGCCCAAGACGCCAGAAGCCATGGTGCTCCATCACATCGATAACATCGACGCCAAGATGGACATGTTCGACCGGGGCTACGAGACGTCTGCCCAGCTCACCAGGAACATCTTTGAACGAGTGCGCCCGCTCCCCAGCCGAATGGTCCGGCCACTCGGCAAGTTTGGCCCCTCTGCTTCTGGAGAAGAGGAACCCGATCCGTTTTAGGTGCTTCCATACCTCGGGCTCAAACAGTTCGTGTCCGCATTAACTTGACCACAATCCGGATCTGGGATTTAACGGGGGGAGCCCATGAATCCGGAATCCAACTCCTCTCGCTCGGGCTCGAAGCGAAAGCCGACTCCCACCTGGATGCTCGTGCTCTTTATCTCGACGCCCTTCATCATGATCGGAGGCCTCTTCTGGTACATCATGGGCCAGGAATTGCCGATTCAGCCGACCGTCAGCTACAGCAGCCCAAGCTCTCCTGCGGCTCCTGCCAATCAAGGCACCGGGCCCATTTCCTTCGCGCCCGAGGCCGTGACTCACGACATTGTCAGCCAACGCATTCAGAGCTGGCTGGGCGGATACTGGCTGGCCGATCAGGAATCGCGCGCTCCTGATGCTCAGGCGTTCGTGCTACGCGCGTTGGCCTTCGACGTGGCCGCTGCAGATGGCCCTTCGGCGCAGCAGATGCGGGACGAGAGCCAAGCGATCGAAGTCGACGCCAAAGCCGACCCGGTCCTGGCCTATATTGTGGGAAAGTGGGACCGCAGCAACCGGCCTGACCTTCTGCGAGAAGCCGTTGAGCAGCTATCCGCCAAACCCAAATTTGAAGTCCTTGCCTATCATGCCGCAGTCAGTTACGAGCGGGTGTTGAGTCTGGGACAAGGGGACGTAGCCAAGGCCAGGGCGCAGGCCGCGGCGACTCAGGCGTTGGACCTCCTGAGGCTATGCCTGGAAAGTCATGGCGGGTTTGCCCATGTGGACGACTGGGTCGCCGAACACGCCATCCTGGGATATCGCTGTTACCGAGGGATGAATGACCGTTTCCGCTTCTTCGATGCACACCATAGTGCCATGTCTGACGTTGTCCTGGCCAATCCCGATGTGGAACCCTGGCTGAAACACCTCATCGAAGGCAAAGATTATGTCGAGAAAGCCTGGGAAGCGAGGGGCGGGGGCTATGCCTCCACCGTAACGAATAGCCAGTGGCAGCGGTTCAACAGCTACCTGGAAGACGCTCACTCGACCCTGGAGCAGGCCTACACCGAGAACCCGGACCACCCCTCAGCAGCGGCGTCCCTCATCACCGTGGAGATGGGCCGCAACCACGACGATTTCGAAGAATTGCGGCACTGGTTCGATTGCGCCGTCAACGCTCAGGTCGACTATGTTCCAGCCTATACCAACCTGCTCTGGGGAATGCGCCCTCGATGGGGCGGCAGCCACGACCAGATCGTGAAGTTTGGCGAGGCTTGTCTGGACACGCACCGATTTGACACGGCTTCGCCCTGGTGGTTGATCCAGGCTCACCGCGACTGCGCTTCGGAATGGGATCTCCCCCACTACTATTACATCGAGTTGCGGGGCCGCGACACCTTTCAGAAGCTCTTCGATGGCTATCTGAACTCGGCTGAGCGTGAACCCTGGAGAGCGTTTGACCAGTCCCAGGCAGCCGCCTTCTGGTATATGTGCCAGGAATACGATCGCGCCTGGCCCCTTCTCCAGGCGCTGGAGTTTCAATTGGATCCGCGGATTCAAGCGGAGTGGAACCTTTATGATATGGAGTTTCTCCGCGACAAAACAGCCGCTTTTGTGAGCCCGGCCGGTCCTCTTCTCAAGGACGCGGAAGTTGCCGAGAATGGGTTCAACGCCAGATACGCGGCGGATTACTACCGCCAGGGGCTGGAAACCGCCGGCGTGCCGGAGGATGCCAAACCCTTCATCCGCGACCGCCTTGCCATGATGGAATTGGAAGCGGCCTCCGAAGGTGGTAACCCCGTGATTTTCCTCCCTGGTGACGATGGTTCCGGATGGGTCCAGGAGGGTGAGCATTGGAAGTTTGGCAAGGACGAACTCACCTGGCAGGGCGGCTCAGGTCTCAACCTTCTCACTTCATTGTCCCGGCTGGGACCGGTCTTTGAGATCACTGGCGAAGTCCTGATCGAGCCCGCCTCGCCGGACTCCGCCACCACGGCCATGATCACCTATGGATATCCGGAGGCCGGGAAGTACGATGACTGGGCGAACGTGCGTTTCCTGATCGATCGAGGAGATGGGATCGTGTCCCTGGCAAAGAGCTACGGCGAGCCTCGTAAATCAGCTTTGGCGCCACTGAATGACTCGGGCGTGATCCAGTTCCATATAGCCGCTGACAAGGGAGTCATGGATGTGGAGGTGAACGGTCAGATGGTGCTGGAGCAATATGAGCAGCGCTACGGCGTCATCAAGCAACGCTACAGCCAAGTCGGGTTCGGCGTCATCACCGAGGATCCCAAGTCGAAAGTGACGTTCCGGAAAGTGCAGCTGACGCGCCCCTGAAGCACAGGCATCATGTGAGCCACTCAAACAAATACTGCTGATCAGTCTGCCCGGTTTGAAGAAATCCCACCCGTTCGTAGAGCGCTATGGCTCTTTTGTTGGCCCTGAAGGCTCGTAGTCGCAACGGCTTCCCGGCTCTCTGAACCTCCCGAGTCAACAGACGCAGATAGGCGGTCCCGACACCTCTCCCCTGGCTCTCTGGCCGGATTGCGAACTCTCGCAGATGGACCTCTTTTGCGTTACTCTCGAGAGCGCAGAAGCCGCAGTCCGTGCCATTGATCGGGCCCCCGAAAGTTGGAATGGTGTGAATGTTAGTTCTGAGCGACAATCGAACCAGAACTGACCGATGAAGAAGACCCGACACAAAGTAGAGCAAATCATTCGTATCCTGAACGAAGCTGAGGGGCAGAAGACCTGCGATGTTTGCCGCAAGCACAACATTACCGAGCAGACCTTCTACCGCTGGAAGCGCAAATACGGGGAGATGGACCTCAATGAGGCTCGGAGGCTCAAAGAGTTAGAAGAGGAGAACGTCCGCCTCAAACGCCTTGTCGCCGATCAAGCGATTGACATCCAGATTCTGAAGGAAGTGAACTCAAAAAAGTGGTAGGGCCGGAGAAGAAGCGCTGCGCCGTGCGGCATGTCGTTGCCCAGGGCTTGGGCAGCCTGCGAGCTGCCTGCCGGGCTTTAGGCCTGGGGCTGAGCACCTTCTATCACCGGCCTGCCCCCAACGCCACCAAGGCGGCTCAAGAGCAACGGATTATGAAACTCAGCCGCGCCCATCCGACCCTCGGCTATCGCAAGATTACCGCGCTGCTTCGGGAGCAATCCGAGACACCCATCAATGCCAAACGGGTGCAACGGATCCGCCGCCAACACGGGCTGATGGCCCGGCGCCGCGGCAGCAAGCGCCGCCGCATCGAGGGAGTGATCCGGGAGCGGCGTCAAGCCACTCAGCGGGACGAAGTGTGGAGCTACGACTTCGTGCAGGATGCGACCTGTGAGGGCTCGCGCCTGAGGATCCTTTCCATCATCGATGAGAGCACCCGGGAGTGCATCATGCTCAGAGCATCGCGCAACTTTCCTGCTCCACGAGTGATCGACAGCCTGGAGGAAATCATGATCTGTCAGGGGCGCAAACCGGCGTATCTTCGTAGTGACAATGGCCCGGAGTTCATCGCGGGCGAAGTGAGGCAGTGGTTGGATCAGGCCGGGATTGGGCCGCGCTACATTGAGCCTGGATCCCCTTGGGAAAACGGGCATGTCGAGAGCTTCCATGCCAGTCTGCGGGCGGAAATGCTGGATCGCGAACTCTTCTACAGCGTGGAGGAAGCCAATGTGATGTTGGAAGATTGGCGAATCTACTACAACCACCAGAGACCCCATGGCGCCCTAAATTACCAACCCCCATGCCACCCCAACAGGGCTCTGCGCTCCGGCCTCCGGCCCTCCGCTCCGAGTCCTGCTGGACAAAATGACCCTGAACCTGTATCCAACTAAAGCAGCGCTCAGACTAACATTACAACCGTTCCAATCTCCGGGACCCGGTCAAACCCACGGACCGCGTTCCATACCCTTCTCAGCCGCGTAGTGGCGGAACTGAATCGATCCGCACTAGAAGGGAGCTCGTTTCCATCCACTACGGTCGCGAAGCCTATCCGACTGTTCACTGTATACTGTCGCACCGTTTACTGACCCACTGTCGCACAGTTTACTGACCCACCGTCGCACTGTTTACTGAAACAACTTCAACGCGCGCTCTGACGTAAGCCGCTACACATGAAACATCTCGCCATCATCGGAGCCGGCGCTGCGGGTTTGGCCGCCGCCTGGAAGCTTCGCCGGGAACCCATTGAGATCACCGTTTTTGAGAAGAGCCGGGGACTCTGTGGAAGGGCGGCCTCCAAGACGATGAATGGTGTCCGCTTCGATTATGGCGCCAACTATTTGAAGGCGGAGACGGCCGAAGTGGAGGATCTGATCCGGCACCAGCTGCCCACTGAGGAGTTGGTGGATATTGCCCGCGACGTCTGGACCTTTGATCTCTCCGGCAACAAGCAGCCCGGCGATCCAGAGGAGAACGCCAAGCCCAGGTGGACCTATCGGAGCGGGATCAGCACCCTTGGCAAGCTGCTCGCCGCCAAGTGTGGAAATGCGGAGATCAAGCGGGAAACCCGGATCGAGCGCATGGAGCATGCGGATGGGCTATGGAAGTTGATCAGCACCGAGGACGAAACCTTCGGCCCTTATGATGCGGTGTTGATGACCGCTCCCGCGCCTCAGTCCGTCCAGATTCTGGAAGACAGCGAGTGGGGCGGTCCTACCCAAGATCTGGCCAAGGCGCTGAGCAAAGCCATCTACGTCACGCAGTTCGCCTTTCTCTTTGCCTATGAGGAGGAGCTGACCCGGCCGGGAGACTTCTATGCGTTGCTCAACGTGGACCGCGACCATCCGGTGGCCTGGCTCAGCTTCGAGAACGACAAGCCGGATCGTGTGCCAGAAGGGCAGACCGCCATCATGGTCCAAGCCCATCCCGGC
Source organism: Verrucomicrobiales bacterium (assembly GCA_041984905.1). Lineage (GTDB taxonomy): Bacteria > Verrucomicrobiota > Verrucomicrobiia > Verrucomicrobiales > DEV007 > JBHIXE01. Next base: position 9,893 of record JBHIXE010000020.1, on the reverse strand, counting down.
TGGAGCGAGCACAACTTTGACCGGGATGAAATCGAACTGGTGCCCGATCTGCTGACCTATGTGAACCAGTTGCTCGGCTGGCCGACGGACCTGCAACCATCCTGGTATCATCAGCATCGCTGGCGATTCGCCCATCCTCACCAGCCTGCCGACGCCCAGGTGCTCGCCACGGCGGAAGACTATGGGCTCTACTTCGCTGGAGACTCGCTCGCCGGAAAAGGCCGCGTTCATCTCGCGCTCCAGTCCGGTTTGGACGTCGCCAAGCGGATCGGGGCGGCGATCTAGTGAAGGCTGGAAGCCTCCAACTATCCTTCCACTCCCCAAACTTCCTTCAAATAGTCGGCTGCTTCCCCATTGGGATTGAGGACCTTGGCACAAGTTAAGGGGGCAAAATCATCTTCGCCGTTCTCTAGGATCCAGGGAAGTCCCACCCCATCCAACTTCTTCCGAGCAGAGGCTGTGGCAGTCAGAATCAAGCTCCACATGCGATAGTGCTGATCGACTATGTTCACCGCCGCCGCTTTCCAAGATTCAGTGACTGCCTGGATCAAGTCGGCATCTTCCTGATAGTAACGTTCGCCAAGCAGATTGGATCCTTTCACGTCAATGGGGCCGCGATGCCAAAAATCTCGCATCGAAAAACGGTTTCGTTCCACTAACTGCGTTCTGGACTGATGAGTGCCAATTCCAGAAACCGCAAGGAGGCGAGCTTCGGAGAGTTGGAGCCCCTGGAAGTCGTTGATATCGATCATCGCCAGCTGCACTGGTCCTTCAAGGCCCGCACAGAGGTCATCAAACGCTCCGACGATTCTCTGCTCTACAATCTGAATCACCGCGTCTTCTTCAGGTGACGGGCTCTCAATTAACTGAACGTTTGGCATATGACAGAGAGTAGGGCGATTGGGTCTGCGTCTAAGAAACCTGCTCTTATCCTTCCACGCGCCAGACTTCCTTCAAATAGTCGGCAGCTTCCCCATTCGGATTGAGGACCTTGGCACAGATTAAGGGGGCAAAGTCGTTTTGGCCGTTTTCGATAATCCACGGCAAACCAGTTTTCCCTATGTTGACTTTCGCCGAGACGGCCGCCGTTAGAATCATCCCCCACAAGAAATACTTCTGATCGATCTCGTCTACGTCTGCCTCTTCCCACGTGTCCAGCACTTGCTGGAGAAGTCCTTCATCTTCTTGAAAGTAATCCTCTCCGAAGAGATTCGTTCCTTTCCCTTCGCTGGCTCCACGGCACCAAATGTCTCGTATCCATTCGCCCTTTTCCTCACTCCTTTGCACTCTGCTCTGTTGGTCACCAATCCCTGAAACGACCAGTAGCCGCGCCTCGAAAAACTCCGGGCCCTCGAAGTCATTGATGTCGATGATCGCCAGCTGTGCCGGTCCCTCCAGACCTGTGCAGAGGTCATCAAACGCTCCGACGATTCTCTGTTCGACAATCTGAATCACGGCCTCTTCTTCAGGAGAAGGGCTCTCAAATACCTGAACGTTCGGCATAGGCTTCCGACTGTTTACTGTCGAACTGTCCCACTGTCGAACTGTTCACTGATCCCGAGTGATAATCCCGGAGATCACGCCACCTTTCTCATTTCCACTCCAAGTCCCAGCATAAGTGTCGTCGTAGAAAAGCACCCGAGCGGAGTAGCCTCGCATGTTGTCGAGAATGAGCACGGCGGTGTCGCCGGCCCACTGAATGGTCACCGGGATAGGCAGGGGCACTTGCTGACCCTTTACGGTAGCAAGATAAATGATCTGCCATTGATCGCCCTCCATCTTGCTGGCGGAGACGATCTTGTAGGAATCGCCGGAGGCCTGACCGAGACTGCCATCGACGATCGCAACGTTTTTCCCTTCGAGTGTGGCGTTGGCCATCATGGCCGTGAATTGGGCTTCCAGATCTTCCTGGCTGGGCGCGTCTTGAGCGCGAGCGCTAAGAGTCAGGGTCAGAAGGGAAACAACGAGGAGGGGAATATGTTTGGTAGGGGTCATAGGATGAATTTGGAAAATGCTGCCTGGAATTGGAACGGGGTGCAAGCGACGTTTCTTAGTCGGAAGTAACGGCTAGTAGTCGCCGCCGGAGTCGCTGACTTTGCAGCTGGCCTGCCAGGCATTGAAGCTTTCCAGCATCCCGGCGACCACTTCAGGTTTCTGTGAGGCGAGGTTCGTGGTTTCGCTGGGATCTGCCACCAGATCGTAGAGCTCCCAGGTTTCCCCTTTGTCGCCACTGTAGATCTTGTAGCGATTGTCGTTCCAGGCTCGCTGTTGGCCATCCTGGAATCCCAGTGGTTTGGGGCGCTCTTTCATCTCGCCAGCAAATAAGGGGTGGAGATCGATCCCGTCCATGGGGCGGTCAGGATCTGGCAAGGCAAATCCAGCGGCGGCCATGATGGTGGGGAAGTAGTCGACCGTGCAGGCCGGGACATCCGTGACGGAACCGGGCTGGATCTTGGCGGGCCACTCAATCAGCGCCGGAACCCGAACGCCGCCTTCGTAGAGCGAGCGCTTGCGTCCCCGGAACTCAGCTGCGGTGCCGGGCGCTTTGCCGGCCTGACCTTCCGGCCCGTT